>CAZIOD010000055.1:0-18170 GCA_964540785.1 uncultured Terricaulis sp.
TGAGGATCATCTCGCGCGAGACCGGCGCGATGCGGGCGATCATGGCTTCGCGGAAATAGCGCTCGACAAAGTATTCCTTCGCATAGCCCATGCCGCCATGCGCCAGCACGGAGGCCTCGCACGCACGGAAGCCCGCTTCGCCGCCGAGATACTTCGCGGCATTCGCCTCGGCGCCGCATTCCTTGCCAGCGTCGTAGAGCGCCGCCGCCTTGAACGCCATGAGGTTCGCGGCTTCGAGATCGGCCCACGCCTTTGCCAGCGGATGCTGGATGCCCTGGTTCTGTCCGATCGGCCGGCCGAACACGACGCGTTCCTTGGCGTATTGCGCTGCGCGCTTCAGCGCCGCGCGCCCGAGACCGATCGCCTCAACGGCAAACAACACTCGTTCCGGATTAAGCCCGCTCAGCAAAATCTTGAAGCCCTGCCCTTCCTCGCCGATCAGATCCGCGTCTGAGACTTCGAGATCTTCGATAAAGAGCGTGTTGCACTCCACGGCCTTGCGGCCCATTTTTGGGATCGGCTGAGCTTCGATCTTGGAGCGGTCGAAATCCGCATAGAAGAGCGAGAGCCCATCCGTCGGACGCTTGGCCTCGTCCTTCGGCGTCGTGCGCGCGATCAACAGAATCTTGTTCGCCCGCTGCGCATTGGTGGTCCAGATTTTCCGGCCGCGGATGCGATAACCGCTATTGGTGCGTTCCGCCCGCGTTTCCAGGCTCGCAGTATCCAGCCCGGAGTTGGGTTCGGTGACGGCGAAGCACGCCTTGTCGCGTCCATCCATCGCCGGCGGTAGGAAACGCTGCTGCTGTTCGGGCGTGCCGAACTTCACGATCGGCATGAGTCCGAAAATATTGAGATGGATGGCGCTTGCGCCGGAAAAGCCGGCGCCGGACTGCGCCACCGTCTGCATCATCAGCGCCGCTTCGGTCAGACCGAGACCTGCGCCGCCTACGCTTTCCGGCATGGCGACGCCGAGCCATCCGCCTTGCGCAATATCGGCAACGAATTCTTCTGGGAATTTTCCGCTCTCGTCCGTCTTCAACCAATAATGATCGTCATACTTGGCGCAAATCTCTTCGATCGCATGCTTGATGGCTGTCTGCTCTTCGGTCAGTTCGATGGCGAAGGTCATGGGGTCTCGAACCTCTGTGGCGACAACGCCGCCCATTCGTAAGGAATCTCGGCGCCCAACACATAAGCCGTAATGATCTCCGCGGTAATGGGCGCCAAGAGCCAGCCGTTGCGCGAATGGCCGGCTGCAAGCAACACATTTCCGGATGGGCCGATCAGCGGCAATCCGTCAGGCGACATTGGGCGAACGCCGGTCCAGGCGGGACCGGCCGCCTGCACCTCGCCGGGTAACAGTGCTCTGGCGGCCGCGAACAATTCCTCCACACGCGTGTGATCCACGCGTCGATCGAAACGGTCCATCTCCAGACTGGCGCCCAGCACTACATCTCCACGCCGCTGCGTAAGATAGAAGTTGGGCGCCCGCAAATTCGGCCAGAGCGGCTGATCGAGCGCGATGGGCGCAAGGTGGCCCTTCGCGGGAGCTATGTGCCTGAGCGCCGGCGCGAACGCGGCAAGCCTCGACACACCCCAGAACCCGCACGCCAGCACAATCGCGTCCGCTTCGTAGACGGCGTCGTCTTCGTAGGCTGTAACTGCGTTGCCGCTTACATGGGCGGCTTCGCGGTTGAATTCCACGATTACGCCATGCGCCCGGGCCTGCATAATGAGCCCGGTGAGCACGCGCAGCGGATCGGCCACGCCCTCGTCCGGGACAAATATCGTATGCGTCAGCTTGGCGCGCAGTCCGGTGCGCTTGCGGAATCGCGCCGGGTCCATGCGCTCGGCGTCGCGCCCCAGAGCGCGGGCGCGCTCCAGTACAGCGTCCGCTGCTCTTTCGTCCGCCGCAACGAGAACCCCACCATCGAAGCGTACGCCGTCGGCCCATTCGGCGCCGCTAACGAGCCGCCGCCAAAGATCGAAAGAGGCGAACGCTATCGGGTCGTGACGTGCGTCGCCTAACGGGGCGAGCATGCCTGCGGCGGCTGCGGAAGCACCGGGGCCAAATACACTGAGATCCTCGCTCTCAGCTTCGAGCACGGTAACGCGCGCGCCAGCTTGCGCAAGCCGCACGGCGCAGAAGAGGCCGACGACGCCCGCACCGACGATGACGACGGATTTCATGGCTTATTTCCGCGCAAATAGTGCGAGGCGCAACCCGGGGCGCGATGCGGCTCAGGTCTTTTTCGCGCGCGCAGCTCCACCAAGCGACTTGCTCAAGGCGATCATCGCCTCGGCGCCGGCAGCGAGCAGCGCTTCCGGCGCAACTTTACGGCCGAGAGCCGCGGAAAGCCCCTCCGCTGCAGTCTCGAGCCGGCGCCAGACACGAGTGTCAACCTCCACGGCGGTGCGCGCCGTCGTCCGCTTAGGCTTGCGCGTCTTCGCAGGCTTGGCGTCCTTCTGCCGTCGGACTGCGGCCAGTGCGGCCTTCATGCGGTCAACGTGGGCGCGATCCTTGTCTTTTTCGACCTCGGACAATTCTGCGTAGGGTTTGAACAGCTCCTTCGGCTGGTTCGGGTCGCGTTTGTTGCGTCTGATCCAGTGCGCGTGGACACGCGCCGCAGCGGCTTCGCGGTCGTCCGGGTGTCTGCAAACGGCCTCGTAAGCGTCGTAGGCGGCCCGTTTATTGTCAGTCTGAGCTTTGGGATGCAGCCGCGACCAGGGTTGGTTGACGTCAACCATAACGCCGCCGCGCAGCCGCATGCGCGGCTTTCCCTTCTGCTCAGGATTGGTTTTTAACAGATTGCGCCGCCAAGCGTCGTGCGAGCGCGCGGAAAAGTATTCGACAGCTGCCGTTGCGATCGGATCGGCTTTTCTCGCGGGGCGTTTCGCGGCCATTCCCTAGCCTAACAGCTCGCGCTTAGGAAAAGGCAAACCTTTTCCCCGCTCAGGCCGGGCGCCATTCCGGCAGATCGAAATTGGGATCGGGGTAGTGCCCATCGACGAATGTTCTGCCTACCGCAACGCCAATCTCGAGCAACAAATCCATATTGTCCCGCTTGCCGTTATCCATGAGATCCAGCGCTTCGAGCGTATCGGAATCCAGTTCCCGTCCGATCAGACGTTCGAGATAGGTCGCAGGCGGGGCCGGGTCCCCGCGTTTTTTTACCTTCGGCTTGGTGTCGAGCGGCACGTCGAGACGTTGGTAATCCAGCAGCGGCTCTCCCGCGATGGAAACGCCGGCCATGTCGCCCAGCTCTGCGTTGATGAGCCACGGCTTTTTCGGCTCGGATAATGCCTGCATCATCATCACGCCTTGCATCTGGGTGTCGTACACCATGGCGCGCAGCGCGTGCACGCCGCGCAGGCCCGGCGGCAATCCTTGAAACTCTTTTCCGCCTATGGCGGGTCGGCGCGCGCCCGCGCCGCAAGACGTCATCATCAAATTGCGGGCGCCCGTCTTCCAGCCGAATTTGTAGGGTGGCGCGAGCGCCAACAGAAAGAGTTGCATACTGGGATTGTTGTTCCCGCTCACCGCCCCGTCTACAAAGTAACCTCTCTGCGTGGGCCTGCGCTTCTCATCGAATGCAACATCGATGACCACCTCGTCGAAGAAGGTCGGCGCTGCGGTGCTGGCCAATACCAGATCGACGAGCCGGTAGCGCTTGTTGGGATAAATGCCGCTATCGGCGGGAGGGTCGTAAAAGACTCCCAGTGGATGATTGGTGACTACCCAGGCCGATCCGGTATCGATGCGCTTCGCATGAATGGCCAGGCCCGTCTTCAGGTCCTGCGATCCCAACGTTTTGGTCGAAAGCACGGAATGCAGCGCGCGCCGCAGCTTTTTTGACTCGAACTTGCATTGCAGGAAAATGCCGTCGCCGGCGGTACGGCCGAACACATCCGGGCCGATGCGCATGTAAAGTTCGATCAATTCGTCGACGCTCAGACCAAGCGCAAGACCGGTAGCGATAATAGCGCCGGTGGAGGTGCCCCCGATCAGGTCGTAGTAATCGCAAAGGCGAAACGCGCCGTCACCCCCCGCCCGGCGGCGCAGTTCGCTCTCGAGCGGCTTGAGCATGCCAAGCGTCAGCATGCCTTTCACGCCTCCGCCGTCCAGCGCGAGAATGCGCTTTGGACCGGTGTCGGGCGATAGGTGCTCGAACAGCGTTCTTGGCATTTACGTCCCCGCAGCAGCCTTCATAGCGGCACACGCGCGTCAAAAGAAGTGCAGTGTGGCGGGATCGCGGCCGAGATGGAGCGCCTTGAACTCCGCGGCGAGAAAAAAGCCGCCCGCCACATAGACCAGCCCCTCGGCCTGCGCGCGGGCAAGAGCAAGGCGGCGGGCATCGGCAACATTCTCTGCAACCACGAGTTCCGCTTGTGGATTCGCCGCCGAGGCGTGCGCCGCGATCTGCGGTGCTGGCATCCCCTTGTGACGGGCGGCGGCGCAGATGATTGTGGAGAAAGCCGGCGCCAGTGCGCCGACGATCGCGGCCGCGTCTTTATCCTGTGAAACGCCGCACACAAGCACGGCGCTGCGCTCGCCACACATCTCCCTTAAGCCATCCAGCGCTGCGCGAATGGCGTCGGGCGTGTGGCCGACATCAATCACAATCCTTGGCTCTGTGCTTAGCATTTCAAGCCTGCCTGCCCACCGTGTCGCCGCGAATCCCGGCGCCAACGTGTCTGCGTCCAACTCTGTTATGGACGTGGCGATGCTCAGCGCGAGCGCTGCATTTTGATGCTGATGTGCGCCCGGCAAGGGCACGCCGGCGCCAAGGTATGGCGGCGTCAAGACATAGCGCACGCCGCGCTCAGCGCAGTGGCGGGCCAGGCTTTCGTGCGCGGATGTGGCTGCGGCGTACAAGGTCGCGCCGGCGGGCGCCGCCTCGATCTTATCGCGCCCGATCTCCTCAAGCGTCGCCCCGAGGAGCTGCGTGTGTTCGAGGTCGAGCGAGGTGAGCGCAAGGCGCTTGGCTTCGATCAGCCTTACAGGATCCAGGCGACCGCCAATGCCGGCCTCCCACACGGTGTGTGTGCATGCGCGCGATGCAAACCAGTCGGCGGCGACAAGAAAGAGAAACTCGAATCCGCCCAATTCCTCGGTCTTACCCATCACCTCCGCGGCGGCGCTCACGCGGTCCCAATGATGCTGCAATTCCTCGTCGGCGATGTCTTCGCCGTCGATGCGGAAGCGTTCGTTGAGGTCTAACAGATGCGGCGACGTGAAGAGTCCGACGACCGCGCCGCTCCGCCGCAGCAGGGCGGCGGTCATCGCCGCGGTCGAGCCTTTGCCGTTACTGCCGACGATGACAGCACCCGCCTCTCCGAAGCGCGCGAGGTCGACGCCCAACTGAGCGGCGATGGCTGATACGCGCTCAAGGCCGGGCCCTTGACCAAATCTAGGGTAAGGAACACGCCAGAGCCTCATTTGAGCGCCGCTTCAAAGTTCGCGCGCCAGATTTGCTCAATAAGATCCCAGCGCCCGTGGTCCTCCAGCGTAGCGATCATGGGATTGGAGTTGACCTCGATCACGACAAACCGCTCGTCCTCCGCCGCGAACATGTCCACGGCCGCAAGGCGCAGGCCGATCGCCGCAGTCGCATCGAGTGCAACGCGCGCCATCGCTTCGGGCGCTCCGTCCAAGAAATGATCGGCGCCGCCGCCGGCCGCGCGGTTGGCAGGACCGCTGAGCGCCACGCGCTCACCAGCAGCCGGAACATCGTTCGTTCCGAAGCCGGATCCGGCATCCTGGAACACCCTGCGCTCGTCGACGCGCCAGCCGTGCCGAACGGCGTGAGCCTCGATCAGCGTCTGCACGGAGCTGGCGCCGTCGCCGGTCACGCTCGGCGGAGCCTTTCGATACGAAAAGAGCGCGCGCCCATTCAGAACGAACACCCGATATTCATCGGCGCGTACATGGGGCTGGATCAGGATGGCAAAATGCTCGCGAGCGACACGGCTCATGTACTCGACGAAGGCGTCGACGCTTTCGATCACCTCAGCATAGAGACCATTCGAAGCCGAGATGGGTTTGCAGAAAATTGGGAGAGCCGCGCGCTCCACATAAGCGAGCGCGTCTTCGGGCTCGCGGCCGTCGCCCCGCATGTCCCGCCACCGTGTCGTCACGAAGAACACCTCGCCTGGCAACACTGGCACGTTCGCTTGGCGCAGCACTTCGGCGCAGAACGCCTTGTCGCGCGCAATCGAAGCCGCGCGCACATCATTCAGGGCATAGGGAGAGCCGGCGCCGGCCGCGAAGATTGCGCGTCGCGCGCCGTCGCGCACTTCGAACAGATAGCCGTCTTCACCATCCAATGAGCGAAACGCGTACCCGCGGGCGTGCGCGGCATAGGCTGCATAACGTGCATGCGCGCTTTTCAGCTGAATGGAGGGAAAAGATTGGTCAGGAGCCAAGAGGCGCCTCGCCCTTGCGCGCGAAGGCACCGGTCCGCCTCGGCCCCTTGGCCGTCGCGGGGCAGCCTTCGCTTCGCGCGGCAAAGGCTGGTACCGCCTCCAGGGCTCGAACCAGGGACCTCCGGATCCACAATCCGGCGCTCTAACCAACTGAGCTAAGGCGGCACTACGTGGGGCGCGGAACCTAGCGCCGCGCTCTGGCTGAAGCAAGGCAGCCCGAAGCCCCGCCGCGACGCAACTTAGACCGGACCCCAGCCTTGCTCGTTAATATAGTTGCGTATGCGCTGGATGCGGTTGTCCGGGTCTGGGTGCGTCGAGAGAAATGCCGGCGGGCGCGAACCGCCGCCTTCCTGCATGCGCTGCCAGAATGGAATCGCTTGACGCACATCGTAACCGGCGGCGCGCATATAGCGCAGACCGAGAATGTCGGCTTCCGCCTCTTGCTCGCGCGAAAACGGCAGGCTCACGCCCACTTGCGCGCCAAGGCCGAGCGCAGCCATCGCGAGCTGGCTCTCCACCTGGGTGCCGACAACCTGCAACGCGGTCTGCGTCGCAACTTCGCGGCTGTAGCGTTCGGCGGCGTGCCGGCCGGTGACGTGGCCGACTTCGTGCCCCAGCACGGTCGCGATCCAATCGTCGCGCTCGCTGATCTCATAGAGCCCGCGATAGAATCCCACCTGTCCGCCTGGCAGCACAAAGGCGTTTTTCTGATCGCTGTTGAACAGAACGAATTCCCAGCTCTGATTGCCGCGGCCGGCCGCGTTGACGATGCGCCGCCCGATGGTCTCGAGCCGGCGCTGCGCCGTGGCGTTGTTCCAGGTCGGCACTTGCTGGCGCATTTGCGCCCATGCCTGCAACGAAGCCTGCTGCAATTGTGCGTCATCGATGATGATGAACTGGTCGCGCCCCGTTTCCGGGTTGGGCGTCGTGCAGGCCCCCGCCACCGCTACTGCCGCCGTCGCCGCCGCGCCGCGCAGCAGGTCTCGCCGGCCTAGCGTCGGCGTACGGGCAAGCCCGCTGTCCACGCCGCCATGAAGTTCGCACATGATCCTGCCTCCAGCTCTGCGCATAAGGGTGCAGGTAGTATTTCGTTCCGCAGGGCCTGGAGGCAAGGGGTGGAACGGTCGGATCGGATGGGTGCGCCACAAACCGGCCAGAAATCGATCTGTGGTGAACGCCGCATTCCGTCGCTGCTGCGCGTCGCATAAAGTTCGTGCGGCGAATCGCTTTCGCACGGAGGGGGACAATGAAACGACTACTCGCGTTGGCGGCTGCCGCCGCCTGCTTGGCCGCGTGCCAGACAATGACCGTGGAACGCCAGCAGGTGGCCAGTTTGTCGGACGGGTCCGCCTACGCGGAGGTCCGCACTGTGCGGGACCCGATGTACATGACAGACTCCATCAACGACACGCTGGAACTTTGGGGCGTCAACCAGAGCTCGGGCACAGTGTGCGTCGGCTATCGGTCGAACTACGGCTCATGGCACGTTTTCACCCTCTCCCCGGGTCAGACCAGTCGCCTCTTGGCGCTCGGCCAATCCGCACAGGGCACGGTCGGCATTCATCGCACCACCGGCGGATGCGAGGCGGCGCAATTCGATTAAACGCTGCGCATGCGGGGGTGGGAAAAAATGGTGCCTGGGGCCGGAATCGAACCAGCGACACGCGGATTTTCAATCCGCTGCTCTACCAACTGAGCTACCCAGGCGTCCGGCCTGCGGCTCGTCGGCCGCCGCGGAGCGAGGGTCTATAGCCGCGTCACCCCGCCCTGTCCACGGCGCGGAACGGGACTTCGGGCGCCCTCGTTCACCGGACAAAGGAGCCCGGATGAACGTCAACGAGGAACGCAGCCGCCCGCTATGGCTGGACGATGCGCCGGAAATTGAGCCGGACGTCTTTGATCAGCTGAACATCTCGACTGATGTCGTGGTGATTGGATCAGGCATCAGCGGCTTGTCCGTGGCTTATGCGCTCAACCGGCGCGGTCACCAGGTGTTGGTGTTTGATCGCGGCCGCATCGGGCGCGGCATGACGGCGCGCACCACGGCGCACCTCGCCTCCGCGCTTGACGATTTCTATTACGAACTCATCAAGCGCCGTAATCGCGACGACGCGCGCCACTTTGCTGAGAGCCAACGCGCGGCTATCGACAGCATCGAAGCGATCGTTCGCACTGAGAACATCGATTGTGATTTTGCGCGCGTCGACGGCTATTTCTTTGCGCACACGGAGAGCCAAAGCGAACTTCTCGATGAAGAGTACGATGGCGCCCGGGATGCGGGCATGGTCGTCGAGTGGGCCGAGCGCGCCCCGATTCTTGGCGTCGACACCGACCGCGCCTTGCGGTTTCCAGATCAGGGCCGTCTTCATCCGCTGAAATACTTGGCCGGCCTGGCGCGCGCCATCAGGTCGCGAGGCGGCCGCCTTTTCGCCGATTCGCCCATCGTCGATGTGGAAGAGCACGAAGATCATGCTGAGGTGACGTTGGAGCACGGCGCTACGGTTCGCGCCGCGTACGTGGTGATCGCCGCCAACACGCCGTTCAACGATCGTGTCGCCATCCACACAAAGCAGGCGCCCTACCGCACCTACGCCATGGCCTTCGAGACCGCCGCCAACGCGGTCCACGACGCGCTTTTGTGGGATACGCAGGACCCCTATCATTACGTCAGAATTCAGCCGGGGCCGCGCAGCGATTATCTGATTGTGGGCGGAGAGGATCATAAGACCGGCATGCTGGACAACGCCGAGATCCGCTTCGCAAATCTTGACGCCTGGGCGCGTACGCGGTTTCCCGGCCTTGGCGATGTCACGCATCGCTGGTCGGGCCAGGTTTACGAACCGGTGGATTATTTGCCCTTCATCGGCCGCAATCCCGGCGCCCGGCGCGTTTTCGTCGTCACCGGGGATTCCGGCCAGGGCATGACGATGGGCGCAGCGGCGGGGCTCATTATCCCGGACCTCATCGAGGGTCGCGAGAACCGCTGGGAAGAGACGTTCAAACCGTCACGCAAGAGCGTCTCGAGCGCGCTGACCTATTTGGATGAGAACAAGGACGTCGCGGCCAACCTTACCGAATACGTACTTGCCAAGACGAGGGCGTCGGCAGACGACATCAAGCCAGGCGAAGGCGGGCTCTTGCGTGATGGCGCCAAGATCCTCGCCGCCTACCGCGATCCCGGCGGCGAACTCCATGTCCAGTCGGCGACCTGCACGCATATCGGCTGCATTGTGCACTGGAATTCGTTCGAGCAATGCTGGGACTGTCCCTGCCACGGCTCACAATTCTCTGCAGATGGAGAGGTCTTGCAGGGACCAGCCTCTCGCCGATTGGGCGAAGCCGACGCCCCTGCGCCGCGCGCGAGGACAGAACGCGACGCTCCAGCGCCTTAATTCGGCGAACGCGCCGCCGCCTCCACGTCGCGCACGCGCGGCGTGAGTTCGCGCAGGACACGATCGTTCATGTCGCTGGCGTAGGAAAAACTGCCCCACGGACCTCTTATCGAAAACGGCGCGGCCACGCCCCCGCGCGGCGAGCGCGGCGAGAGCCGCAAATCCAGCCGTCGGCCCGGCACATCGATAAGGCCGATGCCGGGGATCCGCAAATCCTCCGTGTTGAAGCTCAGATTGTCGCTCGCGAAAACGCCGTCTGCGATCGCGAACGTCGCCGATGCTCCCTGGAATTCAGTCCGAGCTTCAGGCGCGATCAGCTCGCCGCGCAACGCGTTGCGGATCGTGGTCGCCACCCCTCCAAGATCGACGCCATGCAACGTTCCAGACACGATCTCGACATGCGCGCTGCCGTCCAGATTGGACAGAAACTCGTCCTGGTTGCTCCCTTGAGTGCGGATTTGCAGCGACCCTTCCAGTCGGCCTTCAACGTTCGGGAAGTTAATCGCGTCGGCCAGGAAGGGTTGTGCATTGAGATTATCGAACGCCAGGTCCTGGACAACTCGGCCCGCGGGCTCGCGCGCATCGACTTCGAGCCGGCCCCTGCCGGAACCGCCATACAATGAAACATTGTGTAAGGTCGCCGCCAGGTAGCCTTCGTTGATCACCAGATTGAGCCGCGCCCGATCGATACGCATGTGCTGCACCAGCACCGCGGCGGTGACGATTTCAAGATCGGCGTTGATGGCGTGCAAACCCGAAAGATCGATCGGCTCTCGGCTTGGCGCCACGAGCACGTCGACGGCCCGCGGCGGCGCCTCGACGGCGGCGATCTGCGCGGTCGCCGATGCGCCGGGGTCAGTCGCCGCAGCCGCTTGCGGCGCGTCGGCGGGCGCAGGTGGGGGTCGGCTGGCAAGGTACGGATTGAGATCGAAATTGAAAAGTTCAAGACGGCCGCTGAGATACGGTTTCCCACGCGCTTCCGTCAGCACAAAATCGCCCCGGCCGCGCACCAGATCGACCTGAAACCCGGCATTGGTGAACTGGTATGCGCCGCCGCCGACGCCGAGACGGCCCGTGACAGCGAACTGCTCCAAACCGACGCCGCCCTGAATCGGCGATCCTACCCAGGCGGCGAGCCGGCGCAGGCTAGGCCCGTTCGCGCGCATCGTGCCGGCGAGTTCGCCGGAAGCGGCGATGGTTTGTCCGTCAAACTCCGCGTTGACCATCTCACTGCGAATATCGATGCTGATCGGCGTGACTTGCCCGCGCATCGCTGCTCCAGGCTGTCCGATCTGCATCTCGAGTTCGACGCGCTGGTCATTGTAACGTATCGTCCCGTGCGCGCGCATAGGGGCGTCGAGCGCGGTCAGCGCGGTGCGCAGATCGACATCGCCGATCAGCCAACCCTCCCCACGCCGCGCATCGAAATAACTGACCTCTCCGTCGTTAAGGCGGATACTGCGCAGGCGGGCCCGGGCTACATCCACCGTGCCCTCGCCGGCAGGCGCCGGGGCGCCCTCGACGGTGCGGGGCGCGAGGATCCAATTTGGCTGCGCTTGGGCATCGATCTCCAAGGCGATGCGCGGACGCTGCAACACGAGCCGACGCACATGCACTTCCTGGTCGAGCAAAGGGCGGAGCTCGATGCCGACATCGATGTCGTCAGCCGCGATGAAAGCGGGGGCTCGGCCCCCTTCTACATTGGCGATCGTGATGTCCCCAGCGCGGACGCCGAGAACGGGCCAATAGATCACCCCTACATCCCCGGCGATGACGACGTCGCGTCCTGTGGCGCTTTCTACGGCGCGTTCGATCTCGGTGCGAACGTCCACGCGTGAAACCAGCCACGCAAGGAGCCCCGCGCCCGTCAAAGCGGCGGCGATCAGCCCGCCGCCGATTAGGAGCACCCAGCGTTTCCAGCCTGCCATACTTTTCCCCACCTTGTGCAGGGCAGCCTAGCGGCTGGCGCTCGGGGCCGGAATAGCTATCTATGCGCCATGGCCGATCCTGTCCCCGTTACCGTGCTCACAGGCTTCTTGGGCGCGGGCAAGACCACCCTGCTCAACCGCATCCTCACCGAACCGCACGGCAAGAAATACGCCGTCATCGTCAACGAGTTCGGTGAGATCGGCATCGATAACGATCTCATCGTCGACGCCGATGAAGAAGTGTTCGAGATGAACAATGGGTGTGTCTGCTGCACGGTGCGCGGCGACCTCATTCGCATCATCGAGGGGCTGATGAAGCGCAAAGGCCGGTTCGACGCCATCCTGGTGGAGACGACCGGGCTCGCAAAACCTGCGCCGGTGGCGCAGACGTTTTTTGTGGACGCCGACGTGCGCGCCAGGACGAAACTCGACGCCATCGTCACAGTGGTCGACGCCAAGCATGCGCGCCAGCAATTGGAGGCATCGGAGGAAGCCGCCGAGCAGGTCGCGTTCGCCGACGTCATTCTCTTGAACAAGACCGATCTGGTTTCCAAGGATGAGCTGGCCCAGGTCGAGCGGCGCATTCGCGCCGTCAATCCCACCGCGCGCGTGCACCGCATGACGCGCGGCGACATCCCGCTCGACGCCATTCTCGGCCTCCATGCCTTTGAACTCGACCGCATCACCGAGATCGATCCGCACTTTCTGCCTGATCACGATTGCGACGAAGCGTGCGCGCACCACGACGATCATGATCACCATGGCCACGATCACCACCATCACGAGCACGATCACGTCTCGGCCGCCGGCATTTCCAGTGTGGCTCTTTCGACAGACAAGCTGGTCGATCCGCAGAAGCTGCTGCCCTGGCTGAACGACCTGACCCAAGCCCGAGGGCCGGATATTCTGCGGCTCAAGGGAATTTTCGCGTTCCCGGACGAACCCAAGCGCTTCGTCGTTCAGGGCGTGCACATGATCGTCGAAGGCGACACCCAGCGCGACTGGCGCGACGGCGAACCGCGCACGTCGCGGCTTGTCTTCATCGGCCGCAATCTCGATCGCGCCGAACTGGAGCAAGCCTTCGCCGCGTGCGCGGCGTGACAGCGCGCGTCTACACGCACGGCAAGCGGCTGGCGCTAGGCGCGGCGGCGACGGCTGTGCATTGGATCGGCGAAGAAGCGCTCTTCGCGTTAGGCGATGGCGCAGTGCTGACTGCGGGCCAGGACAGCGAAGCGCGGCGCATCGCGGCGCATGACGGCGCCATTCTTTCAGCCGTCGTGCACCCCGACGGCAAACGCCTCGTCACTGGCGGCGACGATGGGCGCGTCAACGCCGTCGCCCCGTCCGGCGATACTCAGACCCTCGCTGAGCTGCGCAAGTGGATCGACCATCTCATCGCCAGCGCGGCCTCCGGCGCGATCGTCGCCAGCGCGGGCAAAGAGGCCGTAGTGCTGCGCGAAGGGAGAGAAGCGCATCGCTTCGCTTACCCATCGACGATTGGCGGACTTGCGCTCGACGCCAAGGGCCGGCGTCTTGCAGCCAGTCATTATGGCGGTGCGACGCTGCGCTATGTGCTGATGGCGGACGATAAGGGCGCGGAACTCAAATGGGCCGGTTCGCACCTGGCCGTCACGCTCTCGCCCGACGCCGACTACGTCATCACGGCGATGCAGGAAAACGCCCTGCACGGCTGGCGGATGCCGGAGAAAACCGATCTCAGCATGAGCGGCTATCCGGCCAAGACCAAAAGTTTTTCCTGGGATAAGCGCGGACGTTGGCTCGCCACCTCCGGCGCAAACGCCGCCATCGTCTGGCCGTTCGTTGGCAAGCTTGGGCCTCAGGGCAAGCCGCCGCTGCAGCCCGGCGAACGCGAAGCGCTGGTGAGCGCCGTCGCCTTTCATCCCAGCGAAGAGGTGCTCGCCATCGGCTACAGCGACGGCGCCGCGGCGATCGTGCGCTTCGCGGATCAAGCCGGCGCGGAGCTGGACGAACCAGGTGAAGGCGCCGTCACAGCGCTGGCTTGGAGTGCTGACGGCAAGCATATCGCCATCGGCGACGAAGCCGGTCGCGGAGCGATCATCAGCCTTTAACTGTCAGCGGCTGCACAGCTCTTGGTAGCGGCGTTGGTAGTTTCTATGTCCTGGACGCAGAAGCGTTCCGTGATCGTCGATCCACACTCCGCCATCGGCGAAGTAACAGGGAGGCGGACGCATGCGCTTTGCGAGACGCGCGGCCTCCACAACGGATATCTCATGCCCTGGTTCGCTTCGGATGGGCGTGCGATCCTCATCCCGTAGCATCACTAACGAAATGATCAGCGCAATGATCGGCCATCCCGCGCGAGCGGCCCTAAACGTCGCCAACGACTCGATGAAATCCGCGATGGCGTAGCGGCCCTTGGGTGTGATGGACCATTGCAGTGCGGCCGCGGCATCAGAAAGCCCGCGGACCAGGCGCCTCAGCGCATTTCGCGCACCTTCTGCTTGGACAAGCATGCCTGACGCGATCTCGCGCGCCGGCGCACGCAAAAGCCGCCAAGCCAGGGAGAGAAGAATGTGCGCCCGCCGACTTAACGGGAGCGCGTTCCAATGGGCGTCCAACAGGTCGGCGCAGGTTGGCGCTTCCGTCGCGAGCGGCGGTTGAGGTGAGCCATGCGGCCACATGCCTGCATCCTAGCAAGCCGCCGGCGCCTGTGGATTTCGAGTATGTAATGCTCAGCGCGCATCATTCCGCGGCGATGCGCGCCGCCTGCGGGTGCGCGCGGTCGAAATCGGTGATGTAGTCGCGCGTGAGCGGCACGGCATGGCGGTCTTTAGCCAGCTGCAGCTGATAGACGACCAGCTGGCCCTCGCGGAATCCGGCCTCGGCGCCGGCCAGATAAAACTCCCACATGCGGCAGAAGCGCTCATCGTAGAGGGCGCGCGCCTTGTCGCGATTGGCGGCAAAGCGCCTGCTCCATTCGCGCAGCGTGTCGGCATAGTGCAGCCGCAGCGTCTCGACGTCGGTGAGCATCAGGCCCGAGCGCTCCACCGCGCTGACGATCTGCGACAGCGCCGGAATTGTCCCGCCCGGAAAAATGTACTTCTCGATCCAGGGGTTGCCGCGGTTGGGTTCGTCCATGCGTCCGATCGTGTGCAGCACGGCGACGCCTTTATCGTCCAGCAGGCGCGCCATCGTCTCAAAGAACGCGTCGTAGTGCGCGGGGCCGACATGCTCGAACATGCCCACGGAGACGATGCGGTCGAACCGGCCTTGTACGTCGCGATAATCGAGCGGCTCGAACCGGACGCGCCGCTCAAGACCGCGGCGCGCCGCGCGCTGGCGTGACTCTTCAAGCTGCTCCTGCGAGAGCGTCACCCCCAGCACCTCCGCGCCATGCTCTTCCGCGAGCGTCAGCGCCAGACCGCCCCAGCCCGAGCCGATATCCAGCACGCGCTGACCGGGCTCGAGCAGCAGCTTCGCGGCAAGGTGGCGCTTTTTGGCAGCCTGCGCCTCCTCCAGGCTGACGCCGGGCCGGGGGAAGTACGCGCAGGAATATTGCCGATCCTCATCGAGAAACAGGCGATAGAGGTCGCCCGAGAGATCGTAATGGTGCGCCACGTTGCGCCGCGCTCGCCCGCGCCTATTCGGCGGGCGCCACGCAAACAAGCGAAACCGGCGCGCATGCTTCAGATTGCGCGTCACGACAGCGAGGAAATCGTAAAGCGTGCCGCGTTCGATGGTGAGATCGCCATCCATATAGGCTTCGCCCGCGGCGAGCCCTGGCTGACGAGCGATGCGCCGGAGCGCCTTGTGCGAGCGGATATGGATCATTGGCGGGTCTGGATCGCGGCCGACGGTGAACACCCGACCGTCCGGCCCGCGCACGGAGAGCGAGCCGTCCCGAATAATGCCGCGCACCAGAGCTTCAAGCATGTCGAGACCTCTGACAGTCCCGCCGCCCGTCATCTTATATAGCGCTTTTCAGGCCGGGTGGTACTCCGCGCTCCCGGCCAGCGCGGCCAATCCCGCTTCAACCGAGATGATCGGCGCATAGCCCAGCTCCGCTCGCGCCTTGTCGTCCTTCAGCACGCTGTCGCGCGACATGATCATGGCTGAAAAGCGCGTCAGCGGCGGCTCGCCCGCGAGCGGCATCACGCGCCAGGCGGTCTCGCACGCCGCGCCCAGCGCATCCGCCACCCAACCAGGCACGGATCTCTCGGGCAGCGTCACGCCGCGCGCTGCGGCCATACCGGCGATCATGTCGCGCATCGGCCGCACGCCGTCGTCGAGGACAAAATAGGCTTCGCCCCCGCGGCCCTTGGTGAGCGCCAGTCCGATCGCATGCACCAGGTTGTCGATGTGCGTCGTCGAGGTCATCGCACGCCCGCCATTCACCCAGGCGAACTTGCCGGCGCGCGCCATCGCTTCGATGGTCGGCGCGAGCGTCGTATCGCCCGGGCCCCAGATGAAGCGCGGCCTGAGCACGATGGTCTCGAAGTCCGGCGCGTTCGCTTCGCGCACCAGCATTTCGGCCTGCGCCTTGGTCGCGGCATACGGATAGGGCGAGTTTGGCGCGAGCGGATAGGTCTCGTCCGCGCCGCGCAAGTGCTGGCCGCGCCACAACACGCTTTCGGTGCTGATATGGATGAAGCGCGTCACGCCCGCGTCGCGCGCCGCCTTCAGCATGCGCGCCGTGCCATCGACATTGAAACGCTTCCACGCATCGCGCGGGCCCCATTGCTCCACGAACGCGGCGCAATGCAACACCACCTCGGCATTGCCGATATGCGCCGCTGTGCCATTATCGAGATCACAGCGCACCGGCTCGGCGCCCTGCGCCCGAATGGCCGCATCGCTCTTTTCAGAGCGGGACATCGCCCGCACGTCGTGACCGGCGCTGACAAGCTTCCTCGCCGCCGCGCCGCCGACAAAGCCGGATGCGCCAGTGACGAAGATGCGCATCACGCCCCGCCTTTGATTTGCGCCAGCGCCTGCTTCAGCTTCGCCACAGACGCCGCCGCATCCTCGCGCCGCTCGCGCAATTCTTCGACAACCTCCTCGGGCGCCTTCTCGATGAACTGGGTGTTGCCGAGCTTCTGATCCATCTTGGCGATATCGCCGTCGAGCTTGGCGATATCCTTGGCCAGGCGCGCCGCCTCCGCCGGCAAATCGACGACGCCCTCGAGCGGCAGCGCCACAGTCGCGCCATCGAGCACAAACGTGACAGAGCCCTTCGGCGCGTCCTTGGCGCTGGTGGAGTATTCAAGCCGCGCCATGCGGTCGATCAGGTCCTGATAGCGCTCAAGCCGCGCCTCAGCTTCGGCGTCCGCACCGATCAGCAGCAGCGGAATCTTGGCGCCAGCCGGAACGTTGAGTTCGGAGCGGGTAGACCGCGTCTCGGCGATCAGACGCACCATCCAGTCGATTTCCGCCTCGGCGCTCTCGTCGACCAGATCGAGCGACAATCGCGGCCAGGCCTCAGCAATCAGCATACGCTCGCGCTTGGCGCCGAAATCGCCGAGCCGCGTCCACAATTCCTCGGTGATGAACGGCATGAAGGGATGGAGCAGGATCAGGATCTGATCCAGGGCCCACGCTGCGGTACGCCGTGTTTCCTGCTTGGCCGCTTCATCCTCGCCGTTCAGCAGCGGCTTGATGAATTCGAGATACCAGTCGCAATAGACGTTCCACACGAACTTGTAGAGCGCGCCCGCTGCTTCGTTGAAGCGACGCGCCTCCAGTTCGCGCGTCACTGCCGCCGCCGCTTTCGCGGTTTCGCCGACGATCCACTTGTTGACGACCTGCTCGGGCGAGCGCGGAACGTATTCATCCCACACCGCGCATTCGTTCATTTGCGCAAAGCGCGCGGCGTTCCAGAGCTTGGTGCCGAAATTGCGATAGCCTTCGATGCGCTGTTCGCTGAGCTTGATGTCGCGCCCCTGCGCCGCCATCGCCGCCAGAGTGAAGCGCAGCGCGTCCGCGCCGTATTTATCGATCAGCTCCAAGGGGTCCATCGTGTTGCCCTTGGATTTCGACATCTTCTGCCCCTTGGCGTCGCGAACCAGGGCGTGGATGTAGACCTCGTCGAACGGGACCTCTTTCATGAAGTGCATGCCCATCATCATCATGCGCGCGACCCAGAAGAAGATGATGTCGTGCGCGGTGACGAGCGTGGAGGTCGGATAAAATTTCTTCAGCTCCGCCGTCTTCTCCGGCCAACCGAGCGTAGAGAAGGGCCAGAGCGCGGAGCTGAACCAGGTGTCGAGCACGTCCTCGTCCTGGCTCAGCGCGACGTCCCGAGCGTAGTGCTTCCTTGCGGCGGCGTGCGCGACAGCTTCGGTTTCCTCCACAAACACGCGGCCATCCGGGCCGTACCAAGCCGGAATCCGATGGCCCCACCAGAGCTGGCGCGAAATGCACCAAGGCTCGATGTTGCGCATCC
>CAZIOD010000056.1:0-17959 GCA_964540785.1 uncultured Terricaulis sp.
CGCAACAATTTCGGCTTCCTCAACCGCTGCGATCCGCAATGGCGCGACATGCCCGACAAGCTGATCACGCAGCAGGGCCGCAAGGTGTTCAAGGAAGTGGTGCCGTTGGTCTCGGACATGATCCTCGAACACATGGCCGAACTGCAGCTTAAGCCCACCGATTTGCGGCGGCTCTGGCTGCATCAGGCCAATTCCAACATGAATCGGCTGATTGCCGAACGCGTGCTTGGCCATGAAGCCAGTCAGGACGAGGCGCCGACCGTGCTCGACGAATATGGCAATACCGCCGGGGCCGGTTCGATCATCGCCTTTCACAAACATTCGGCCGATCTGAAATCAGGCGATCGCGGGCTTATCTGTTCGTTTGGCGCCGGCTATTCAGCCGGCACCATTTTCGTGCAGAAGGCGGCGTAGAGTGTTGCGCCAAGACTAGGCCGAGTGCTGTTTCAATGACGGCGGAGATGACTTTTGCCGCAGGCGTGGCGGCCCTTGAAGCGGGCCGATATGCCGATGCGCTGGCGCATTTTGCACCCCTCGCCGCTCAGCGTCCGGACGATCTTAATGTGCTGCTTGCGCTTGCTTCGGCGCAATTGGGCGCCGGCGACGCACGCGCGGCTTTACAGACCGCGAATGAAGCGCGGCAGAAGGCGCCCGACGCGGCGTGGCACGTTCTGGCGCCGGCGGCAGCGCTCGCCAACGATGACGCCGTGTTTCGCGCGTGCCTCGACCAGCTCGGCCGCACGTCGATGCAGAACGCGCTCGCCCTTGGCGCGTTTTGGACGGCGCGACTGATCGAGCACGGGCATTTCGAGGCCGCGGCGCGCGTACAAGGCGAACTGGCCGCGGTTGCGCCGGACAATTACGATGTGCGTCTGACGCAAGCAGACGTCACATTGCGCATGGGCGATACGGACACGGCGCATGCCGCGCTGGCGGAAGCGTTGAACATAGATGATACACGGGCTGAGGCGCATGCGCTCATGGCCCAGCTCCAGCTTCAAATGGGCGATCTCGACGCCGCCAGGCAGAGCGCACTGGCGGCCATCGCGCGCAATCCGCACGCGGTTCCGGCCTATGCGGCGCTGGCCGATATCGACGCCTCCGCCCTCGACGACGAAGCGTTGAGTCGCCTCCGGGTCATCACGCGCCAACATCCGAGCACGCCGGAAAACCGCGCCGCCGCCGGCATGACCCTGGCCGCGGCGCTCGACGCGCGCGGCGCGCACGATGACGCGTTTATGGCCATCGTCACCGCCCGTCAGGAACTCAAACACGCCGATTTCCAACGCGGCAAACCTTATCGGCGCGAAGACACAGAGGCCCGGCTCGCGGCCGAGTTGCGCCTATTCCCCAGTGAATTGTTGAGCGGACCGGCGCGCGATGCGCGGCTTGGCGCAGGCTTGATCTTCATTGTCGGCATGCCGCGCAGCGGCTCTACGTTGGTGGATCAGGCGCTCGCAAGCCACAGCCATGTAGCAAGCCGGGGTGAGAGCAGAGCCTTCCAGTTCGTACGCGCGCAGTTCGATGCAGAGCTAAAGCAAAGCATCACCCCCGACGCCTTGATCGATAAGCGGCGCGCACAATGGGATCGGCTCTATCGCGCAGACGCGCCGGCGGCGGCGACGCTGGTGGACAAGAATCTCTTCAACTTCTGGAATGTCGGACTTATCGCGCGCTTGTTTCCCGCCGCGCGGGTGGTGCTGGTGCGGCGCGATCCCATTGACGTTTGCTTTTCCATCTTCAAACGCGCGTTCATTGGCGACCACTCCTTCGCCAATGATCTTGATGACCTCGCACACTATCATCGCTGCTTCGATCGCCTTGCCGATCATTGGCGGACGGCGCTGCCTCGGAGCGTGCTTGAAGTCCGGTACGAGCGGCTTGTGCAGGATTTCGAAACGGGGCTGCGCGCCATTCTCGACCATTGCGCCCTGCCGTTTGAGGCGGCGTGCTTGCGATTCCATGAAACCAGGCGCTCGGTTTCCACCTCAAGCGCGGCGCAGGTGCGCCAGCCGATTTTCACGGCTGGCGTCGGACGCTCCCGCCCCTACGCTCAACACCTCAAGCCGCTGATCGCCGCGCTGGAGAGGTATCGGCAAGACTGAGTGCGCGGCGCGGTTCACTCAATATCAAGCGGCGCGCTGATCGTGGCCACGAGCCCTGTCGGCTCGAATTCCAGTTTTGCGCTGCCTTGCAGATCGTGCGCAAGGGCGCGTTCGATCATCATGGAGCCATAACCGCGCTCGCGCGGCCGCTCTACTCGAGGCCCGCCGCTTTCGCGCCAGATGATGTTGAGCTGTGACCGCGAGCCGCGATCCACTCCCCAGGCGAGGTCGATACGGCCAGCTTCGGCCGAGAGCGCGCCGTATTTCATGGCATTGGTGCAAAGTTCATAGAACGCCATCGTCAGCGACAGCGCCTGGCGGGGCGTCAGCATCACCTCAGGGCCCTGCGCCACAATCCGCTCACGCGCAGCGCCGCAGACGTGGCTCACCTCCTCGACGACGGCGCCCAACGGCGCCGGCGACCAGCGTCGCTCCGTCAAGAGATTATGCGCCCTGGATAAGGCCGACAGCCGTCCTTCGAATGCTTTACGCGCGAAGGGATCGACGCTCTTGAAAGTCTGCTGAGCGATGCCTTGGACGACGGCGAGGGTGTTCTTCACGCGATGGTTCAACTCGTCGAGCAATAGTTTCGTGTGTTCTTCGGCCAGCTTGCGATCGTGAATGTCCACGCCGGTAGATTGTGCTTCCGTCCAGCGGCCGCTTTCGTCGAACGCCAGGGCGCGGTTGGTCCAAAGCATCCAGCGCTCGCCTCGAACAGTTTCGAAGCGGTTCTCGATGCGCACTTCCGGCGCGTCGCGGGTAAGGCGATTCAGCATCGTTTCAACCGCCGCCCGGTCGGCGCTAGGCACCCAGTTCCAGAAATTAGCAGCTTGGATGGCGTCGACAGTCGTGCCGCGGGCGCGCGCATAGGCGCCGTTCACAAACAATATCTGTCCATCGCGCCGGAAGCGGCACACCAGCTCCGCCTGGCTTTCAACAACGGCGCGGTAACGCTCCTCGCTCGCGCGCAACGTCTCCTCGGTGTGTTTTCGGTC
The DNA here is from genome assembly GCA_964540785.1 of uncultured Terricaulis sp. Lineage (GTDB taxonomy): Bacteria > Pseudomonadota > Alphaproteobacteria > Caulobacterales > Aquidulcibacteraceae > Vitreimonas. The sequence continues at coordinate 3,101 of CAZIOD010000056.1, forward strand.
GCTGATGTCGACCATCAGACCCCGCGAGACCTTCTTGCCGTCCTTGGTGCTGACATAGACGTTGTCGCGCAGCCACACGACACGCCCGTCTGCAGCAATCATCCGGTACTCGAACTCGTGGTTTGCGCCCGCGGCGCTCTGTTTGACGCAGTAGTCCACCGCCCACTCGCGATCGTCGGGATGCATATGATCGACCCAGAAGGTCGGATCTTCCACCCAGCGGCTTGCGGGATAGCCGAGCAGACGCTCCGCAGCGCCGCTCACGAACGTAAAGCGGAAGGTCGCGGGATCTCCTTCCCAGACGATCGCATCGGTGAGGCCGGCAACAAGTTCACGATAGCGTCGCTCGCTATCCTCCAGCGCCTGGCGCGCCGTTCGTGCATCCGTACGATCCACGGCGAGCCCGACATAACCGTGAAATTGTCCGTCGGCGTCGCGCCTTGGCTTTGAACTTACTTCGAACCACCGCCAAACGCCGTCATGGCGACGGAAACGCGCTTCGAACGTGTACGGAACGTGGCCCGCCGCCCAGGCCTCCTCGCGCTTCGCACGAACCGACGCGAGATCGTCGGGATGGAGGACCGTCAGCCAAGCGTCGCCGAGCGCCTCTTCGCGCGCGATGCCCGTGAGTTCGGAGAACGCCCGATTCATGAATTCAACCGCGCCCGCGCGGTCGGTCATCCAGACCGGGGCTGGCGTTGAATCGGCGGCTTCGCGCAGCAGAGGCTCATTGCTCTTGGGCGCGAAAGACTCCGACAGAACCGGAACGCTGGTGTCCGACTGGCCCTTCGACTTCGCCATATGCAAGAAAACTCCCGCACCGCCGCGCCACCCAACGCGGCGCAACGGTGCAGGTTCCCTGACTCACCAACCGCAGGTCTGGCCCCGGTTCTGCTCCTCCAGGTAGCTCATCAGCGGCTGGAAGTAGCGCACCATTGAGCCGCCATCCATCTGGCGCGTGCCCGTGAAAGCTTCAAGCGCGTCCGGCCACGGCTGTGAGCGACCCATTTCCATCATCGCATTGAAGCGCCGCCCAACCTCCTCATTACCGTAGACGCTGCAGCGATGCAGCGGCCCTTCCCAACCGGCCTGTTGGCAGGCCGCCTCGTAAAACTGGAATTGCAGCACGTGCGCGAGGAAGTAGCGCAAGTACGACACGTTATTTGAGACGTGATACTTTGCGCCCGGATCGAAAAATTCCTCCCCGCGCGGATTGGGCGGCTGAATGCCCTGATTGCGCAGGCGCAACTCCCACCAGCCGGCATTGTAGCGCTCCGGCGTGATCCGCCCGTCGAACACCTGCCAGCGCCATTGATCGACAGTGATTGCGAACGGCAGGAAGGCGATCTTGCCGAGCGCCCGCTCCATCAAGAGGCTGACGTCGGCCGAGGCAGGGGGAATCTGGTTGCGGCGCAGCAGGCCGATATCGACCAGGTATTCCGGCGTGATGTTCAGCGCGATGAAGTCGCCGATGGCTTCGTGAAAGCCGTCGTGAGCGCCGTCGCGATAGAGAAACGGCAACTGATTGTACGCGCGCTGATAGTAATTGTGACCCAGTTCGTGGTGCACCGTCTCAAAGTGCTCGGCATTGACCTGGATGCACTGCTTAATGCGCAGGTCTTCGACATTGTCGACATTCCAGGCCGAAGCATGACAGACGACATCGCGATCCTGAGGACGCGTGAACAGCGAGCGCTCCCAGAACGTATCTGGCAACTCCGCAAGGCCGAGCGAGGTGTAAAAACGCTCCGCCGTTTCCACCATACGCCGCTCGTCATAACCCGCCCGGCGCAAGAGCTGGGTCATATCGTAGGTCTGAGCCCCACTGCGCGGCCGTACAATCGGCATCAGCGCCGACCAGTCCTGCGCCCACATATTGCCCAGGATATCGGCGCGGATCGGACCGGTCGCCGGCTGCACTGCATCGCCGTAACGCGCGTTGAGCCGCTGGCGCACATAACAGTGCAGCTGTTCGTAGAACGGCTGCATCTGGCTCCACAACCGCTCGACTTCAGCTTCCATCGCATCGGCCGGCATGTCGTAATTAGACAGCCACATCTGACCAACATTGTCGTAGCCGAGGTCGCGCGCCCCCTCATTAGCGATCTCGACCATGCGCGGATAGATTTCGCGCATCGGGGCGGCGGTTGCGTGCCACTTGGTCCAGATCTCTTCGAGGCGGGCGGCATTGCGCTCCGTGCCCATCAGCGTTTCGAGCTCGTCCAGCGTAACCTCGCGGCCCTGATAATCGATGCGTCCCGTCGAGTAGATCGAGGCGAGACGGGTCGTGATTTCGGAAAGCTCCGCGGCGGCGCCCTCCCGCTGGGGCGCCGGCAACGACAGACTCAAGCGCAGCAGATCGATCTTCCGGCGAGTATCCGGCGGCAACTCGACGTCCGCATATCGCCCCGCTTCACTAGCCAGCTGAACGCGCGTCTCTGTGCCCTCGGCGTCAACGCGCTGCAGCACCCATTCGGTGTCGTAATTGATGTAGGTGTTGTAGATCCAGCCGATGTGACCCTCGAACTCGGACCGCTGCATTAACTCCTGCTCGGCCGCCTGAACGAAGCTCTGCGCCGACTCCGCTGTCGCGGCGCCAGTTTGATTGTCGGCAGCGCTATCCGGCGGCACGGTGGCGCATGCGGCCGCGAACGCTGCGATTGCGATCCACGACGCGGCGGTTTTAAGCAGCGGTTTTGCGAGCATGTTCTCTCCCATTTGTTCAGCCTGGCTCTTGCAGAGCGCGTTCCCTTCACAGTCCTTCGGCCGCCAGCCAATCGATCCCATCGGCGGACATCTGAAACACCCGCGCCTCGCGGCGTTGTGCGCCGATGGCCGCGAAGAAGCGCTGGGCGACTTCATTTTCAACCCCTGTCGTGATCATGAGTTCGCGCGCGCCGAGATCGCGCGCGCGGCGAGCCACGACAGACATCATCTGACGCGCCAGCCCGTCGCGCCGATGCGGCGGGGCGACGAACAGCTCAACAAGCTGGATGGTCGGGCACGCGCGGCGCATGTCGTAGCTCTTGGTGATGGCCGCATGCGCACAAATGGGCGCCTTGCGCTCCGGCTCGGCAACCCACGCTTCAAACAGCGCTCCGGATCCAAACGCATGAGACTTGATGCGGTCAGCGTCGAGACCCGACGCTCCGCCCTCCTCGGCGGCGGCTGCCGCTGAAAGTTTCGCGATGGCGTCGGCGTCGCGCGGAACTGCCCGGCGAATCTGCACCAGAAACTCCTCGATTTCACTCGAGAAAGTAAAGGCGCCCTCCGCGCGCCGGCGCAAGCGAAAGCGCGATCCGTGTGCGCTTAGTGGTCAGCCCACGGCCCGATAGGCCGGTCCTCACGATCTTCCCACTCGGTTCCGGGCCGGCGTCGCACCATGTACGCGCCGAGCACCGTGAGGCCTACCACGATGGCCACAGCGACGAGGAACCAGAAGAACATCTCATACTCCGATGCGACGGGCGCCCAAGCCCGCCGGAGGTCTCAGCTCGCCTCCTTAACTAGCATATCGGAATTCTTACCACGCTTTTGGAGGGGTGCGGACCGCAGACCCACCCAGGGGCGAAGCGGCGGAATGCGCCGCGCCAGATCGTAGAAGAGCCAGCAGCCGAGCGCCGTGGCGCCGAGCAACAGTGGAGCTTCCACGACGAGCGGCAAGCCCAAGGCGTCGAGATGATGGCCAACGGCCACGATGATGGTCTGATGGATGAGATAGAATGGGAAAATGGCTTGCGTCAGCACGCGCCGTACCGGCCCGTCGGCGTTGCGCAAATAGCGGTGCGCAAAGCCGATGGCGGCAATGATCGCGGTCCAAGCTTGAAGCTCGCGCGCGCCGCGCATGATCGCGCGCAGCCATTCCGGCGGCGTTACGCCGTCCGGGTGCGCTCCGTGATAGACAACGAGCGCGCCCCAGCACCCAAGGGCGATCGCCAACGCAAGCCAGCGCAGGTTCACACAGCGCTCAAAGAACGGCTGATGCTTGGCGATGGCGAAACCGAACACGAACACGCTCAGATAGAGAACGTGCAGATAACCGTCGACGAAAACATTGTGGGTTTCGCCGAACAGCGGGAACAGCGTAAGCCGCAGCGCCGTCATGATCAGCCATGGCGTGATAATGAAGAGTGGCCCGGCCAAGAGCGCGCCCACGCGCTTCGGCACACGGCGCAAGATGGGCAGTAGCGCGATCAGAGCGAGCGTGTAGAGAATGAGATACGCAACGAACCACATGTGGTTGTAAGTCGGCGTGATCAGACACCCGTCGCTGTCGCACCAGCCGCCCGAAGCCGTGACGTATTTTACGTAAAAATTGTCGAGTGCGAGCGGGTATTGCGCCGCCAGCTCCGGCGGCAACGCCGCAAGCGCTTCGACGATCTCGTAATAGCTTTGCGGCGGCACGATCACGAAGATGGCCAGCAGGAGCGGCGGCCATAGCCGGCCCATGCGGGAGCCGGTCAACTTCCCTACCGTCATCTTGTCGGCGATGAAGCGTGTGGCCACACCGGAGATCAGGAACAGGAGCGTCAAACGCCAGGGGTTCACCAGCAGCATCAGCGGCTCGATCGCCGCGCTCGCCCGGCTCGATTTTACGTGCCAGTCCCACGACACATAGAACATGCCCACGTGGTAGAGGATCAAGAGCCCAAAGGCGGCGATGCGAAGCCAATCGAGGTCATAGCGGCGGTCGGTCATGGGCCCGGTTCTTTCGCGCTTCCGGCTCGGCCGCTAGGCTGAAGCCGCGTCCGGCGGCCCGCCGGGACGAACGGGGAGCGCCCGGTGACCAGCGGCGAGAAACGGGGGACGAGCGGATGGGCCCGGGACCAGTGGGCGCCCTGGCTTGCGGTGGCGCTTGTGGGGGCCGCCATCGTCGTCGTGAACTCCACCTCAGATATCCTGGAGTTTGCCCGCGCGGACGTGGACATCGGCTGGTGGGAGCCGGTGGTTTGGGAACTTTCCAGCGCGATCGTCATCGTCGCCTTGGCGCCGCTGATCGGGCGGGCGATGCGGCGCTGGCCGCCCCGGGCCAATGGGCTGTTGCGCTTCGGACTTATCCACCTCGCGCTCACGATCCCCTTCGCCCTCGCCCATGTGGCGGCGATCTATGTGATGCGTAGTGCGGTCTACGCCCTGGTCGGCGGGCGCTACGGATTCTTCGACGACGGGGTCGGCATAGTCCTGTTGTACGAGTGGCGGAAAGACGCATTGGTCTATGCGGCCATCGCAGGCGTCTATTGGATGTTCGGCTATATTGCCGAAAGGCGCCAAGCCGTGACCGCGGCGCCGAGCGAAGACCGCATCGAGATTCGCGACGGTGGCGCCGCCGTTTTTTTTGCGCCCGCGGACATTCTCGTTGTCGAAGCCGCCGGCAACTACGTCGAGTTCAACCTGTCGGATAGAACGCACCTTGTCCGTGGCACGCTGGCATCGTGGGAAGCGCGCCTGGCCGCACGTGGCTTTCTCCGCGTCCACCGCTCGCGTCTGGTTAATCGTTCGCGGATCCGCGCGCTCAAGCCAACGCCTAGTGGCGATGTCGACATTACGCTAGACGACGGCCGCACCGTGCTCGGCAGCCGGCGTTACCGCGCGGCGCTGGAAAATCCATCGCAACAGGTTTGAACCATGAATCGTCTGCTTAGTGGGCCCCGCGGCGCTCGAAGCATTGCGCTGGCTGTACGCCACGCCTCTTTACGATTACGGAGCGACGCCGTGGTGGGCGCCTGAAGGCCGGCCACCGCCCGCGCCGGAACAATAGGCCGCGGTCAGTTGAAATGCGCCGTGATATCGGCACGGCGGCCCATGACCGGCGACGCCGGTTCAGCGCCGCCCGCCGCGATCTTGTCCGCCGGCGCGCCAACGTTCACGAGCGCAGCGCGGACACGGTCAATCCGGCGGCGCACCTGCGCGCGGGACTCGGTCATACCTTGACCAGGATCGGCGGTGGCGGCGATCGTTATCGAACGCAACGTGTTGCCGGTAGCTTCGCACCGTCGGATGCGGTCGATGAAGTCATTGAGCAAAGGCGTGACGACGGGCTCGTCGCTGGCGATCTGCTCTCCGAAATAGAGCGTCACCTGTGCAGGCCCGCATGGCGCGTCGGGGCGCGGTTCGCTGGCGGCCACGGCATCCGCAGGCGCCTCCGCCGGTAACTGGACCCGCTCCACCGCCTCTGCCGGCGGGGTCTCTTCAGCATTGTGCATGCAAGCGCCGAGCGCCATGAACAGCGAAAGCCCCGCGGCCTTCATCCAAGCGTTTTTCATTGGAACTCCCCTTCGGAGACCATATTGCCGAGCCAGTCCGCGCCGGCAAGGCGCCAGCCAAAACGAACAGCGCCGATAGGTCGGAATTACCGCTCGCCACGACGGGGTGAACGCGCTTTCGGAAGCGGCGCGCCTCACCCTACATTGGCACGGCATGAGTCGTGCGCCGCGCACCAAGATCGGATCGAGGCCGGAGGCGCCCCGGGCCTGGCAACGCATGCTCTCGGGCCGCCGGCTGGACCTGCTCGACCCCTCCCCGCTCGACATCGAGATCGAAGACATTGCCCACGGTCTGGCGCGCGTGGCCCGTTGGAATGGGCAAACGACCGGCGCGCACGCCTTCTCGGTGGCGCAGCATTCGCTGCTCGTGGAAGAGATTTGCCGCAAGCTCGCACCGGCCTGGGACAAGAAAAAGCGTTTGATGGCGCTCCTGCACGATGCCCCCGAGTATGTCGTCGGCGACATGATAAGCCCGTTCAAGGCCGCGCTCGGGCTCGACTACAAGGCTTTCGAGCTAAAGCTGGAAGCCGCCATCCATTTGCGTTTCGGCTTGCCGGCGCATCCAGCGCCGGCGGTGAAAGGCCTGATCAAGCGCGCTGACATCATTTGCGCTTACTTCGAGGCGGTTCAGCTGGCGGGCTTCTCGGAAGCGGAAGCGAAACGTTTTTTTGGCGCGCCTCCACGCGGCATCCAACTCCGGCTTTCGCCCCAATCCACCGCGCAGGTGCAGGAAGCCTTTCTCAAGCGCTTCCGGTTGCTGATCGATCCGGCGTAAGCTGCCGGCCGCATGAACATCATCGTTTGTCCTCTCTCCCGCGTTCCCCGACTGGCGCGTGAGCAGAAACCGTCTCACGTCGTCAGCTTGCTCGATCCGGGTACGCCGTTTCCCTCGCTCGAAGGATTTGGCGACGAGCGGCACCTGCGTTTGCCGATCCACGATATCGAACTTGAGATGGACGGTTACGATGCGTTGTGCGATCGGCGCATGCGCACGATTCTCGATTTCGTCGGCGCCTGGAGCCGCGACGAGCCGATGCTCATCCATTGTTATGCCGGCATAAGCCGGTCGACGGCCACCGCATTCATCACCGCGTGCGCGCACAATCCGGACCGCGACGAGGAAGAGATCGCACTGGCCCTGCGTGCCGCGTCGCCCTCGGCGAGCCCAAACCGGCGGTTCGTCGCGCTCGCGGATGCAGAATTGGGCCGCCGCGGACGGATGAAGCGCGCCATCGAGAAAATTGGCAGAGGCGTCCACTGGCTCGAACTGGCCGAGGCGACGCCGTTCGCGCTGAGCGCTCGGTTCGGGACATGACCACGGCGCGCGTAGTCCTCGGCCTTTCGGCAGTGATCGTGGCGATCGCGGAAGATACCCCGTACGTGGTCGTCACTCAGGACGAGAACGGCGCGGTGAACGGATTGCCGTTTGGGCCGTTCGATCCCGCCGGCGACCGTACGCTCGAATTGTCGCTACGCGGTTGGGTGAGGGAGCAGACCGGATTCGAGATCGGTTATGTCGAGCAGCTCTACACGTTCGGCGATCGCGGCCGTGAAACTCCGCTTGCCGATATCGAGGGCAGCCCCGACCGCGTCATCTCAATTTCATACCTCGCCTTGACGCCGTCACGCGCAGTACTGGACCAGGCGGGCGCGCGCTGGCGGTCCTGGTACGATTTTTTTCCGTGGGAAGATTGGCGCGACGGCAGGCCGGCGGTGATCGACGAGGTCATCGCGCCGCAATTGAGCCTGTGGGCCGATCGCGCCCGTAACGCCGAACTCTCCGCACAAAACCGGGCGCGCGCCCGACTCGCTTTCGCGCTCGACGGCGCCGTCTGGAACGAAGAGCGCGCGCTCGAACGCTACGAATTGCTCTACGAAGCTGGTCTGGCGCCTGAAGCTGCGCGGGATGTCGCGCGGTTTGACGGCAAGGCTGCGCCCACGATCACGGCGATTGCCGGCTTGGGCGAACCGATGACATCGGACCATCGACGTATTCTCGCGACAGCGATCGGTCGACTGCGCGCAAAGATCAAGTATCGTCCCGTCATCTTCGAACTGGCGCCGGAAAAATTCACGCTGCTGCATCTGCAGCGGCTGGTCGAGGCCATCGCGGGGCTCGAACTGCACAAGCAGAATTTTCGCCGCCTGCTCGATCGAACCGGTCTCGTTGAAGGCGCGGGCGAATTCGACACGAGCGCGGGCGGCCGTCCCGCCGAACTTTTCCGCTGCCGCCGAGAAACGCTGAGCGAGCGCCCTGTGGGCGGCGTGCACGTGCCCGCGCCACGACGCGAGTGAGCATCAATAGCGCGTCTTTCCGGCTTCGGGCGGCGGATAGAGAGAGACCGGGGGCGGAAAGTCAGCCGCGTCCATTAGGACGGGCGCCTGCGGCGCAGCGGGTTCCGGCGGCGCAGTGTCGATGGGGACCGGCGCCGAAGGCTGCGCAGACACGAACACGGGCGGGCGCCCATAATGGAGTGGATCGACGAGCAAGCCGTCCACCCATACCTCGTAGTGCAGATGCACGCCGGTCGCGTTGCCAGTCATGCCCATGCGCGCGATCGGCGCGCCGGCGTCAACCGTAACGCCGGGCCGCAAGCGCTGATCGATTTCACTCAGATGCGCATAAAGCGTGCGCACGCCGCGGCCATGATCGAGCTCGACCACATTGCCGTAACCGCCGCGATAATCTGCGTAGGAGATGCGTCCCGCCGCCGCGGCGTAGATAAAACCGCCATTGGGATTGGCGAGGTCGAGGCCGTTATGTTGCCGTCCGCTGCCCAGCGAGCCGCGCCAACCGAAACCGGAAGATAGGCACGCTCCTTCCGTCGGGTTGCGGAGCAGCGGGCCGGCAGGCGTGTCGATGTATGGCGAATAAGACAGCGCTTCACTGCGGTAGCCGATCTGGCCGATATTAGAACCAGCGCCGCCGTTGCAGGCGATGAGTTCGCTATGGACGCTTGCCCGCGGGGCGGTGTCGTAAATGCTGGGGCCAACTGCGGGACGCGGCGTCTGCGGCGGGTAAGAAATCGGCGCTGAATACGTCGCGCCAGACGCGGCGCAGCCGGCAAGCGCCAACGCAGCACACAGCGAAAAAACCGACCTGCGGAGCACCGCCCTACCTTCGCTCACGTCCCCTTGCGCACCATGGCGCACCCGGATGAACGCTAGCTGAATGCGCCGGAGGCGAACATTGGCGCTGCAGTAAGATTTGCTTAGGCGATTGGCGCGCCGCGCGGCACCAACGTCCACCAGCGCGCAGGTCCGTTCATCTGCTCGGCCGCACGTCCCGCTTCCGGGCCGGAGCCCCAGAATACGTCGCCCCGCAATGGGCCGCGCCGGATGGCGCCGCCCGTATCCTGGGCGACGAGCAGGCGGCGAAACGGCGCGCCGGCATATTCGCCATCGACAAAAACAACGGCCCCGTACGGATGATACGCCGGATCGACAGCGATTGAACCGAGCGGCGTCAAATGCACGCCTGCTGCGCCGCGCGGGCCGGCGCTCGGATCCTCGATCGCTTCTTCCTGGAAGAAGACGTAAGACGGATCGGCGTTCAACGCTTGACGCGTCGCCGCTTGCCCGTTCCGGTCGCTCCATGCGCGGAAGTTCTGCCAGGTCGCGCCACCCTGCAATTGCCCGCTGTCGCGCAGGGCGCCGAGCGCGGACCGCCAGCGATAGCCGTTTTGAGCGGCGAACGCTGCCCGCGCTTGCGTACCGTCCGGAAATGCGATGCGGCCCGAGCCTTGAATCTGTAAATTGTACGCATCGACCGGATGGACGTAGGCGAAGGCTTGTCCCTGGTATGGCGTAAGCTGCTCGCGCTTCGGATACGGACGCACTTCAGCGCCATCGATCTGGCCGGTAAGCCGCCGCGGCGCACCGCGTAACGCTTCGTTGTCGTACGCTTCAGCAAAGGCTGCGATGTCCACTGTCACCATGTCGCTCGGTTTGCGTAGGAGGGGCTCAGTGAATGAGCCTTCCGGTGCGCGGCGCGCTTCAACGATAGGTTCGTAATAGGCGGTGAGCCGCGCTTCGCCGCCGCTACGAACGGCGTAAGGTTGGAAGTTGGCTTCGAAGAAAGCCCGCTCGCTGCCGGCAGCAACCTGCAGTGCGGCGGCGCACGCCGGCGCCCATTCGGCTACTGTGCCGCCGTAGCGGCCGCCGCCCGGCAGTGCCGCGCTGGGGTCGCGCAAACGTCTTCCTTCGCAGGCGCGCCGGAACGCGGTCAGCGCCGGGGCAAGGTCCGCAGCTTGCCAACCCGGCATATCGGCGAAGCGGGCGGGCTCGAGCGCGAAGTCGACCTCGGGGCGCGGTTCGGGGCCGGCGCTTACGCGCTCGCCGGTGCTGGCGCAGGCGGCAAGCGCAAGGCAGGCCAATGTCAGACTGACGAAGAGACGGCGGCTCATTGGAAGACTCCGGGATTTAGTGGGCGGACTCTTAACGTCAGAACGTCTTTGGCGGCAGCGTGATGCGGGCCGGTTTTCCTTGCGCCGCGATTCCCTTGGGAGTAAGTTAGCGCGGTTATGCTCAAATGAAGCATAAGGGGGTGGGCCGAACCCTTTGTCGGCCAAAGGCGCGCCCTATATATGCTCCATATGAGTATATCGCCTGTTCAGGCGGAGGAGGCCGACAATGGCCCGTATTATTGACGCGCTCGCCACCCCTGAAAGCGGTTGCGATCCCCGCGCCCTCCACGGGGCTTGGGGCGCGCTCGACGCCGCGGCGAAGCGAGGGTTGGCGTACACCGCCGACATCCGGGCGGAGACCGATCATCTGTATGAACGGGTGAAGCACACGATCCCAGCGGTGGAGTGGCCAGCGTACGCGCCCTTAATCGCTGCGATTAACAAGATGAAGCGCGCCAAGAACGCGGTGATCCTCGCGCACAATTACATGACCAGCGAGATTTTCCATTGCGTCGGCGACTTTCGCGGCGACTCGCTGCAGCTCGCGCGCGAAGCGGCCGAGACGCCAGCAGAGATTATCGTCCAGGCCGGCGTTCACTTTATGGCCGAGACGTCGAAAATTCTCGCGCCGGAAAAGACGGTGCTCATTCCCGACATGCGCGCAGGCTGCTCGCTCGCCGCCTCGATCACAGGCGCGGACGTGCGCCTGATCAAGGAGCGTTTCCCCGGCGCGCCGGTCGTCACCTACGTCAACACAAGTGCGGAGGTGAAAGCCGAGAGCGACATTTGCTGCACATCCTCCAACGCCGCCGCAGTCGTCGAATGGGCGGCGCGCGAGTGGAAGACGGATCGGGTGATTTTGCTGCCGGACGAGTATCTGGCCAGGAATGTTGCAACCCAGACCGGCATCAAGATCATTTCTTGGCATGGCCGCTGCGAAGTGCACGAACGCTTCAGCGTCGAGGACATCGCAGAACTGCGCGAAGCGCATCCAGGGCTCGTCGTGCTGGCGCACCCCGAATGCCCGCCTGACGTGATGGCGGCTGCGGATTTCGCCGGCTCGACCGCGGCGCTGCAGGATTACGTGCTGGAGCGCCAGCCTCGCAAGGTGGTGCTGCTGACGGAATGCTCGATGAGCGACAACGTCGCCAGCGCCGCGCCGGATGTGGACTTCATCCGCCCCTGCAACCTTTGCCCGCACATGAAACGCATCACGCTCGAAGGCATCTACGATGCGCTGGCAGAGATGAAGCACGAGGTGACGATCCCCGAACAGGTACGCATGCGCGCGCGGCTGGCGATCCAGCGCATGCTCGATCTGCCGAAGGAGAAGCCGCGGGCGTTCGAGACCGGCCGCGCCCCGGTTGCGGTGGAACTGGTCTAGCAGTTCGTCAAATTGACGCCAGCTTCGCCTCCCATCAACGTCCGCGATGCTAACGGACTTGGGGTGGACCATGCGAAGATTGTTGGTGGCGGCCGCCGTCGCGGCAGCATGTTCGACGAGCGCGGCGAGCGCCCAATCTGGCGTCGATTATGCAGGCACGTGGGCGTTTCAGACCACGCTCTACGGGGGTGTCCAGATCGGGGCCTATATGAGCGGCGTTGCCGTGATGACGGCGGCTGGGCCGGACCGTTACGACATTCGCCTGATGGCCAACGAGCGCCTCGTCAATCGCATGACCGGCGAGTCGCGCCTTCTGGTGGCGCGTCAGACATGCACCGGAGAACGGGCCGGGGCGCAATTCTCCATCGCGTGTCAACTGGCCGAAGCGGTAGAAGGCTACGAGCCGGACAATTTCATCCTGCAGCAAGGCGAGAACGACGGCCAGCTCGTCGGCGTGCTGGATTCGGCGAACAGCGCTCAGGTGACCTTCACGCGAATGCATTGAGTCTCCGCTCCGGACGCCGCGCATGACCTCTCGCGTTCTGATCGTGGGCGCGGGTCTTGCCGGATTGTTTCTTGCGCTGAAGCTGGCGCCGCGCCGCGTGACTGTTCTGAGTCAGGCGCCGCTCGGGCAAGCTTCCGCGTCCGCGTGGGCGCAGGGCGGGCTTGCCGCGGCCCTGGCGCCGGAGGACGCCCCGGCTTTGCATGCGGAAGACACAGTCAGCGCAGGCGCGGGACTCGTCGATCCAGCGGTTGCGCGTCTCATTGCGGAGGAAGGTCCTGCGCGCGTTATGGACCTGATCGCGCTTGGCGTGCCATTCGACCGGACGCCCGATGGCGCGCTTGCGCAGAGTCTCGAAGCGGCGCATTCGCGGCCGCGTGTTGTGCGCGTCTCCGGCGACCTTGCCGGCAAGGCGATCATGGATGCGCTGATCGCGGCGGCGCGGGCTGCGGCGCACATCGAGGTGATCGAGAACGCGCGCGCGCGGGCGCTGCTGCGGGACGACAACGGGTGCGTGTGCGGCGCGCTGAATGGAGATGAGGCGTTCGAAAGCGACGAGGTCGTGCTCGCGACAGGCGGAATTGGCGGCCTCTACGCCGTCACGACCAACCCGCCGGAAGCGATGGGACAAGGGCTCGCGATGGCGGCGCGCGCCGGCGCGCTGATTGCCGATCCCGAGTTCGTACAGTTTCATCCTACAGCGATCGATGTTCGGCGAGATCCCGCGCCGTTGGCGACCGAGGCGCTGCGCGGCGAGGGCGCGCGCATCGTCAACGGCGCGGGCGAGGCTTTCGTGCCCGATCTCGCCGCACGGGATGTGGTGGCGCGCGCTATTCATCGCGAGCGCATGGCCGGCAGGGGCGCGTTTCTCGATGCGCGGGAGATCGGCACGCAGTTCGCCGAACGCTTTCCCACCGTGTTCGCCGCCTGCATGAGCGCAGGGATCGATCCGCGCACGGCGCCCATCCCCGTCGCGCCGGCCGCGCACTATCACATGGGCGGAATTGCCGTGGACGTGTGGGGCCGCACCAGCGTCGCGGGGCTCTGGGCGGTGGGCGAATGCGCAGCCACCGGCGCGCACGGCGGCAACCGCCTTGCCTCGAATTCACTCTTGGAAGCCGTGGTCTTCGCACACCGAATCGCTGCGAGATTACGCGATGACACATCTCAACCTCACGGGACGCCGCGGTCCCCCAGCGTCGCCTCCCCTGTCGCTGACGCGCCTCGCGCGGAACTTCGCCGGGTTATGGAGACCGCAGCCGGCGTCGTCCGCGACGCCGACGGACTTTCCCGCGCCCTCGAGCGCATCGATGCGCTCCGCCAGGTTCACGGCGACGCCAACGAGCTCATCGCAGCGCGCCTTATCGTCACCGCCGCGCACGCCCGCGCCGAAAGCCGCGGCGCGCACTTCAGGAGCGACTTTCCGCATGCCGCAGCAGCGCCAGAACGAAGCTTCCTCACTCATGCCGCCGCTTCCTGACATCGTGCTTGAGCCGATCGTAAAATTGGCGCTGGCCGAGGATCTCGGCGCGGCCGGCGATATCACAACCGATGCGCTGATCGATCCGAGCGCCGATGGGCGTTGGGCCATACGCGCGCGCCGCGCTGGCGTAGTGGCCGGCCTGGACGCCGCAACCTTGGCCGGGTGGCTGATCGATCCGGACATCGTGTTCGAGGTTTCCGCGCCGGACGGCGCGTGGGTCGAAGCCGGCGCGACGATTTTGGAAATCGAAGGCCCGGTGCGTTCGGTGCTGACGGCCGAGCGGACGATGCTGAACTTCATCGGCCGCCTCTCCGGCGTCGCGACGCTGACGCGAACGTATGTCGATGCGGTCGAGGGCATGGGGGTGATCATTGCATCGACGCGCAAGACGACGCCTGGCTTGCGCGCGCTGGAGAAGCGTGCGGTGCAACTGGGCGGGGGCGGCTCGCATCGCTATGGGCTCGCCGACGCCGTGCTGATCAAGGACAACCACATCGCCGCCGCGGGCGGCGTGCGTGAGGCCCTGGAGAAAGCGCGTGGCGCCGTCGGACATCTGACGGCGATCGAGATTGAAGTGGATTCGCTGGATCAGCTGAAGCAAGCGCTGGTTCAGCCTGTCATTCCGAGCGCGATCATGCTGGACAATTTCTCGCTCGCCGATCTGCGCAGCGCGGTGAAAATTGCGAAGGGTCACGCGCTGTTGGAAGCGTCGGGCGGCGTGACGCTCGAAAATGTCTACGCCATCGCCGAGACCGGCGTCGACGTCATCAGCGTCGGCGCCCTCACCCACTCCGCGCCGGCGCTGGATGTGGGGCTGGACG
>CAZIOD010000057.1:0-17686 GCA_964540785.1 uncultured Terricaulis sp.
TCAACGTCACAGAAGACGCAGATCTTGGCTATCGTCTCGCCCGGCACGGATACGTCAGCGGGGTGATAGGGCCCCCAACGTTCGAGGAGGCGCCGATTGCGTTCGGCGCATGGCTCAACCAGCGTACGCGCTGGATTAAAGGCCACATGCAAAGCTGGTTTGTGCTGATGCGTAACCCCATCCGCTCCGCGCAAGACATGGGCGTCGCGAGCTTCGCTTCCATGCACCTCATGCTGGCCGGCGGCGTAATCGCGGCATTTGTGCATGGCCCGTTGGCCCTCATCCTCGTGATAGCGGCATTGTCGCCCTACAAGCTGCTCGGCATCGAGGACTTCATCCTCGCTCTCTTCGGCTACAGCGTCGCCATGTTTGCCGCACTGAGTGCTTGTGCGCTGTCGAATACGCTCAGTCACGCGCGCGCCGCCTTCACGATGCCGTTCTATTGGCCATTGGCCTCACTCGCCGCTTGGCGCGCACTTTTCGAGTTCATCTTCCAGCCACATCGTTGGGCGAAGACCGCGCACGGCGTGTCGCCCCGTCCGCTTCTTCTGGAATAATCTCCGCGCCAGAAAGGCGCTAATGAGTCAGCCCGCCGATAGCGCGGCTTGCACACGCATCAAGCATCTGTTCACACATCGCGCCCGTTTCGTACAACATTTTGTTCAAATACGGCACATAAATGCCGTTGCACGAACTGTTGCTTTACGGAGCGCGGCTAGCCTTACCTGGAAATTAGCCATCGGGGTGGGCGGTGCAACACTTCATCAACCATGCGACGATCGAACGCCTGTCCGGCGAAGCGTTCGCCGGCCCGCACGCGCGGCTTTACCTGCTTGGGATCATCGCGATCCTCACCGCAGCTGCCGCGGGCTTGCCGCCTGCAGCTATTTGGCTCGGCGCTGTCCTGCTTGCAGACGAAGCGCGCAGCGCACTTGCGCCGCGCCTCAGCTCGCTGTCCGCCAAGCAGGCAAAAGTTGCGCGCTTTACATTCGATGTCGCGCGCGCCGCGAGCCTCGCGGCCGCACCCGCAATCGCATGGTACGCAGGCAACACGGCGGGCGTGGGGCTTGCCGCCGTCATGCTCTGTTTGCTCGCGGTCGACGCCGCATTCTCCGGCCGGAACGGACGGCTCTACACGCTGGCGACATGTGCGCCGTACGCCGTGCTTGGCGCAACCTTTCTCGTCGACGCCGGCGGCGCGGCCTTGGCGGTCGCCGCATGCGGGATCGGCATGGGGTATCTACTCATGCTCGCGCTGCATCATGCCCACGCGGCGGCTCACAATCGCGCGCAGGATGCGGAATGGGTGCGCCAGCTGAACATGAGCTTCGGCGAGACGCATTCGGCGGCTTGGGAAATTGACTTTTCGCGCAAGCGTCTCATCGGCGCGGGGCGTCTCGGCGCATTGCTCGGCCGCACGATCGAGTACCGGGACGTGGTTGAAGGCGGCTGTTTCGCCAGCGCGGGCGATCGCGCCTTGGTGAAAGCAGCGTTTATGCCGACGCGCGGCGCGGTGAGGCGCATTGCGCTCGAACACGACGCCCTGCGTGGCGATGGATCCATCATCCGGATCCGTCATCAGGGGTTCGTGCGCACGACAGCGGATGGCGAGCCGGTGCGGCTGACCTGCGTGACACGACACAGCGATGCCGACGCTGCGGCCAGCGCACTGCCTGCGACCGTCCAGGCCGAAATGGCCGACGCACTGCGGGCGCAGCGTGAGACGCTCAAGAAACTGCGCAACGAGCTCGCAACGGAGCTCGATGCCGAAGTTGGGACGCCCAGCTCTGAACATCTCACGGAGCTTGCGCAGATGATGCGCTTGCTTGCGGACCAGGCCTCGGCCGTAGAGCACGGCGTCGACGATCTCGCGCATGCCCGGCATGCGGCTGAGAGCGCCAATCTGGCCAAGTCGCAATTCCTCGCCAATATGAGCCACGAACTGCGCACGCCGCTCAACGCTATCATCGGCTACGCGGAGATGTTGCAGGAAGACGCAGCCGACAGCGGCGATGACGCGTCAGTGCAGGATCTCCACCGCATTCTAACCGCCGCGAAGCACCTTCTGAGCCTCATCAACGAGATTCTCGATCTCTCGAAGATCGAGTCCGGACGCATGGACGTTGCAGCGAGCGAGTTCAATCCGGTTAAAGTTATCCGCGACCTGATCGAAACTGTGCGGCCGATGGTCGATCAGAACGGCAACACGATCGTCTTTTCCGGCGATAAGCCAGTCCTTGCGAACACTGACTCAATGAAGTTGCGCCAGTGCGTGCTCAACCTTTTGTCTAACGCCGCGAAATTCACAAAGAATGGCCGGATCGAAATCCAGTATGGCTCTCGACTGCATAATGGCGTCGAGCAGCTCTTCATAATAGTGCGCGACACCGGCATCGGCATGTCGAAGGAGCATATGGGGCGCCTGTTCCAGCCATTTGTGCAAGCCGATCCGTCGATTACGCAGCAATATGGCGGCACCGGCCTCGGTCTCACAATCACGCGCAGGTTTGCGCAATTGCTGGGCGGCGACGTGACCGTCAAGAGTGTGCTAGGCGAAGGCTCAGCTTTCACCCTGCATGTGCCGGCGAACTTCGCCGACGCCTCGGCTGCGCTCGGCGCTGCAGCGAAGGTGGATGACGTTCAAGGCGCCGAGGACGCACCGCTCGTTATCGTCATCGAGGACGAAGCGGATGCGCGCGAGTTAGCGGCGCGGGCGCTGACGCGCGCCGGTTTTGCCGTGCAAGGGGTCGGCGGCGGTGAAGCCGGCCTTGCGCTTGCGCGCGCCAAGAACCCCGCTCTTGTCCTGCTTGACATCTTCCTTCCGGATCGCTCCGGTTGGCGCGTTCTACAAAGCCTGAAACACGACCCGAAGACGCAAGACATTCCGGTGGTCGTTCTTTCAGTCAACGAGGATCGCGCACACGCTATGTCGCTCGGCGCTGCAGAGCACGTTGTAAAGCCGGCGGACCGCGACAGACTTGCGGCAACCGTCATGCGCTTTGCACGTAAGCGCCCCGCCGCCGAACATACTGAACCGGCTGGCCAGACCCGATCGCACAAACACGCGAGCTGAGAAGCAATCGGTCTCAGCGCGCCGCGTGCGCAGCCAGGACGCGCGCAACGACCTCTGTAACGCGTTTGCCGGTTGGGATGTGCAGGAACTCGTTCGGTCCGTGCGCATTCGAATGCGGACCGAGCACTCCGGTCACCACAAACTGCGCTTCGGGATAGCGTTCACCCAGCATCGCCATGAATGGGATCGAACCGCCCTCTCCCATCATCGCCATGGGCTTTCCCCATGAGGCCTGAGATGCGTCCTCAAGCGCCGTTTCGAGCCACGGCGCAGTCCTCGGAGCATTCCAGCCTGTGCCCGGCTCCTCATATTGGAAGGACACACGAGCGCCGTAAGGCGGATCCGCTTCCAAAATTTGCTTGAGGCGATCGGACGCGGCCGCCGCATCGACGGTTGGCGGCAACCGCATAGACAGCTTCGCCTCAGTGAAGGGTCTAAGCACATTGCCAGCATCGCCAGGCGGAGGCGCGCCAGCGAGACCGGTGACCGAAAGCGCCGCACGCCAGGTGCGGTTCAGCACCAAGTCTGCCAGGGCGCCGCCCGCCGGCCGCATTCCGTCGACGAATGGAAACTTCGCATGGACCTGATCGCCGAGAGCATTGGCCGCCACGTGCGCTTGCGCGACGCGCTCGTCTGGGATGGGTGCATGCAATTCATCGACGATCACTTCGCCGGTGTCGGCATCTTCGAGGCGAGCCAAGAGTTGGCGAAGGATGCGGAAGCTAGACGGCACCACGCCTGATGCATCGCCGGAATGCACGCCCTCCGCGAGCACGTCCACGCGAAGCGTTCCACCAACCAAGCCTCGCAGCGACGTCGTCAGCCAAAGCCGCTCGTAATCTCCACAGCCGCTATCAAGGCATACAACGAGGGAAGGAGACCCGATCCTGTCGCTCAGCGCTTCGATATAATACGGCAGATCGGGCGAGCCCGACTCTTCTGACGCTTCGATAACGATAACGGCGCGCGCGTGCGGCACATTCTGCGCCTTCAGCGCCAATAAGGCGGCGAGGGCGCCGAACATCGCGTAGCCATCGTCAGCACCGCCGCGGCCATAGAGCTTGTCGCCCTCGAGAATGGGAATCCATGGCCCCTTGCCCTCGGCCCAGCCCGTCATCTCCGGCTGCTTGTCGAGATGACCGTAAAGCAGCACGGTGTCATCGTTACGCGCACCTGGCACGTCAATAAAGAGGAGCGGCGTACGGTGCGGCAAGCGCTCCACGCTCAACGTTGCGCCGGGCAACGCCGCGAGCTTCTGCTGCGCCCAGTTCACAAGCAGCTGCAGCGCGGCTTCCATGTGACCAAGCTCCGCCCACCGGGGTTCGAACGCCGGCGACTTGTTCGGAATGCGGATGTACTCGGTCAGTGTCGGGACGATCTCCTCGTTCCATATCCTGTCGGTGTGCTTGCGCAGTGCGGCTTGGGCGATCTCGGACATCATGGCTCCTCTCCCCTAACCTAGCGCCAGCGTTCGCGTACTTCCACCGGCACGGCAGTCGTTGCGGTACGGATTGACATAGATCGACGAGCATCAGACCAAACAAGCATGACGCTGGAATTCGACTTCTACTTCTCCTTCCGCAGCCCATATTCCTATCTCTCCGCGCCGCAGGTTGAGGAGATCGTCGCACATTATGACGTCGCGCCGCGGATGCGGTTCGTGCTGCCGATTGCTGTGCGAATTCCGGGCTTCTTCAAGCAGGTGAACCCGCTCTGGCCTCCATACCTATTGCGGGACACGTTCCGCATTTCGCAAATGCGCAATATACCCTATCGCTGGCCTCGCCCGGACCCGATCGTCATGGATATCGCCTCCGGCGAGGTCGCGGCCGAGCAGCCCTACATTCACCGCGTAACGCGCATGGGCGCCGCCGCCGAGAGAGCAGACAAAGGCTTTGTTTTCGCACGCCGGGCCGCGCATCTGATTTGGTCTGGCGAGGTGGACAATTGGCACGAAGGCGAACATCTGACCGGAGCACTGAGACACGCCGGTCTCGACGCCTCGGCGATCGACCGGGCCATTGCGAACAATCCCTCAGAATACGACGCCGAGATCGCGCGCAACGAGGCTGCGCAGAAAAGCGCCGGCCATTGGGGCGTGCCGCTCTTCGTGTTCCAGGGCGAGCCATTCTTCGGCCAAGACCGGCTCGACCATCTCCTCTGGCGCATGCGTCAATTCGGCCTGGCAGAACGCTGAGCACGACGCGCCTCGGACATGGCGCTTTGAACGTTGACGTGCTCGCGCCAATGCCTGATCAAGTCGCCAGCCGATCTCACTATCACACCCACCCGACCGGCTGCAGGAGCGACGCATGACGGACCGGCCGTGGCCCTCCACGCCACCGAACAAGATATTGCTGGCGACCGACTTAAGCGCGCGTAGCGACCGCGCACTGGACCGTGCGGTACAACTGGCTCGCCAATGGAACGCGGCTCTGATCGCGGTTCATGCGCTGGAGGGCGACCTCAGTCCTGCACGATCCCCGGTCAATGAAGACCTGCCCTCTTGGCGGCGTCCGCCCGACGCCGCAGTCGCGGTGGAGCGACAAATCCGACGCGACATCGGCCAACCGTTGCCCAATCTGACGATCATCGTAACCGAGGGCGATCCAACCGACGTCGTGCTCGATGTGACGCAACGTGAACGCTGCGATCTGATTGTCCTGGGCGCAGCTCGCGATCAGGGGCTGGGCCGGCCGGTCCTTGGCCGAAGCGTCGAACACTTGATCCGACGCGCGCCGGTGTCGGTCCTGGTCGTCAAGTCCAGACCCGGAGGGTCGTATCGGCATGTTCTGGTTGGAACGGACTTCACCGATGAGTCTCGCTACGGGTTTGCGGTTGCCACGAAATTTTTCCCCGACGCCTCCTTCGCCGTCATGCACGCCTTCGACATGCCCTATCGTTCGCTCCTGAGCGGATCCCAACTCAGCCGCGACTTCTCCGCCATGGAGCAGCAAGAAATCCAATCCTTCGTCAAACAGACGGAGATGCCGGACGAGGTTCGCGCCCGCGTCGTGACCCTGATCGAGCACGGCCCGCCAGAGATCATGATGAACAATTATGTCGCCGAGAAGAACGCCGATCTTACTGTGATCGGGACCGTAGGGCGGGGTATGTTGTTTCACCTTCTGATTGGCGGCAATGCGCCGAAGATCGTCGACAGCATCCCGAGCGACATTCTCGTGGTCCGATCGCCACGCGACGGGCAGGCCTGAAACTCAATCGGCGCGCTGCTTGAGCGAGGGTTGAAGCCCTCGCAGCCGCTCCGCACAATAGAACGCGATGTCAGCCAACTTCCTCCTCTTGGCCATGATGGCGCTGCCCTTCCTCGGCGCGCTGGTCGCCGCATGGCTGCCCACCCACGCGCGCAACGCAGCCGCCAGCCTTGCATCTACGGTGACGCTTTCGGGGCTCGTTTGTCTCCTCTTGCTGCATCCAGCCACGGCGGGCGGCTTCCGCGCGAAAATCGCCTGGCTCCCGTCCATCGGCGTCGATCTGGTCTTTCGCCTGGACGGCTTGTCCTGGCTGTTTGCGCTGCTGGTCTTGGGCGTGGGCGCGTTGATTGTCCTTTATGCGCGCTATTACATGTCAGCCGCGGACCCGGTGCCGCGCTTCTATTCGTTCCTGCTCGCCTTCATGGGCGCCATGCTCGGCATCGTCGTGTCGGGCAACCTCATTCAGCTCGTAGTCTTCTGGGAGCTGACGAGCCTCTTTTCATTCCTGCTGATCGGCTACTGGCATCAGAGCGTTAACGCGCGCGAAGGCGCCAGAATGGCGCTAACGGTGACGGCCGCGGGCGGCCTTTGCCTTCTCGTCGGCATGCTGCTTCTCGGCCGCATCGTCGGCAGCTACGACCTCGACACGGTGCTTGCCGCGGGCGAACGCATCCGCGCGCACGCGCTCTATTTGCCGACTCTTGTATTGATACTGATCGGCGCCTTCACCAAGAGCGCGCAATTCCCTTTCCAGTTTTGGCTTCCGCATGCGATGGCGGCGCCGACCCCGGTCAGCGCGTACCTCCATTCGGCTACGATGGTGAAGGCAGGGGTATTCTTGCTGATCTTGTTGTGGCCCGTGATGTCAGGGACCGACGCATGGTACGCGATCGTCGGTTCAGTCGGCATGACCACGCTGCTGCTGGGCGCATTTGCGGCCATCTATCAGCACGATCTCAAAGGGCTACTGGCCTACTCAACCATCAGCCATCTCGGCCTCATCACCCTCCTCCTCGGTCTTGGCAGTCCGCTCGCCGCGGTGGCCGCGATTTTTCACACCGTCAACCACGCGACGTTCAAGGCCTCGCTATTTATGGCGGCGGGCATCATCGATCACGAAACCGGAACGCGCGACATGCGAAAGTTGAGCGGTCTCGGACGCTTCATGCCGATAACGGCGAGTCTGGCCATGGTTGCGGCGGCGGCCATGGCCGGCGTGCCGCTGCTTAACGGCTTTCTCTCTAAGGAGATGTTCCTCGCAGAGGCGATCGCGCAGAGTGCCGGAAGCCACCGCAATTACGCGTTGCCAGTGTTGGCGACCTTGGCGAGCGCCTTTAGCGTGCTCTACTCGCTGCGTTTCATTCACACGACGTTTTTCGGTCCGCCGCCGACCGAGTGCCCACGCCTGCCCGCCGAGCCACCGCAATGGATGCGCTTCCCGATCGAAATTCTGGTTCTGATCTGCCTGGTTGTCGGCATCGTCCCCGGATTTACGATCGGCCCGCTTCTTTCTGACGCCGTCCATGCGGTGCTGGGCGATCGTGCCCCTGAATACAGCCTGCGTGTTTGGCACGGCTTCAGCCCGGCGCTGATCATGAGTCTCATCGCGTTGGGGACAGGCACACTCCTGTACGTTCTGTTCGGCAAGCGCATCAATGCGAACCCGCGCGGTGCGCCACCTCTGCTGCACCGTTTCCAGGCGCGCCGATTATTTGACGACGTCATGGCGGGATTGGTCTCGATCTCACAAATGATCGAGCGCGTGCTGGCGACGCGGGCGCTGCAGCCGCAGCTGCGCCTGTTGGTGCTGGTTCCCATGGGGATCGCGCTGACCGTCGCCTTGTTCGCGGGCGGCATTCCGCTGGCGCCGCAGCTGCAGAGCGTCGATCCGGTGTTCGCTCTGATGTGGATCATTGGAGGCGCTTGCGCGATCGGCGCTGCATATCAGGCCAAATATCACCGTTATGTCGCGCTTGTATTGATGGGAGGCGCCGGACTCGTCAGCTGTCTGACTTTCGTATGGCTCTCGGCGCCTGATCTCGCGCTTACACAATTGCTGGTCGAAGTCGTAACGACCGTTCTCCTGTTACTGGGCTTGCGCTGGCTGCCCATTCGACTGGAGGAGTTGCGCGCGTTCTCGCGAGCATCGCGGATACGCACCCGCATGCGCAGAGGGCTTGATCTGACAATCGCCGCGGTGGCCGGCCTCAGCGCTTCTGCGCTGACCTTGGCGGTCATGACACGCCCGGCGGCGGATCCGATTTCACGCTTCTTCCTAGAGCGGTCCTATACCGAAGCCGGTGGGCGGAACGTGATCAATGTGCTGCTGGTCGATTTCCGCGCCTTCGACACATTAGGCGAAATCACCGTGCTCGCAGTGGTTGCGCTTACCGTGTTCGCGTTACTGCGCCGCTTTCGCCCGGCTCAAGACACGGTCATTGCTCCGCATCAACAGCTCCGACAGAACGCCTACGACGAGCGCCGCACGGATCGTGATGTCGGCCAGACCGTGCGCGAATACTTGATGATCCCACGCGTATTGATGACGTGGTTCTTTCCGGTCATCGCCGTTTTCGCGGTCTTCCTGTTTCTGCGCGGTCACGACCTGCCAGGGGGAGGTTTCGCGGCAGGCGTGGCCATGTCG
The DNA here is from genome assembly GCA_964540785.1 of uncultured Terricaulis sp. Taxonomy (GTDB): domain Bacteria; phylum Pseudomonadota; class Alphaproteobacteria; order Caulobacterales; family Aquidulcibacteraceae; genus Vitreimonas. The sequence goes on from CAZIOD010000057.1 coordinate 8,933, forward strand.
ATCGCTTTTATCCTGCAGTACATGGCGTCGGGCACCCGTTGGACCGAAGCGCGCCTGCGTGTTCAGCCGATAAATTGGATCGGTCTGGGCCTGCTGATTGCCGTGGCCGCAGGCGCCGGCGCGTGGGCGTTTAAATATCCCTTCCTTACATCGTACTTCCAGTACGTTGACGTCCCGTGGCTTGGGGCGATGCCGGCCGCAACGGCGATGATCTTCGACCTCGGCGTGTTCGTGCTCGTGATCGGGGCGACAGTGCTGATGCTCATCGCGCTCGCACACCAATCCATACGCACGCCGCGCCAGGTGACGCCTGAAGCTGAAACACACGATGCCGACGCGGAGCCTGCCCCCGAACCTGTTGTGGACGAGCCGCAGAAGGAGGGGGCGAGCTGATGGAGATTGTCCTTGCCCTTGCCATTGGTGTTTTGATCGCCTCCGGCGTCTGGCTTTTGTTCAGACCGCGGACGTTTCAGGTTGTCATCGGCCTTTCGCTGATTGCGTACGGTGTTAATCTTTTCATCTTCTCGGTTGGCGGCGTCCGCATCGGCGCACCACCCGTTCTCGATCCCGCCGTGACCGATATTGGCGCTTATACCGACCCGCTGCCGCAAGCGCTGGTCCTGACCGCCATCGTCATCAGTTTTGCAATGACGGCGCTCTTTCTGGTGGTCCTGTTGGCGTCCCGAGGTTTGACCGGCACCGACCATGTCGATGGTCAGGAGCCCGAGCAATGAACGGGATGTCCGACCATTTGCTCGTCGCGCCCATCGTGCTCCCGCTCGCTGCGGCGGCGCTTATTATGATGATTGAACGACGCCCGTTGCGCGTTGCGCTGACGTTCGCGGCCGTCGTCGCCTTGCTGCTGATTTCCGTGACGCTGCTCCTCTCGGTTTCCTCGGCCGGCGACCGCATCGCCAGCGTCTATCAACTCGGGGATTGGCCTGCCCCCTTCGGCATAGTGCTGGTCGCCGATCGATTGTCGGCCATGATGGTCACACTCGCGAGTGCGCTCGCGCTGGCGGCGTTCGTATTCTCGCTTGCGCGCTGGGACCGTGCGGGACCACGCTTCCACGCCATGTTCCTGCTGCTGCTCGCCGGGCTGAACGGCGCTTTCCTCACGGGCGACCTCTTCAATCTCTTCGTTTTTTTCGAGGTTTTGCTCGCCGCCTCATATGGATTGGTGCTGCATGGCTCAGGCGCCCCTCGGGTTAAGGCGGGTCTGCATTATATCGCCGTCAATCTCGGCGCATCTTCTCTATTTCTGCTCGGCGTCAGCGTCATTTATGGCGTGACCGGCACGCTCAACATGGCCGACCTCGCCGCGCGTATTCATCACATCTCCGGCGCCGAACAAACTTTGTTCAATGTCGCCTGGGCGCTGCTGGGCGTGGCGTTTTTGATCAAGGCGGGCGCCTGGCCTCTCGGGTTCTGGTTGCCGCCCACTTATTCCGCCGCGAGCGCGCCGGCGGCAGCTTTGTTCGCCATCATGACCAAGGTCGGCGTTTACGCGGTTCTGCGCGCGAGCTTCCTGTTTTTCGGCGCGGAGCCGGGCGAGAGCGTGGGCGCCGCCGGGCCCCTGCTTCTGTTCGCAGGCGCGCTCACCATCGCGATGAGCGCAGTTGGAATGCTAGCAGCACGCACCTTCTCTCGTATCGCCAGCTTTTCTATCCTGCTCTCCTCCGGCGCGGTTCTGGCGGTGCTCGGAACGGGCGGCGCCCAAGCGCTCTCCGGCGCGCTGTATTACATGGTTAGCTCGACGTTTGCGGTCGCCGCGTTCTTTCTGTTGATCGAGCTTCTGAACCGCGCGCGCGGCACAACCGCGCCTACGCTGGCGGGCCCGGCGGTATTCGTGGATGAATACCGAGATCCGTATGAAGACGGCCCACCCACAGATGAGGTCGGCATAATCATCCCCGCTGCAATCGCACTCATTAGCGGCGGCTTTATCGTGTGTGCGCTGTTGCTTGCTGGCTTGCCGCCGTTGTCCGGCTTTATAGGCAAGTTCGCAATCATGATGGGCCTGGCGCAAGACAATGCTATTGCCGGTTGGATTCTGATTGCGTTGCTCACGCTCTCAAGCTTTGCCGCAATCGTCGCATTGCTGCGCATCGGGATTGAGACAATCTGGGCCTCGGGAGAGGGCATCGTGCCGCGGGTGCGCGGCGTGGAGCTTGCTGCAGTGGCCGGACTTCTGGTCGCTTGCATCATCATGACGACCCATGGCGAGGCCGTGCTTCGCTACACCGATGCAACGGTAGCCTGGCTGCACCGTCCACAAGATTATATCGACATCGTCCTGAACCCCGGTCCGCCGATCCAGCCGGCAGAAGGGGCAACGCCGTGAGCCGCATTTTTCCCTACCCAGGGCTTTCTGCCGCTTTGGCGCTCTTTTGGCTGCTGCTGCATAACTCGCTTGCGCCTGCAACGCTGGTCGGCGCTGCTCTGGTTGGTCTCGCCGCGCCATGGGCGCTCACGCCCTTGGAAGCGCCCAAGCCGCGCATCGGAAGCGTCCTTGCGATATTCCGGCTGGCGGGGATTGTCATTTACGACATCGTGCGCTCGAACTTCGCCGTCGCCACCATTATCCTCAATGGCGCAACACGCAGGCGCACCTCCGGTTTTGTTCCGATTCAGCTCGACCTGCGCAATGAATACGGCCTTGCTTTACTGGCGGTGATCATCACCAGCACGCCGGGCACATTGTGGGCGCAGCATGACGCAGCGCGCAATCACCTGCTCTTGCATGTGTTCGATCTTGTCGACGAAAGCGACTGGGTCCGCTTGGTAAAGGGCCGTTACGAACCATTGCTGATGGAGATATTCGAATGAGCGGCATTGTCTTGAGCGCCGCGCTGCTCGTCGCACAAGTCATGCTCGCGCTGGCGATGGCGCTGGCGGTCTGGCGCATACTTCACGGACCGCGCGCGCAGGACCGCGTCCTCGGACTCGATACTCTGTATGTGAACGCCATGCTGATGATGGTGACATTCGGCGTGCGCACCGGAAGCTCGCTTTATTTTGAGGCGGCATTAGTGATTGCATTGCTCGGCTTCGCCGCCACAGTTGCGCTCGCCAAATTTTTGATGCGCGGCGAGGTGATCGAATGACAGATGTTCCCGATCTTCCGTTGTGGGCGGCCGCCGCGGTCGGGTTTCTCGTCATCAGCGGCGCGGCATTCACATTGATCGGCGCGATAGGGCTGGCGCGGCTTAGGTCGTTCTATGATAGGGTTCATGCGCCGACGCTCGGCGCAACCCTAGGCGCGGCGTTGATCCTGTTAGGATCGATGCTGTGCTTCTCCCTGCTGCAATCGCGCTTCGTTGCGCACGAGATCCTGCTCAGCATCTTCGTACTCCTGACCACGCCCGTGACGTTCATCCTGCTTGTCCGAGCCGCGCTGTATCGCGACCGCGCGGAGGCGAACGAGGAAGTCCCGCCTATGGAATGAGGCGGGGCTGGGCAGGCGTGCAGACCTAGCGGTCCAAGTGGTCATCCAGAAAACGCCCGATCTGCAAACGGATGCGCCCCGCGTCGGCTTCCGCATGCAGTGTCTCGGCGCGACGCAGTATGCCGGTTCGGTTCACCTCCGGCAGCGCGCTCCACTCGCCCAGCAACGCCGCACCCAGGCGGCTAAGTATGCGAAGTTCGGCAGCATCCAGCGATTCCGGCGGCGCACCCAGGGCGCCGCCCTCCCCCTCCCAGCGCAAAAGCGCTTTCGCTTTCTGGCGCTCAGCTTCCGTCGTCTTGCTCATCTTCCCGACACCTCCGCCAATCTGCGCGCGCGGCCTGTCGCCCATATGGTCGCCCGGCCGCGCGCAAAGCTCACGCATGCCTGCTTAGCGATAGACGATGCCGCCGTCGATCAGCGGGGTCTGACCCGTCATATAATCCGCGTCTGGGCTCGCCAGGTAAGCTACGAAAGACGCCACATCTTCCGGTGTCGACGCTCGCCCTAACGCAATGCCCTCGACGTACTTCTTATAGGTCTCACCGACCTTAGCGCCCGTGAGATCGGCGAAGCGCTGGTCGATCTCGACCCACATATCGGTGCCGACGATACCGGGCGCGTAAGCGTTCACGGTGATGCCGGAACTGGCATATTCCTGGGCCGCCGCCTGCGTTAGCGCGCGCACGGCAAACTTGGTCGCTGAATAGACCCCGAGCATGCCGAAACCGTCGTGTCCCGCGATAGAGGACGCGCTGATGATCTTTCCTTTCTGTTTGCGTTGCTGGAATTTCTTGGCGGCAGCCTGAATGCCCCAAAGCACGCCGGCGACGTTGACCTTAAGAATCGTGTCCAGCTCCTCGGGCGTCACCTCCGAGAGCGGCTGCACCTGGGCGATGCCGGCATTATTGATCATGATGTCGAACCCGCCAAGTTCCTGCTCGGCGTGATCGATGGCAGCATAGACATCGTCGCGATTAGAGACGTCCGCCTTGAAGGTCGACGCCTTGCGGCCAAGGTCACGCACCTCGCCGGCGACCTCGTTCATCTTTTCGACCTTCATATCCGCGATTGCCACGTGCGCGCCGTCTTGCGCGAGGCGCAGCGCAATAGCGCGCCCTATGCCTTGGCCGGCGCCGGTGACGAGGGCGACCTTTCCATCGATTCTTTTCATATCGTTCTCCTCCATAACCGTTAGGTAGCCGGCGCGAAACGTTCGACAATCCGATCCTTTGCGTCTTGTTTGTCCGGTAGAACCGTACAATACTCCGGAATGGACAAGCTTCAGGCGATCGAAATTTTCGCCAAAGTTGCCGAGCTGAAGAGTTTCACTGCTGCAGCCAGCGCCCTCAATCTATCTCGCACCGTCGTCAGTGACAGGGTCAAAGACCTCGAAACGGAGCTGGGGGTGCGCCTGCTCCAGCGCACTACCCGCCGCGTCACGCTCACCGAACCGGGGGCCGCCTTTCTGGAACGGGTCCGCATTGGGCTTGCGGCGCTAGAAGAGGCTGCCGCGGAAGCCGCCAGCCTTTCTGCCAAGCCGCGCGGAGTGTTGCGGGTAAACGCGCCGATGAGCTTTGGCTTTCGACATCTGGCGCCCGTAATCGGAAGCTATATGCAGAAGCATCCGGAGGTGCAGGTTGAGCTCACGCTGACGGATCGGCTGGTAAACTTGATCGAAGAGCGCGTGGATGTGGCGATCCGTATCGGCAATCTGCGCGACTCCAACCTGATCGCGCGCAAGCTGGCGACCTGCCGCATGATCCTCTGTGCGGCGCCAGCCTATCTGAAGCGCCGGGGCGCGCCCAAACATCCGCGCGAACTCGAAAACCACACCTGCCTCTTCTACACACTTTGGCTTTCGGGTGAGGACTGGCGCTTCACACGCCGCGGCGAAGACGTGGTCGTCAGCGCCGCGCATGCCGCTTTGCGCAGCAACAACGGTGACGCCATTGCGGCGGCTGCGGCGACCGGCCTGGGGATTGCGTTGCAACCCGACTTTATCGCCGGCCCGTTGATCCGGCAGCGTAAACTGGTTGAGGTTTTGCCAACTTGGCGAAGTTCCGAATTCGGAATCCATGCTGTCTATGCGCCCACCCCGTTCGTGCCCGCCAAATCGCGCAGCTTCATCGATCATCTGGCCAAGGCTTATCTCGACCCGCCCTGGCGCTGATTGTCCGGCCACAACGGATAGTCTTTACCGATTTCTGCAGATTATCTCCCTCTGATCAATGCGTATCTATGTGCAACGGAGCCGACGTGGCGACGCCGCGCAGGCGAAAGGAGGACATCATGCAAAGGCTTGACCGTTACACGCCTTATGCGCTGACCGCGTTGCGCATCGTCGCGGCGCTTATTTTCATGGCGCACGGCACACAGAAATTGTTTGGATTCCCGGCGCCGCCGGATGGGGGACTCCCTGCGGCGGGCTCGCTGCTTTGGGTGGGCGCCTGGATTGAGCTGATCGGAGGCGCGCTGTTGCTGGGCGGGCTGTTCACGCGTGCGACGGCGTTCATCACCTCGGGCACGATGGCTGTCGCTTATTGGATGTTTCACGCGCCGGCCAACTTCTATCCGGTGCTGAACGGCGGCGACGCCGCCATTCTCTATACGTTCGTGTTCCTGCTGCTGGTCTTCACGGGGCCCGGCGCCTTCAGCCTCGACGGCTTGTTCAAGCGAGGCGCTGGGGAGCGGAACGAACGCCGACCCCTGGCCGAGACTCCGCTCTCGGCGCCAAAACGGCGGGCGTTGGTGTACGATCTCCTTGCGAACCCGTGAGTTTGAGAGGCGGACCGGCCGGCCGGTCCGCCTCTCTTCGTCTCGATGGAGCGACTGGCCAGACGGTATTTGCGCGCTATCTTCGGACCGGCGTGAACCTCGAACGCAAACGGAGGTGGGTCCGGTCAATGAGCAACGACGCTGTCTCCGCAATTTTCGCCACGCGTGGCTTCAGGCCCCTGCATCCGCTGCACGCGATGCTGCTCGCGTTTCCGCTTTCGATGTTCCTCGGCGCGTGGCTCGGCGACCTCGCCTACGCTTCCGACTATCAGATCCAGTGGAGTAATTTCGCCGCCTGGCTGATCGTTGGAGGCCTTATCGGCGGCGGGTCTGCGCTGGCCTGGGTGCTGATCGAAACGTCGCGAGACCGCACGCTGCGCACGCCGAGAACCATCGCTTATGCGGCGATCCTCGCGCTCATGTGGCTGCTCGCCCTCATCAACGCATTCGTTCACGGCAAAGACGCTTGGGCGATCATGCCGGAAGCCGTCTGGCTCTCCTTCATCACAAGCGTGCTTGCTCTTGTTGCCGCATGGATCGGGTACTCGGGGTTGCGTGCAGGAGAGCGGCCATGAAACGGCGAACCTTTCTGGCAACGGGCGCAGCTGCGATGACGCTCGTCGGCTGCAGCGGCGAACCGCCGCCGCCCGAATACGGGCCCAACCCGACGCTTCCGGAGCCGCGGCGCGGCCTCCTGCCCAGCATGGTAATCCCGCGCCCGACGGGGTGGGGCGACGCTCGGCCGAGTGTTCCGGAAGGCTTCACGATCACGCCGATCGCCACCGAGTTCGGCATTTGCCGCCAGACGATGGTGCTGCCGAACGGCGACATCTTGGTCACCGAAGGTACGGGCGGCAGCGCGCCGGCGCTGCGGCCAAAAGATTTGATCGCCAACTTCATCAAGGGACTCGGCAAGAGCTCCGTGCCAGGCGGCAATCGCTTGACGTTGTTGCGCGACGCAGATGGCGACGGTCTTTACGAAGTGCGTCGGGTGTTTGCTGAAGACCTGAACGCGCCGTACGGGCTGGCGCTGGTGGGCGACCGCCTCTTCGTCGCGAATCAGGATGCGGTCGTGCGCTTCGATTATAGCGACGGCCAGACGCAGGCCGGCGGGCCGCCGACGCTGCTCACACATCTGCCCTCGGCGATCAACCACCACTGGACCAAGGCGATGACCGCGAGCGCCGACGGACGGTTCCTCTATGTGGGCATTGGCTCCAACAGCAACATCACCGAGCGCGGCATGGCCGCCGAGATCGACCGGGCCATGGTCTGGGAAATCGACGTGCAAACCGGGGCGCATCGACAATACGCCACCGGTCTGCGCAATCCTACGGCGCTCGCGATCCAGCCTGGGACCGGCCAGCTCTACGCCGCGGTCAACGAGCGCGATGAGATCGGCCCCAACCTTGTGCCGGATTACCTCACCTCCGTGCGGGACGGCGGCTTCTACGGATGGCCGTACTCCTATTGGGGCCAGAACGTCGACCCGCGCGCGCAACCGCAGGACCCGGCGAAAGTCGCGGCGGCCATCGCGCCCGACTACAGTCTGGGCTCGCATGTCGCTGCGCTTGGCCTTGCGTTCTCGAGCCCCGTGATGGGCGAACGCTTCGCAGAGGGCGCATTCGTCGGCATGCACGGCAGTTGGAATCGCAGCGCGCCGGTGGGTTACAAAGTCATCTTCGTACCGTTCCGCGACGGCCGGCCAACCGGAGAGCCGATCGATTTCGTGACAGGCTTTCTGCACGAAGGCCGCGCGCGCGGACGCCCTGTCGGCGTGACGCTCGATCCGCGCGGCGCGCTCATCGTCGCGGACGATCTTTCCAACACGATATGGCGCGTCACCCCAAATCAAGGAGCACTCCAATGAAGATGTTTGAGGTCGGCTATTTGGTCGGCAGCCTCTCGAGCACCTCGATCAACCGCAAGCTCGCGCAGGCATTGATCCGACTGGCGCCATCGCACCTCAAATTCACGGAGATCTCTTTCCGCGACTTGCCGGCCTACAGCCAGGATCACGATCCCGACTATCCCCCGGTCGCCCGCGCATTCAAGAAAGCGATCGCCGACTCCGACGCCATTCTCTTCGTCACGCCCGAGTACAATCGCTCCATCCCGGGCGCCTTGAAGAACGCCATCGATTGGGCGAGCCGGCCATACGGCGAGAACGCGTTCGCTCGCAAACCCTCCGCCGTGATCGGCGCATCGCCCGGCTCGATCGGAACGGCCGTCGGCCAGCAGAGCCTGCGCGCCGTGCTCGCTTTCTGCAACGCGCCGCAAATGACGAGCCCGGAGGCCTATATCCAGTTCAAGCCTGAACTCATCGACGATGCGGGCAACGTGACCGTCGACTCCACGCGCGATTTCCTGCGCACCTATATGAGCGAATTCGCGTTGTTTATCGAGCGGGTGACCACCGTCCTGCCGAGGGAGTAGCGCTGCGCCTCCCCCGCGGGCGCGCGCCTTGGCGCGCTTCGCCAACCGCGCCGGCGAACCACATTGTCGAAGACCGCTCAACGCGCTTGCTTCAT
>CAZIOD010000058.1:0-17595 GCA_964540785.1 uncultured Terricaulis sp.
TCGGCGCGCCCAAGCGTGTGCGACTTGATCTTTTCGCCTTCGCGCAGCGCGTTGCGTCTTATGAACGTCACTTGACCGTTTGCCGCGTCGCGCGGCCCGATTTCGCAGATGACGGGCGCGCCGCGGCGCACCCAATCCCAGCGCTTGTCGGCGGGACGGGCGTCCTTCATGTCCACGAACGCGCGGATCGGTTTGCCGAACGCACTTCCTCCAGCCAGTTCCTTCGCCAGCACCTCACAATATGAGATGAGATCGGCGTCTTGCGGTTTGCCGCGCAGCATCGGCACAATGACAATCTGCCTCGGCGCCGCCGCCGGGGGCGTGCGCAATCCGTCGTCGTCGCCGTGCGTCATGACGAGCCCGCCGATCAGACGCGTCGACACGCCCCAGCTCGTGGTGTGCGCGAGCGACATGCCGCCGTCCTTGTCCTGGAAGCGTATGTTCTGGGCCTGCGCGAAATTCGTGCCGAGATAGTGTGACGTACCGGCCTGCAGTGCTTTGCCGTCCTGCATCATCGCTTCGATCGAATAGGTGCGCACCGCCCCCGGGAAGCGCTCGTTCTCTGGCTTCTCGCCGACAATGACCGGAATGGCGAGGAAGTTCTCTGCGAGTTCACGGTAGAGCTCCAGCGCCAGCATCGTCTCTTCCATCGCGTCCGCTTCATCGGCGTGCGCCGTGTGCCCCTCCTGCCACAGGAACTCCGCCGTCCGCAGAAAAAGGCGCGTACGCATCTCCCAGCGCATGACGTTGGCCCATTGGTTCAGCTTCAGCGGCAGGTCTCGGTACGACTTGATCCAGCGGCTGAACGCGTCGCCGATGATGGTCTCGGACGTTGGCCGGATGATCAAAGGCTCCGCCAACTCTGCTTCGGGGTCGGGCTTCAATTCGCCGTCGATCGATTTGAGGCGATGGTGGGTGACGACCGCCATCTCCTTGGCGAAGCCTTCGACGTGCTCGGCCTCCTTGGCGAAGAAGGACAGCGGAATGAGCAGCGGGAAATAGTAATTGTCGTGCCCGGTTTCCTTTATGCGGCGATCGAGTTCGCCTTGAATCAACTCCCAGAGCCCCATGCCCCAGGCCTTGATGATCATCGAACCGCGCGTTGGCGAGTTCTCCGCGAGATCCGCCTCGCGAACGACGGCCTGATACCATTCGGGAAAATCTTCCGCGCGCGTGACCTTGAGCGCATGCATGGCTGGAGCTTCCTTTCGGGCGACGGGAATAGACTGCGCCGAGGGCGGCGGCAACGCGGCCTAACGCGGCCGCATGCCGAAAAGATCGACCGAGATCGCCCAGGCGACGCCGAGCCACAAAACCGCCGCGATCCCCGCGGCCAGCAGGGCCTTTAGGCGCAGGTTCGTGATCTTCGGCGCACCGTGCTCAGCGCCACGCACATATTGCTCTCCGGCCTCATGGGCGCTGCCGGCGCCCATCGGCAGCATGGTGAAGAAGACGAGCCACCACAGGATAATATAGATCGCGATACCGAGAAACAGCGTCATGCGTGCGCGCCTTTCGGCGTCTCCATCAGCTCGATCAGGACGCCATTGGAATTCTTCGGATGGATAAAGACGATGGGCGTGCCGTGCGCGCCCATGCGCGGCTCGTTGAGCACGGTGGCGCCTTTGCGCACCATATCGTCGCGCGCGGCGTAGATGTCGGCGACCTCGAAACAGACATGATGCTGGCCGCCCCGGGGGTTGCGGTCCAGGAAGTTGCGGATCGGCGAGTCCGCGCCCAGCGGTTCGATCAGCTCAATCTGGCTATTGGCGACGTTGACGAAGGCGAATTTGACGCCCTGGGCCGGCAGCTCGCGCGTTTCCGTCATGGCCTCTTCGGGTATGCCGTATAGGTCGCGGTAGGTCGCCTTCGCCTCTTCGATCGACGGGACGGCGACGCCGACATGATTGAGACGGCCGATCATGACCTGCTCCTTGATTGGGTTGATCTCAGCTTAAATCCGCAGCACGCTTACGTCGACCAGCGGGCGCTTGCCCCACAGCTTTTCCGCCGCCTTGCGCACCGCCCGCACCAGCGCAGCTTCGACCGCTTCGTCGTCCTCGCGATCGGCCCGAGCGAGCTTGTTGAAGGCCGCCTCGGCGGTGCGTTCCAGCTCATCGACGGCAAGGTCGAAGTCTTCCTCGTCGTTCATGGCAAGGCCCCGGAGCGAAAGCGTGGGGCCGGCCACGATGGCGAGCTTGGTGCTGAGCGCGAGGCTGACATTGATGGCGCCCTCGGCGCCAAGGCGTTTGCGCTCGCGTAGCGCATCGTCCTCAGCATCAATGAGGACGCTTCCGTCGACATAGAGGCGGCCCGCCGGGACCTCGTCGATCTTTTGCGCCGGGCCAGGCGCGAGACGGATGAGGTCGCCGTTTTCCGGCGCGATCGCTTCAGGCACCTGCAATTCTTCTGCGAGGCGCACATGCTCGAGGATGTGCCGGCGCTCGCCGTGCACCGGGATAGCGATGCGTGGGCGCGCCCACGCGTACATCTGCTTCAGTTCGTCGCGCGCGGGATGGCCGGAAACGTGGATGAGGTGTTCATCGTCCGCAGTGACCAGATTTACGCCACGCTCGAGGAAGGCGTTGTAAAGCGCGTGGATGGCCATCTCGTTGCCGGGGATCACGCGTGACGAAAAAATCACCGTGTCCCCCTCGCGCAGCGTCACATGTCGGTGTTCGTTGCGGGCGATGCGCGAGAGCGCAGCGCGCGGCTCGCCCTGGCTGCCGGTACAGAGGAAGAGAACGCGATCAGCAGCAAGCAAACCGGCTTCCTCTTCGTCGATGACCGGCGGCGCATCCTGCAACAGGCCCACGCTCCTGGCCGCCGCCACGATGCGGTGCATGGAACGCCCGACCAGGCACGGCGTGCGGCCGGCGGCGCGGGCCGCGTGCAGTGTGGTTTCCACCCGCGCCACGTTCGAGGCAAAAGCGGTCACCGCCACACGACCAGTGCAGCCTGCAATTACTTGCGTCAGCTTCTCGCGCACTTCCGATTCCGAACCGGCAGCGCCTTCCACAAAGACGTTGGTGCTGTCGCACACCATGGCCAGGATCCCCTCCTCGGCCATGGCGCGCAGCGTCGCTTCATCGGTAGTGTCGCCGATCAGCGGATCGGGGTCGATCTTCCAATCGCCAGTGTGCCAGATCATGCCGAGCGGGGTGCGGATGGCGAGACCGTTCGGCTCGGGGATCGAGTGCGTCAGCGTGACGAAGTCGATTGCAAAGGGGCCGAGTTCAAGCTGACCTTTCAGCGGGATTTCAGTGAGCGGCACTTTCTCCAGCAGATTGCGCTCACGCAGCTTCTCGCGCACCAGCGCCGCAGTGAACGGCGTGGCGTACACCGGCGCCTTGAGACGCGGCCATAGCCAAGCCAGCGCGCCGATGTGGTCTTCGTGCGCGTGCGTCAGCACGATGCCGAGGAGATTCTCGCGCTCCCCTTCCAGAAAGGAGGGATCGGGCAGAATGAGATCGACGCCGGGGGTGAGCTCCTCGCGGCCAAACGTGACGCCGATATCGACCACGATCCACTTGCGCTCGTCCGGCGGCCCAAAACCGTAGGCATTGAGGTTCATGCCGATCTCGCCCGCACCGCCAAGAGGCAGAAAAACGAGTTCGTCGCTTGCGTTCTGAAGTGTCAAAGCTTGCCGCCGTTCCTGCGGAAGATTTCGAGCAGGCCGCGTGACGTCAAATCCTGGTCGAAATGGTCAATGCTGGGGAACGCGCCCTCGAAAAGGGAGGCCACGCCGCCGGTGGCGATGGTTTTCATGGGTTGGCCATACTCGGCCTTGATGCGTCGGCACAGGCCTTCGATCATTTCGATCGATCCCCAATAGATGCCGGACTGCATCGCGCTGATCGTATCCCGGCCAATGACGCGCCCCGGGTCTCGGATTTCCACGCGCGGCAAGCGCGCGGCCGCTTCGTGCAACGCCTGCAGCGAAAGATTGATCCCCGGCAGAATGACGCCGCCTTCGAAGGCGCCGTCGGCGGCGATGATGTCAAATGTCGTCGCGGTGCCGCTGTCGATGACGATGGCCGGGCCGCCGTATTCTATAAAGGCGCCGACGGCGTTCACCAGCCTGTCCGCGCCTGCTTCGTTGGGTTTGTCGATTCGGACTTCAATACCGAGCTTCAGTCCGTCGTCGCCGATCACCATCGGCTCGCCGCCGATGTATCGGCGGGACAAATTGCGCAGATTGAACAGCGCCTGCGGCACCACCGTCGAGACGATGCAGGCGGAAAGGTCGCTGAAACTGAGCCCGGACAGCGACATGATCTGGGTCAGCCACGGAGCGTATTCGTCGGCGGTGCGGCTGGAATTGGTGGAGGCGCGCCATTGCGCGCGCCATGTCTTTCCGTCCCAGATGGCGAACTTGGTGTTGGTGTTGCCGACGTCGATAGCGAGGAGCATGGGATCAGGCCGCGTTGGGAAGAAGCACGTCGCCTGCCGCGATCAGGCGGCGGCCGTTGTCGGTGTCGAGTTCAAGTTCGCCCCGCGGCGAAAGACCGGCGATGCGGCCCTCGAAAATCTGCTCGCCTTGGGCCACGCGTGCGCGCGCGCCGAGCCCATGCGCGCGCTTGAGCCACGCCTGGCGCAGCGGCTCGAAACCGTCGGCGTCTATGCGCGCGGCCCAGCTTTCCAGACGCGGCCGCACATGCGCCAGGAACTGCAACGGCGCCGGTGCAGGCGCGTCCGGCGGCAGTGCGGCGGCTACGCTGATTGCGCGCTGGTCGAGCCCTTCGGGCGCCGCAGCCAGGTTCACGCCGAACGCCAGCGCCGCCCAATACCCGGATGCCGCGGAGCCCGAGTCGAGCAGAATGCCGGCTACCTTCGCGCCGTCGATCAGCACGTCGTTCGGCCATTTGAGGGTGACGCGGCTTTGGCCGAGCATCGCATCGATGGTCTCGGCGATGGCGACGCCGGCGGCGAACCCCAGCAGCGCGAGCTGCGCGGGCGGGCGATCGGTGGCGAACAAATAGGTCGCCAGCAAATTGCCCTCGAGCGAGGTCCAGGGGCGCCCGCGTCGTCCGCGGCCAGCCGTCTGACGCTGGGCAATGAGCCAGACCGGGCCGCACTCGCCGCGGTCGGCGCGCCGGCGCGCCTCCAGAATCGTGGAGTCGATTTCTTCGAACGTCTCGACAGGCGCCCCGCTGTCGATCATCGCACCCGCTTTCGTCAGAACCACATCCGCACGGCCGCCTCGGTCCATTGTTCGAGCGCGCCGAGCGCCAACACAAGGATTGGGAAGGTCAGCGCGGCCGCAACCGTCGCCGTCACCATGATCGTGCCCGTGGCGGGCTGCAACTGCTCAGCGGGGGCGCTGAACCAGATCGAGGCCAACAAACGCAGATAATACGCCGCCGCCACGACTGCGGCGACCGCGCCAAGCACGGCAAGCCAAGCCAGCCCCGCGTTCACCGCGGCGGTGAACACCAGCAACTTGCCCATGAACCCGGCAAAGGGCGGGATCCCAGCAATGGAGAAGAGCAGCATCGTGAACAGCGTCGCCATCCAGGGCCGGCGCTGCGCGAGCCCGGCTAGATCGGCGACGGTTTCCGCGGCCTGCCCATCGCGGCGCATGGCGAGAATGAGCGCGAAGATGCCGATCGTGGCCGGGAGATAGAGCGTCAGATAGAGGAGCGCCGAAGACGGCCCGAACTCGACGCCGGAGGCCAGCCCCATCAAGGCGAACCCCATGTTGCCGACGGACGAATACGCCATCAGACGCTTGAGGTTGGTCTGCAATAACGCAGCGACCGAGCCCCACACCATCGAGATCGCCGACAAGGCGACGACCACCTGGCGCCACTGATCCTCCAGTCCGGCGAACGGCTCGTAGAGCACACGCGCCATCAGCGCGACGGCGGCCACCTTCGGCGCAGCCGCAAAGAACGCCGTGATCGGCGTAGGCGCGCCTTCGTAGACATCGGGCGTCCACATGTGGAACGGCGCCGCGCTCATCTTGAAGCCGATGGCGCAAAGCATCAGCACAAGGCCGAAGATGACCCCTAGTCCGCCCGCGCCCTCTGCTATCGCTGCGGCGATGGCGTCGAACCGGATCGAGCCGGTAAAGCCGTAGACGAAGGACGCGCCGAACAGCAACACCCCGGAGGCGATAGCGCTCAGCACGAAATATTTGAGGCCGGCTTCAGACGAGTGCGCGTCGTCGCGGCGCCAGGCGGCGAGCACATAGGCGGAGAGGCTTTGCAGCTCCACGCCGACATAAAGACTGATCAGATCCTGCGAGGAGACCATCACAAACATGCCGAGCGTGGCGAGCACGATCAGGATCGGAAATTCGAAGCGGCGCTCGCGGGTCTGGATGAAGTGATCTGCGCCGAGCGCCAGCGTGGCGGCCGCCGCCAGCGCGATCAGCACTTTGGCGATTACGGCGACGCCGTCCACGACCATGGCGCCCTGGAACAAATCCACCGGCGCAAGCGGCGCGTTGAGCCACGCAACGGCGCCGGCGGCGATCAGCGCGATGGTCGCCAGCCCCGAGAGCAAGCCGAAGATTTTCTCGCTCGACCAGGCGCCGATCACCACGCCCGCCAGCGCAAAACCGGCGAGGATGAATTCCGGCCAGGCGTGCTGATAGCTGGCCATCAAATCCTGCATTGGCGACATCATGGCCCGGCTCCCGCCGCAAAGGCTGCTGCAATCGTCTCAGCGGAGCTGCGCGTGAAATCGAGCACGTAGCTGGGCGCCAGACCCATGACGAGGGTTGCGATGACGAGGGGGATGAATGTGATCCACTCGCGTGCATCGAGATCGGCGATGCCGTCGAGTTTGGGATTCTCGATCACGCCTAGCGTTACCTTGCGATAGAGCGTCAGCGCGTAGGAGGCCGAGAAAATGATGCCAAGGCAGGCGCCGGCTGCGACCCAGGCGTTTACTTGGAAAGCCCCGACCATGGTCAGAATTTCCCCAGGGAATCCGCTCGTTCCCGGCAATCCGACATTGCCCATCGTGAACAGCAGGAAGATCGCCGCGTAAACCGGCATGCGGTTCACCACGCCGCCATAAAAGGCGATCTCGCGCGTGTGCATGCGGTCGTAGAGAACGCCGACACACAGGAACAGAGCGCCGGAAATAATGCCGTGCGAGAGCATCTGAAAGATTGCGCCTTGGATGCCCTGCACCGTTCCGGAGAACGCGCCCAACGTGACAAAGCCCATATGGGCCACCGACGAGTAAGCAATGAGCTTCTTCATATCGACCTGGCGAAACGCGACCAGCGACGCCCAGACGATGGCGATGACGCTCAGCGCGAACACCAACGGCGTGAAGAAGTGCGAAGCCTCCGGGAACATCGGCAGCGAGAAGCGCAGGAAGCCGTAGCCGCCCATCTTCAACAGGATCGCCGCCAGCACGACGGACGCCGCCGTCGGCGCTTCGACGTGCGCGTCCGGCAACCAGGTGTGCACCGGCCACATCGGCAGTTTCACCGCGAACGAGGCGAAGAAGGCGAGCCAGAGGAAGAGCTGCAGGCCAAATCCAAAGCCCGTCGTCTGCGCATAAGCGGTAAGCTCTTCAATGCTGGCGGTGCCGGCGATGGCGATCATCGCCACGATCGCGACCAGCATCAGCAGCGAACCAAGCAAAGTGTAGAGGAAGAATTTGAAGGCGGCGTACACGCGCCGCTCGCCGCCCCAGACGCCGATGAGGATGAACATCGGGATGAGGCCGCCTTCGAAGAAGACGTAGAAGAGGATGATGTCCTGCGCGCAGAACACGCCGATCATCAGCGTCTCCAGGATCAGGAACAGAACCATGTAGCTGGAGACCTGCTTCTCGATCGACCAGCTGGCGAGAATGCAGAGCGGGGTCAGAAACGTGGTCAACAGGATGAGCGACATCGAAAGCGAGTCGACGCCCATCCGGTACGCAGCGCCGAAGGCCCAAGGCGCGTACTCGACGAACTGATAGGCCGGATTGGCAGGATCGAACGCGGCGAACGCAACCAGCGAGATGAGGAAGGTCGCAATAGTGACGATCAGCGTGAGCAGCCGCACGCCATTGTCGTAGCCGGCATCGTTGCCGCGAAGCGACATGCGTGAGAGCAGGATAAGCACCGCTCCGGCGGCGGGCAGGAAGGTGATGACCGAAAGGATCGGCCAGCCCGCGAAAATCTCGCTCATCCCCGCGCTCCCATGCCGGCGTAGATCGCGTAAGCGCCAAAGGCGACCGCCGCGATCAGCATGATGAAGCTGTAGTGGTAGACAAACCCGCTCTGCACGCGGCGGAGTACGCCGGAGAAGAAGCGCGACGTCGCCGCCATGCCGTCGGGGCCGAGTCCGTCGATCAGCCGCCTATCTCCGACTTTCCAGAATAGGTCGCCCATAGCGCGCGACCCTTTGACCAGGAAGAAGTCATAGATCTCGTCGAAGTACCATTTGTTGTAGAGGAACGCCCAAAGCGGGCCTTTCGCCATCGCTTTGGCCGCCGCCGGCCGCCACAAATAGAAGATCACCGCAAACAAGAATCCCGTCGCCGTCACGATCAGGGGCGCCCAGAGCACCCAGGCAGGGAAGTCGTGATGTGCGCCGTGCGCCAACGGCATGACGTGGTTCCAGAAACTTTCCGCGTGTTCGCCGAGGAAGTACGGGGCGAAGACGAAGCCGGCGGCGATGGCGCCGGCCGCCAGCACGAACAAGGGCGCAAGCATGACCCAGGGCGATTCATGTGCTGGCGCCGATCCATCAGCCGGCGCAGGCGCATGAGCATGCGCGTCATGATGCGCCGCCGGCGAAGTCGCTTCCTCACGGCCCTCCTGACTATGGCCGGGGCTATGCGCGGCGTCGTGATGTGCATCGGGCGCGCCGCGATACCTCCCTTCAAACGTCATGAAGGCGAGACGCCAGGAGTAAAAGCTGGTCAGCAACGCCGCGCCGACCCCGCACCAGAACGCGAACTGCGCGCCAATGCCGTCGCTGGCGTAAGCCGCTTCGATGACGGCGTCTTTCGAATGGAATCCTGCGAACCCGCCGAGGCCAGGGATGCCCACGCCCGTCAGCGCAAGCGTACCGATGATCATCATGGCCCAGGTGATCGGCATCGGCTTTCGGACACCGCCCATGTTGCGCATGTCCTGCTCGTGATGAAGACCAACGATCACGGAGCCGGCGCCAAGAAACAGCAGCGCCTTGAAGAAAGCATGGGTGAACAGGTGGAACATGGCGGCGTCATAGGCGCCGACGCCGGCGGCGAAGAACATGTAGCCGAGCTGCGAGCAGGTCGAATAGGCGATCACGCGCTTGATGTCGTTCTGCACGCAGCCGACGGTGGCGGCGAACAGCGCGGTTGAGGCGCCGATCCCGGTGACCATCGAGAGCGCGAAGGGGGCGAGCTCGAAGAGCGGGCTCATCCTCGCGGTCAGGAACACGCCCGCCGTCACCATGGTCGCGGCGTGGATCAACGCCGAAACCGGGGTGGGACCTTCCATCGCGTCAGGCAACCACACGTGCAGGAAGAATTGCGCCGACTTGCCCATGGCGCCGATGAACAGGAGCGTCGCTACGGCCTCGACCACGGGGATTTGGAACCAGACGAAATCGAAGGTCATGCCGGGGTTCGCCGTGGCCGCCGCGAATACGGCGTCGAATTGGATCGAACCGTAAGCCGTGAAGGCGGCCATGATGCCGAGAGCGAAACCGAGATCGCCAACGCGGTTGTTTACGAACGCCTTGATGGCGGCGTCGTTGGCCGATCGCTTGTGATACCAGAAACCGATCAGGAGGTAGGAGGCGACGCCCACGCCTTCCCAACCGAAGAACATCTGGACGAAGTCATTCGCGGTCACCAGCGCCAGCATCGAGAAGGTGAAGAATGACAGGTAGGCGAAAAACCGCGCCTTGTGCGGATCCTCGCGCATATAACCGAAGGAATAGACGTGAACGAGAAACGATACGGTGTTCACGACAACGAGCATCACCGCCGAGAGCGCGTCGATACGCACGCTCCAGATCGAGGTGAAGCCCGCCACATCGATAAAGCGGAAAAGCTCGATTACGCGCTCGCGGCCCTCGCCGGCGACGAACTCCGCAAAGATCGGAATGGAAAGCGCCAGCGAAACGCCAACCGAGGCCGTCGTGACGACCATGGCGACCTTGTCGCCGATATAGCGCTGTAAGAGGCCAGCGAAAGCCGCCGCGAGCAGCGGCACCAGAACGATCAGGACCTCGGGTGAGAAGGACACGCCCCTAGCCCCTCATCTGGTTGATGTCTTCGACGGCGATGCCGCCGCGATTGCGGAAGTAGGCCACCAGGATCGCCAGTCCCACCGCCGCTTCCGCCGCAGCAACGGTCAGCACCAGCATCGCGAAAATCTGGCCCTCGAGGTTTTGCAGGAAGGCGGAAAACGCCACGAGGTTGATGTTGACCGAAAGCAGCACCAGCTCGATCGACATCAGGATAATGATGACGTTCTTCCGGTTCACGAAAATGCCGAACACGCCGATCGTGAAAACCGCGGCGGCGACAAAGAGGTAATGGGCGAGCGTGATCTCCATCAGCCGAGCCCCTGCCCCGGACGCACGTCCTTGAGTTCAACCGCTTCGGAGCGAAGGCGGCCAACTTGGGCGGCGATGTTCTGCTTCTTCACACCCGCGCGGTGGCGCAGCGTCAGTACGATGGCGCCCACCATGGCCACGAAAAGGACCAGACCCGCCATCTGGAAGACGAGCAGATAATCCGTGTAGAGAACGCGGCCGATGGCTTCGGCGTTGGTGACTTCGCCGGGCTGATCCAGCGCCAACGCGATCGGCGCGCCGCCAGCGGACACTGCCGCACTCGCCACCAGCCACAGTTCGGCGAGCAAGGCGATCGCCACCAGCGCTCCTACCGGCATGTAGCTCAGGAAGCCTTGCTTCAGCTCGGCAAAGTCGACGTCGAGCATCATAACGACAAAGAGGAAGAGCACCGCGACCGCGCCGACATAGACGACCACCAGCAGCATCGCGAGAAACTCAGCGCCCAGAAGTACGAACAGCCCCGCGGCGGTGAAGAATGTCAGGATCAGGAACAGTACGGAGTGCACGGGATTGCGCGCGGCGATCACCGCAAATGCGGAAACAACCACGATCGTCGCAAGCACGTAGAAGGCGATAGCCGCCAACATCCGTTCCGTTCTCCCTTCCCTCCCCGACCCGCAGGGACGTTTGAGCAAAGCAAACACTCGAGGGCGCGCATCACCCGCTTGCGCCAGCGCTTCTGCGCCCCCTCCATCCGCTTTGCGGATCGCTCCCGGTCAGCGGGGAGCAAACGCTGCGCCGTCTAACGGTAGGGCGCGTCCAATTCCAGATTTTTCGCGATTTCCCGCTCCCAGCGATCGCCGTTCGCGAGCAGCTTTTCCTTGTCGTAGTAAAGTTCCTCCCGGGTTTCGGTGGCGAACTCCAGATTCGGTCCTTCGACGATCGCATCCACCGGGCAGGCCTCCTGGCAGTAGCCGCAATAGATGCACTTGGTCATGTCGATGTCGTAGCGCGTGGTGCGGCGCGATCCGTCTTCGCGCGGCTCGGCCTCGATGACGATGCATTGGGCCGGGCAGATCGCTTCGCAAAGCTTGCAGGCGATACAGCGCTCTTCGCCGTTCGGGTAGCGGCGCAGAGCATGCTCGCCGCGGAAGCGCGGGCTCTGCGGATTGCGCTCGTACGGATAATTCACCGTCGCCTTGCGGCGGAAGAAGTATTTCATACCGAGCGCAAAGCCGCCGATGATGTCCAGCATCAGCGCGCCCTTTGCGGCTTGGAGCAAGCGCGACACGTTTAGCCTCCTGCCAGTGCGGTCGCCGGCGCCGGCGCCATGAAGGTGACGTAGTAGCCCAAGGCAGCGACCGCCGCGAGCGCGGTGGGAAGGAAGATCTTCCAGCCCAGCCGCATCAGCTGGTCGTAGCGATAGCGCGGCAAGATGGCTTTCATCATCGCGAACATGAAGAACTGGATCCAGATTTTCGCGTAGAAGACCAGCATCGCGATGGCCGACGTCCAGAAGGCGTTGAGCCCAAGGCTCTCCACCGGCCCCCACGGCAAGTGCCAGCCGCCGAGGAACAGGATGTTCACCATCGCGCACATGAGCACGATGTTGAGATATTCCCCGATCATGAAGAGCAGGTACGGCGTCGAGGAATACTCGACCTGATACCCCGCCACGAGTTCGGATTCCGCTTCCGGCAAATCGAAGGGCGGACGGTTCGTTTCGGCCAGGGCCGAGATGAAGAACATCACCATCATCGCCAGCATGGTGACGCCAACGAGGATGTTTGCAGGGAATTCCGCGAAGTTGAAAATGCGGAAGCCGTGCCAGGCCCAAATGCCGTCCCTCTGCGCATCGACGATGGCGGTCAGGTTCAGCGAACCAACCAGCAAGAGCACGGTGATGATGATGAAGCCGATCGAGACTTCGTAACTCACCATCTGCGCCGCTGACCGCAGGCCGCCGAGAAACGGATACTTCGAGTTGGACGCCCAGCCGCCCATGATAATGCCGTAGACCCCCAGCGAGCTGATGGCGAACAGATAGAGGATGCCGACATTGAGGTCGGCGACCACCACGTCCGGCCCCCACGGCACCACAGCCCAGGCAATGAAAGCCAACACGAAAGTCAGCAACGGCGCCAGGATGAAAACGGTTTTGTTCGCGCCCGCCGGAATGACGATTTCCTTGAACACGAACTTGAAAAAATCTGCGAAGGATTGCAGCAGCCCGAACGGCCCGACCACGTTGGGCCCCTTGCGCAGCTGCACCGCGGCCCAGACCTTCCGGTCGAACAGCAGCAGGAACGCAAGCGAGATCAGGAGCAGGATCATGATGCCGAGGATTTGCCCCGTCTTCATGATCGTCCATTCCCACTCCACGGGCAGCGCGATCAGCGGCACGTAATCGACGTTCCCGCTCATTCCGCGGCCACCTTGTGGGCGCCAGCCCGCAGACGCGAGCACTCGGCCATGGTCTTCGAGGCGCGCGCAATCGGGTTGGTGAGATAGAAATCCTCGATCGGCGATCGCAGCGGCGCCGTCGAGGCGTCGCCGTCTTCGCCGAGCGTAGCAGGATCGAAGCTGGCGGCGTCGGCTGCGCCCGGCGCATAACCGACCTGGCCGAATGTCGGATGATCGTCGATCATCTTCGCCCGCAATTCCTCGAGGGAATCGTACGGCAAGGTTTTGCCCAGCGCCTCGGACAGCGCGCGCAGAATGGTCCAGTCCTCCTTCGCTTCGCGTTTGGGGAATGTCGCGCGGTGGCCGTACTGGACACGCCCCTCGGTGTTCACCCAGGTCGCCTCCTTCTCGGTGTATGCCGCGCCAGGGAGGATGATGTCGGCGCGGTGCGCACCGGCGTCCCCGTGCGTGCCGAGATAAATAACTGTACCGGCTTGCGGCAGCGGCGCCTCATCGACGCCGAGCAGCAGCAGGGTGTTCATTCCCCCAGCCAGCATTTCGCGCGCCGTTTTGCCGTGCTCAGCGGGCAGGAAGCCGAGGTCCAGACCGCCGACGCGTGCGGCGGCTGTGTGCAATACGTTGAAACCGTTCCACCCCTCGCGGACGACGGCGGCGGCCGAGGCCAGCTTGCCCACGGCGCGCAAGACGCCGGCGCCGCCGGGGCCGGCGAACGCGGCCGCGCCAGCAATGATCATTGGCCGCTGCGCGGTGCGCAGTTTCTCGATAGTTTCGTCGCGCAGACGCATTGCGCCGAAGCTCTCGCCGAGATGTGTGTAGGGATAGCTGAGGTCCGCCGCCTCGCCCAGCAGCGCGACTTCGGCGCCGCCCAGCCAAGCCTTGCGAATCCGCGCATTCAGCACCGGCGCTTCCAGGCGTGGATTGGCGCCGATCAGCAGGATGGCGTCTGCCTCATCGATACCGGCGATGGTGGAGTTGAAGAGATAGCTTTGCCGCGGCCCGGCGCCGAGCGCTGCGCCGTCCGGCCGGCAATCGGTATTGGGCGAACCCAGGGCGCGGAAGAGATCGAGCGTCGCCTTCATGCTCTCCGCGCACGCGAGGTCGCCGGCGATAGCCCCAATCTTCTTCGGATCGCCGGACAGCGCCCTTGCTGCGGCGTCGAGAGCCTCGGGCCAGGCGGCGGCGCGGAGTTTGCCGTTCTCGCGGAGGTACGGGCGATCCAGTCGCTGACGACTGAGACCGTCAACGGCGTAACGCGTCTTATCCGATATCCACTCTTCGTTGATCTCTTCGTTCGCGAGCGGCAACACGCGCAATACCATGTCGCCCCGCGCATCGACCCGGATTGCTGCGCCCATTGCATCCATAACATCGACGCTTTGGGTTTTCGAGAGCTCCCACGGACGTGCGTTAAATGCATAGGGTCTGGAAGTCAGCGCGCCCACCGGACAAAGATCGATCACATTGGCGGAAAGCTCGCTGGTGAGCGCAGATTCCAGATAGGTCTGGATCTCCATGTCTTCGCCGCGGCCAGTGGCGCCGATCTCGGCTGTGCCCGCCACTTCCGTGACAAACCGCACGCAGCGCGTACACAGGATGCAGCGGGTCATGATCGTCTTGATCAGGGGCCCCATGTACTTTTCTTCGACCGCGCGCTTGTTTTCGTCGAAGCGCGAGCCGCCACGCCCATATGCCACGGATTGGTCCTGCAGATCGCACTCGCCTCCCTGATCGCAGATCGGACAATCCAGCGGGTGATTGATAAGCAGAAACTCCATCACGCCGTTGCGGGCCTTCTTCACGACCTCACTCTTCGTGACGAGCTCATTGAGCATGTCGTCGCGCGGCGGCGGCAAGTCCTTCACTTGCTGCGCACAGGACGCAATCGGCTTTGGCCCGGATCTGCCACCGACCTTCACCTCGATCAGGCACATGCGGCAATTGCCGGCTACCGACAGCCGCTCGTGATAGCAAAAACGCGGAATCTCAGCGCCGGCGGCTTCGCACGCCTGCAGCAACGTCATTTCCGGAGGGACGTCGACTTCAACGCCGTCGACGAGAATCTTCGTCATGAGAACCGCTTTCGCGGCACGCGCATGACCGATTTATCGAGCCGCCGCAAGGGGGCGAAACGCCCGCTTCGCCAAGCGCTTACCGCCGTCCGGCCGATCCGCCGCAACGCGCTGTGGGTCGGCGCTTTCTCGCTCTGCCGGGGTTCCCCCCATCTTGCGGTAAATTACTGACATAAAAAGCTATTTCTGGAAACCCGGGCCGTCAAAGGGCGTTGGTCTCGCAGTGGGCGGTCAATCAGAGGTGTCTTCATGCCAAACAACCAACAACCGAACCAAGAACGCGATCGCGAACGGCGCGCACAGCCTGGCCGTCAGGATGATCAGCGGCGCGACCAAGAAATGCGCCCCGATCAAGATCAAGAACGTAGCCGTCGAGACCGCGAAGGCGATCGCCGCAATTGATCAATCAGACGAGCGACGCGAGCGGAGCGGCTAACGCCGCTCCGTTTTCGCATCAGGGCTTCCTTAACGCTGACTCGCCGACGACGGTCACCCATTCCCGCACGCGCCAAGCCGTCACCACCCCCTCGGATGTGTACGGATCGGCGCGCGCAAAGGCTTCCGCCACGTCTGGCGTTTCGGCCTTGAACAAGAGCAATCCGAACGGATCGTCGCCCGGGACTGCGCCGCCGAGTTGCAGTTCGTCCCGCGCGGCCGAAGCCTGCGCCAACTCCAGGTGCGCGGCGCGCACTGCGGCTCGCTTCTCCAGGTAGTCGGGGGCGTATTCATACAAAAGCAGAAAATGCTTCATTGGGCCCTCAAGGACGCAAGGACGCCAACGCGCTGCGTCCTTGGCGCCTCACCTGCACCAAACGCGGCCCAAAGCTCAAGTTGCGTCCGCTGACGACACGCACCAGTTCATCGAGCGGCAGCGCTTCGATGTCCGCTTTCGGACGCGAAACAAACAGCTCTGCAACCAGCAGCCCTTCGCTCTCCAGCCCCGTTGCGTCGAGGCCGCGCCGCTGGAGAATATCCAGCACCTGCTGCGCCTCGGCCTCGTCCTGGAATCTGCGCTGCACGAAGACGGCGCTCTTGAGCTTTTCCGTCACTAAGCCGTCTTCGGCAAGACGCTGCGCGATCGGCGAATAGTCGAACATGCGCAGACAAAACGACACCACCCACGGGGCGGCGCCGTTCGCTTTCAACAAAGCGTCGAACGTCTTTTCGGTGACATAGCCGACGGCGCCGGTCGAGATGATGATGTCCACATTGGCCAGCTTGTCGAGCACCGCGCGCGGCGCTGGCGTCTTCTCAAAATCGTGCGCAACGCAAACGTCGGCGAGGCCCACCTCCCCCGCATAATCGACCGCGGACTTGGAAACATCGACGGCGACAATCCTTTCCGGCTGCGCGCGCGGCCATGACTCAAAATAGTGTCGATCCAGCTCGCGCACCTGCGCCGAAGAGAGCGCCATCATTTCGCGTCGCGCATAACGTCGGCGCAGCATGTCGACGCTTAAAGGATAGCGAAACAGCGCTGCATTGATGCCATAGGATGAGCCGAGGTCGAGCAACGTCGCCGGCCTTGCCTTGGCAGAACGAAAGGCGGCGGCGACGCGGCGAAACACCGGCTTGGCGAGATCCGGGATCGCATAATCGAGCGATCCGAGGACTGAGAAATAGTCGCGCGGATCTTCCTGCGCATAAAGATCGTCGAAGGTCGCCTTCGCGTCATTGGGATCGTGCATTCTGTGTGCTCCTAGGCGGGCGAAGCGCTTGCCGACAGACACGCCGCTTCGCACGGGGGTGGGCGCGCCCGTTGAGACGCCCGACAGCCTCCTATTCATGGAAACGCCGCCACTGTACGCGCGATGACGCGAGCGCGCAAACGGTGGATTATTCCGCGGCTACAGCGCGCACCTGATGGACGCCTTTGGCTGCGCGATAGCGGTCGATTCGCTGCTCGATCTCAGCGCGGAAATGGCGAATGAGACCCTGGATTGGCCATGCCGCCGCGTCTCCTAGCGCACAGATCGTGTGCCCTTCAACCTGCGTAGTCACATCCAGCAGCAAATCGATTTCGGCGTGCTCGGCTTCGCCCTTGGCCATGCGCTCCAGCACGCGCCACATCCAGCCGGTGCCTTCACGGCACGGCGTGCACTGGCCGCAACTTTCATGCTTGTAGAAATAGGAAATGCGGGCGATGGCGCGGATGAGATCGGTGGATTGATCCATCACGATGACAGCCGCGGTGCCAAGGCCGGACTTGCGCGCTGAAAGATCATCGAAGTCCATCAGCGCTTCTTCGCATTCGTGCGCAGGAATCATGCGCACGGAGGAGCCGCCGGGGATCACCGCTTTCAGATTGCCCCAGCCGCCGCGGACGCCCCCGCAATGCTCTTCGAGCAATTGCTTCAGAGGGATGCTCATCGCCTCCTCGACATTGCACGGCTTGTTCACATGCCCGGAGATGCAGAACACCTTTGTTCCGGTGTTGTTGGCGCGGCCGATGCCGGCGAACCACTTGGCGCCGCGGCGCAGGATGGTCGGTACGACAGCGATGGATTCGACATTGTTCACGGTGGTCGGGCAGCCGTAGAGGCCGACATTGGCCGGGAACGGCGGCTTCAGACGCGGCTGGCCCTTCTTGCCTTCGAGGCTCTCAAGCAGCGCCGTCTCCTCACCGC
>CAZIOD010000059.1:0-16927 GCA_964540785.1 uncultured Terricaulis sp.
CGGCCGCGTCGAGCCCGCCGACCGCAAGGCGCGCCACGATCTCATCATCGAAGCGGCGAACGTGGGCGAGGCCAAGGACGGCGATCTGGTGTTCGTTGAACTCGACACCAGCAGGCGCGAGCGCGCGCATGGCCCCAAGTTCGGACGCATCAAGGAAGTCATCGGCAAGGAAAGCGACCCGCGCGCCGCCTCAATCCTCGCCATGCACACGCACGGCATCATGCCGGGTTTCACCGAGGAGGAAGAGCGCCAAGCCGCCGAGGCCAAGCCGGCGCCGCTGAAGGGCC
Source organism: uncultured Terricaulis sp. (assembly GCA_964540785.1). Taxonomy (GTDB): domain Bacteria; phylum Pseudomonadota; class Alphaproteobacteria; order Caulobacterales; family Aquidulcibacteraceae; genus Vitreimonas. The sequence continues at coordinate 288 of CAZIOD010000059.1, forward strand.
GCACCGATCTCCGCAAACTGCCGCTGATCACCATCGACCCGGAAGACGCGCGCGATCACGACGACGCGGTCTATGCCCAGCCGGACGACGATCCGAAGAATAAGGGCGGTTTTCGCGTCTGGGTCGCCATCGCCGACGTCGCCCATTACGTCACGCCCGGCTCGGCGCTCGACCGCGGCGCGTTCAAGCGCGGCAACTCCACTTATTTCCCGGATCGCGTCGCGCCGATGCTGCCGGAAACGCTCTCCGCCGATCTCTGCTCGCTGCGCGAGAACGAAGACCGCGCCTGCCTCGCCGTCGAAATGGTGTTCGACAAGGACGGACGAAAGAAAAGCCACAAATTCGCGCGCGGCCTGATGCGCTCGGCCGCCAAGCTCTCCTACGAGCAGGCGCAAGCCGCTATCGACGGCAAGCCCGACGCAAAGACCGCGCCCCTGCTCGATCCGATCCTGAAGCCGCTATGGGCGGCCTATCGCACAGTCTGGGCGGCGCGCGAGAAGCGCCAGCCGCTCGAGATCGACGCGCCCGAGCACAAGATCATCTTCAAGGACGGCAAGGTCGCCGGCGTGAAACGGCGCGAGCGCTTCGATGCGCACAAGCTGATCGAAGAATTCATGATCCAGGCCAATGTCTCAGCCGCCGAAACGCTGGAGCTGAAAGGCCGCCCGCAAATCTACCGCATCCACGACCAACCCAGCGACGAGAAGATCGCCGCGATCACTGACTTTCTGCCCACTGTCGGTATGAAATGGACCAAGGGCGAGCACATCAGCGCCGCGCGCTTCAATCGCATCCTGCACCAGGCTGAAAACTCGCCGAACAAGGACATCGTCAACGAAGTCGTGCTGCGCACGCAGTCACAAGCTGTCTATTCACCGGACAATATTGGCCATTTCGGCCTCAATTTGCATCGCTACTCGCACTTCACCTCGCCGATCCGCCGCTACGCCGACGTCACCATTCACCGCGCGCTCATCCGCGCCCTCAAGCTCGGCGACGATGGCGCCACCGACAAGGAAGAAGCGCGCTACGCCGAAACCGCCGAGCATGTCAGCGAAACCGAGCGTACGTCGATGGCCGCCGAACGCGACGCCACTGCGCGCTACATCAGCGCATTCCTTGCTGACCGCATCGGCGCCGAATTTGAAGGCCGCGTCACCGGCGTCACACGCTTCGGACTTTTCGTGCGGCTCGACGAGACACAAGCCGATGGCCTCGCCCCCATCTCCACGCTCGGCAATGAGCGCTGGATTCATGACGAAAAAGCGCACGCACTCGTCGGCGAACATACCGGCCAACGCTACCCGCTCGGCATGCGCGTCGAAGTGCGCCTCGAAGAGGCGACGCCCGTCACGGGGGGGCTGGTCTTCTATGTGCTCAGCGACCCTGAGCCGCCGGCGCCAGGCTGGAGAAAGGCGCGGCAAAGCCGGCAAACGCGCGGGCGCAACGACCGCGCCAAGGCTCGCCACGGCAAACGCCGACGTTAGCCGATGGCGTCGCGGCGCCACTTCGTGCAAGCTGCGAGGCGTGAGGATCGATGACCGAACCGGCAACGCCTAAACCCCTCGGCTTCTGGTCATGCTGGTCGCTGACGGTCGGCTGTATGATCGGCTCGGGCATCTTTCTTCTGCCAAGCGTGCTCGCCCCATACGGCCTTCTCAGTTTCGGCGGTTGGCTCCTCACGGGCGCAGGCTCGATCCTGATCGCACTCACGCTTGCACGTCTCGCCGCGCGCACGACACGCACGGGCGGACCGTATGCTTATGTCCATCACGCATTCGGCGACCTCATCGGCTTCGCCACGATCTGGGGCTATTGGACAACTTATTGGACCGGCATCGCCGCCGTGGCCATCGCATTCGCCGGCTATCTCACCGTCTTTGTGCCTGCGCTCACCGACAATCCGATCGGGCAGGCCCTAGCCGCGCTTGCGCTCGTTTGGGCGCTGACCCTGATCAATATGCGCGGCCTCCGGGAATCGAGCGTTCTGCAGCTCACTCTGACGCTTTTGAAAATCGCGCCGCTACTCGCGATCGTCGCTCTGGGCGTCTTTGCCGGCGCGCCGCACAACCTGCCTGCGCTCAATCCGCAAGAGGCGCCGTTGCTGGCTGCTATTGCGACGACGGCGCTGCTCACGATGTGGGCGTTCGTCGGCTTGGAAGCCGGCGCCATTCCTGCGGGCGCCTGCAAAGACGCCGCGCGCGTCATTCCGCGCGCGCTCGTGCTCGGCACGCTCACGGTCACGGCGATTTATCTCGCAGCAACTGCTGCGGTGATGCTGTTGGTGCCGGCTGAGGCGCTGGCGCGCTCGACCTCGCCTTTCGCCGAAGCGGCGCGTGGGTTCGGCGCGTGGGGCCCCCCGCTCATCGCCGCCGGCGCGCTAATCGCCACCGCCGGCACCGCGAACGGGCTCATTTTCTGCTCCGGCCAGCTGCCGATGGCCGCAGCGCTCGACGGACTGGCGCCGCGCATTCTTGGCGTCACCGGAAAAGGGGGAGCGCCGCAAGTCGCCTTGCTGCTCTCTTCGGTGCTGACGTCGCTGGTCTTGCTCGCCAACTACTCGCGCGGTCTGCTCGACGCCTTCACCTTTCTCATCATGTTGAGCACGCTCGGCACACTCGTGCCTTATCTGCTCAGCGCCATCGGCGAACTGCGCCATTCCTGGCGCTCTGCACGCGGATGGGCGGGCGTCGCGCTGCTGGCGGCGCTCTACTCGATCTTCGCGATTCTCGGATCGGGCCGAGAAGCCCTCGTATGGGGCGCCGTGCTCTTCGCGAGCGGCGTGCCGATCTATTTTCTTGTCCGGCAAAAAGACCCCGCGCCGGTCACTCGCCTTTCCTGAACGGCGTATGCCCGGCCAAAATCTCCGCCTCCTCCGCGATCGCCGGCGTCTCGGACTCCAGATATTGCGACACAGCGCGCCGCAGCCCGGGATGCGCGATCCAGTGCGCGGAATAGGTCGGCGCCGGGACATAGCCGCGCGCCAGCTTGTGTTCGCCCTGCGCGCCGGCCTCGACGCGCGCCAACTTCAGCTCAATGGCGAGATCGATCGCCTGATAATAGCAGAGCTCGAAATGCAGAAACGGCACGTCGACGATGCGCCCCCAATAGCGCCCATAAAGCGCCTCGCCGCCGATTAGATTGAGCGCAGAGGCAATCGGCCGGCCGTCCATTTCCGCCACGAACAGCACGCACCGCGCAGCCATTCGCTCGCCCAACAGCGCGAAGAACGCCCGGTTCAGATAAGGCGAGCCCCACTTGCGCGAGCCAGTATCCATGTAGCAACGGAAGAAGAAGTCCCAGTCGCCCGGCCTGATGTCGTCGCCGCGCAAGCGCTTGATCGCGACCCCCTCACAGGCGCGCGCCCGCTCACGCCGGATCGTTTTGCGTTTCTGCGAGGAGAGATCGGCGAGGAAATCGGCAAATGTCGCGTAGCCGCGGTTGAACCAGTGGTACTGCAGCCCGGCGCGGGTGAGATAGCCAAGCGAGGCCAGCCGTTCGCACAGCGCCTCGCCGGCGAAGGTCGCGTGGACCGACGAAGCGCCTCCGCGCTGCGCCAAACCAATAGCGCCCTGGGCCAGCGCCGCTTCCACCGCCGCGTCACGCGCGAAAATGCGCCGGCCGGTTACGGGTGTGAACGGTACGGCAGATTGCAGCTTGGGGTAATAGCGACCGCCAGCGCGCATCAACGCGTCGGCCCAGGCATGATCGAACACGTACTCGCCGTACGAATGATCCTTCGCATAAAGCGGCATCGCGCCGACAACCCGGCGCGCGTCGCGTGCAATGAGGTGCGCCGGCTGCCAGCCCCGCGTCGCGCTGGCGCAGCCGCTCTCTTCCAGCGCCTGGAGAAAATCCCAGGAGAGAAACGGGTCGTACGGCGCGTCCGGCGGATTGGCCAACCGGTCCCAATCCGCGCGCGCGACCTTGGCAAGTTCGTTCGCAACCTCGACCGTCAGAGCGTCTGTGCCGTCCATCGGTCCAGCCTAGATGAGCGACACACGCGCATCCAGCCATGGCGGCAGAACGGCCCCGTGTTCCGTGATGAGGAATAACTCATCTCATTCGATCTCGAACACGCCATCGACTTCCACGGCGAGTCCCATGGGCAGATTGGCCATGCCTACAGCGGCGCGCGCATGACGTCCGGCCTCTCCGAACACGGAGACCATCAGGTCCGAACAGCCATTCATGACCTGGGGGATCGGATCGAAATCCGGCGTCACATTGATGAAGCCATTGAGCTTTACCACGCGTCTTACACGATCGAGATCTCCATCGCAGGCCGCCCTGACCTGCGCGAGCAGATTAAGCCCGCACAGACGCGCCGCGGCCTGTCCCTCTTCCACTTCGATGTCGGCGCCGAGTTTTCCCTTTATGCCGCCCGAAGCATCGACCGAGACCTGGCCCGACACGTGCACGACATTGCCGACAATTACAAAGGGAACATACGAAGCCACCGGGGCCGGCGGCGTCGGCAGTGTGATTCCCAGCTCCTGCAAACGCGCATCGATCCGACTCATCGTGTACCCCATTCGGACATTCGCAACACCATAGGCCGGCGCCGCCGGGAGGCAAAGGGCGCCGAGACCGGCGGCCGCCATGCGTCGTGAAACGCTAGTCGCTATCCCAGCGCGCCCTGAGAGCCCTTCCAGTGCGCACTGCATCGCGGCCGAATTTGCCGCGGGCCTTGGCGACCGCAGCTTCTGCGGCGGCCCATTTCGGCGTCTCGACGTCGAGCATGTCGCCTTTGTCCGCCGACGACGCATCGCTGAAATCGGAAAGCCCAACGCCGATCAGCCGATACCTGGTCTTGCCGTCCGCTTCTGCACCCAACAATTCACGCGCGTGCGCAAAGATGCGCGAGGCCAGCAGCGTCGGCTCCGGCAGCTGACGCCGGCGTGTCACAATCCTGAATTTCGCATCCTTGAGCTTCAGCGTCAGAGTAAGCCCAGCCGTGTCGCCGGCTCTGCAGCGCGCCGCGACCTTCTCACACAGCGGCCAGAGAATGTCTTCGAGCGCCTCCAGCTCGTTCACATCTTCAAAGAACGTCGTTTCGGCCGAAATGCTCTTGCGCTCGCCGTGGGGGTCGACCTTGCGCGGATCGTCCGCCATCGACAGCGCAAAAAGATGCGCGCCCCAGTCTCCGTAAAGAGCACGCATGCGCTGCGGGCCGAGCGAGCGGATGTCGCCAATCTTCCTGATACCGTTGCGCTCGAGCGCCATGGCGCCAGCCGGGCCCACCCCCGGCAGCGTGGCGACCGAGCGGGATTCCAGAAACGCCAGCGCTTCCGCCCGGCCGATCACCGAAAAGCCGCGTGGCTTGTCGAGATCGCTCGCCGTCTTAGCCAGGAATTTGTTGAACGACAGACCGATCGAGACCGTAAGTTGCCGTTCTCTCCAGATTCGGTTTTGCAGCCGGATCAGCGATTGCGCCGCCACGCCTTCGTGCAACTCTTCCGTGCCGGAAAGGTCCATGAACGCTTCGTCGATGGACAGCGGTTGAACCTGCGGCGTGAGGTCCTCCATCATGGCACGTATCAGTCGGCCCTCGTGTACGTATTTGGCCATGTCACCGTGCACGACCTTCGCCTGCGGACACAGCTTCAACGCCTTGAACATGGGCATTGCCGAACGAACGCCGTAAGCGCGCGCCACATAACAGCACGTGGAAACGACACCGCGCTTGCCGCCGCCGACGATGACCGGATGCGGCGCCAGTGAAGGATCGTCGCGCTTTTCGATCGAAGCATAAAACGCATCGCAATCGAGGTGCGCGATCGAAAGCTGTGCGATTTCGGGATGCTCCAATGCCAGCTCCGCGCCGCAGACGCAGCGCTGAGCCCTCAACACGGACGCGCAGGCGCGACACAAGATCATTGCATCTGCTCCGACGCCTCGCCCTCCGGCCCGAACAGCCAGGCTGCGCCGCGCACGCCCGAGGAATCGCCGTGCTTGTTCTTCACCAGCTCCGTGCGCAGCACATCCGAGAACACGTGCGCCAGCAGTTTGCCCCGCACGCTGGCATAGAGGCTCTCGATGTTCGAAAGGCCGCCGCCGAATACGATCACGTCCGGGTCGAGGATGTCGATCACAACGGAGAGCCCCCGCGCCAGGCGATCCGCGTGCAGATCCAACAACACGCGCGCCTTGGGATCGCCCGCGCTCGCTGCTTCATCCGCCTCGCGTGCGCCCATGCCCGCCCAGCGTTCAAAGCCCGAGCCCGACACCCAGAGTTCCATGCAATTCAACCGGCCGCACCAGTGTCGGCCCGCATCTTCGTCCGCACGCGCCCACGGCAGGGGCGTGTGTCCCCATTCGCCGCCGATGCCATTGATCCCTTCGACGACACGACGATTGACGACAACGCCGCCGCCACAGCCGGTGCCGAGGATAACGCCGAAAACAACGCGCCCGTGCGCCGCAGCGCCATCCACAGCCTCGGAAAGCACGAAGCAATTGGCGTCGTTCTCCACCCGCAGCGGGCGCGAGAGCACCGCTTTCAAATCCTCAAAGAAGGGCTTGCCATTCAACCAGACAGAATTTGCGTTGCGTACACGTCCCGTCGCCGGCGACAGCGAACCGGGAATCCCGACGCCAACCGTTACCGCGCGTGCGCCGCCTTTCTGCTCGACTCGGGCGACGAGATCAGCCACCGCGCGCACGGCCGCATCGTAATTCCCAGGATTCGGTACGCGCTCACGCACACGGATTTCGCCTTGCGAATCAAGCAGCGCTGCTTCGATCTTGGTGCCGCCGAAATCTACGCCGAGCCGCATTCGAAAGTCCTTAAGCGCTTCTTAACGTTGTGGGCGAGATTGCTGCCTTTGCGATGGGTTGTTAAGGCCTGGTCGCTATAAGGGCATGAGAACACGATGTTTGTGTTCGGGGGCCGCGGAAGCGAAGCGGGTTCATGGCCAAGACCGTTCTCATCGTCGAAGACAGCGAACTCAATATGAGGCTGTTCAACGACCTGTTGGAGGCCTTTGGCTACCGCACCGTCAAGACCCGGGACGGGCGCCAGGCGCTCCCCCTTGCGCGCGAACACAAACCCGACCTTATCGTCATGGACATCCAGCTGCCGGAAATCTCCGGTCTGGAACTGACCGATCGGCTGAAGAAAGACCCGGCGCTCAAGTCCATTCCGGTGGTTGCGGTCACCGCGTTTGCCATGCGCGGCGACGAGCAGAAGATCCTCGCTGCCGGTTGCGACGCTTATCTTTCCAAGCCGATCTCGGTGACCACCTTCCTCGAAACCATTCGCAAGTTCATCGGATGAGGAGGCTCGCTTGAGCGCGCGCATCCTCGTCGTCGACGATCTTGAAGCCAACCGGCGCCTCCTGGAGGCCAAGCTCACCGCCGAATATTACGACGTGTTTACGGCGCGCCGCGGCGAAGAGGCGGTGCAGGTCGCCAAGCGTGAAAGGCCGGACCTCATCCTGCTTGACGTCATGATGCCAGGCGGCATCGACGGCTACGAAGCGTGCCGGCGCCTGAAAGCGCAGGCCGAGACGAAACACATCCCGGTCATTATTCTCACCACGCTCGACGATCGCGACAACAAGCTGCGCGGCTTACAGGCTGGTGCGGAGGAATTCCTCACCAAGCCGATCGACGATGTTCATCTCATCGCCCGCGTAAAGAGCTTGCTTGGCCTCAAAGTCGTCATCGACGAATTGCGGGCGCGCGAAGCCAGCGGGCGCCGGCTGGGTGTGATCGGCGAAGATCTGCGGCCGGACCCGCTGGATCAGCACCGCCTCGTCGCCGGCAACGTGTTGGCAATCGACGACAACGTCCATCAGGTGAAAGCGATCAAGGCCGCGCTTGGCGTCGAACATCGCGTGGCCCTGCTCGGCGACCAGGACGCCGCCGGCACACCTGACCTCGTCGTCGTCTCGGTCACAGCCAAGAGTTTCGACGGTTTCCGGGTTATCGCCCGCATGCGCTCGGGTGAGCCGACGCGGCACCTGCCTATATTGGCCATCGTCGAACCGGACGACCGCGCCCGCGCTGTGCGTGCGCTCGAACTCGGCGCGCATGACATCATAGCCCGCCCGATCGACGATGAAGAACTTGTGGCGCGCGCGCGCACGTTGATGCGGCGCAAGCGCTACATGGATGCGTTGCGCACGCGCCTGGACCAGAGCCTCGAACTGGCAATCACCGACCAGCTCACCGGCCTTTACAATCGCCGCTTTGTGAGCGCCCAGCTCGCCCCGCTCGTGCAGCGCGCCCAGTGCGGCGGCGAACCCGTCTCAGTTATGACCATCGACATCGACCACTTCAAACGCTGCAACGACACATTCGGCCACGATATCGGCGACTGCGTGCTGCAGGAGTTTTCAGTGCGTCTCGGATCAAACGTGCGCCCGTCCGATTTCGCCTGCCGGTTGGGGGGCGAAGAATTCGTCGTCATCATGCCGCGCACCCGCGGCGACATCGCCTGCCTGGCCGCAGAGCGGCTTCGGCGCAGCATTTGCGCGGCCCCCTTTAATGCTCCTGGCCTGCCGCATCCGCTGGACATCACCGTCTCGATCGGCGTGGCGTGTTCCGACGGCCCAGATGACACCGCCGACGCGCTGCTAAAGCGCGCTGACGAGGGTCTCTATGAAGCCAAACGCGCCGGCCGCAACCGCGTCATAGGCAAGACGGCCACCCAAGCGGCGTAAGCATCCAGTCAGGCGTCACACGTGGGGCTGGCCCAGGCGAACCTTTGCGCCGTGCATGGTGCGCGCTTCCGGCGCCGGGATGCCGTTGCGCTGCATCAGCCGCTTCAAGTCTTCCTTACGCGCCTGCAGCCGCTCGGCCAGGTCGTCGAAGTCAACCTGTTTGCGGCCCTTGGCCCGCTTTGCCTGTGCAAACATGCCGTCACGCTGCTCTTCTTCTTTGACATGGTGCTTGATCATTTCCGAGAGCACCTTCACCCGCGCGTCGTAAAATTCCTCGTTTGGACTGGCCGCCATAATCTCCGCGATCAACACCTTCGCCCCGTCATGCTCCACGTGCGCTTCGTCGTAGATGTCGTCCTCGACCGCGTCCTTCACGGCAGGGTAGAAAATCTCTTCTTCAATCATCGTATGGATCGTCAATTCGAGGCAGATTTCCCGGGCAATGGCCCGCTTGTCGCTGCCACGGGTCGCCTCCTCGAACTCCTCGAACAGCGCCTCGACGGTGCGGTGATCCTGTTTCAGCATCCTGATGGCCTCGGGATCGCGTCCCCCGCTAGCAGCCGCACCATTCCGTTTGCGCGCCGACGCCGCTTTTCTGGCGGTCTTGGGACGGGCGCCCTTGCTCTTCTTAGCTGACTTGCGTTTCGCCTTGGTGGCCATAGCCTATCACTCCAATACTGCGATCACCTAACAAGTCCGCCATGCTTCAAGTTCCGGCCCCGGTTGGGCAATCGCGGCAACGACGCTAGAGTGGGATTCAGCGGGGAAGCTATGGGCATCCACGGCCATTGGAGCGCCGGCTCGGAAGAAAGCGCGCTGGAAGCGGGCGTCATCGACGCGCTCAATGGCGGGCAATGGCGTCCCCCAACGGACTTCCCGGACGCCTATAATTGGGGCTTTCAGGACGCCAAAACGCGCACCTCGGATCGTCCGCGTGAGGAGCGGGCCTCCGTCGATGCTCACCAGCTGGCGATCGTAGGCCTGATCCATCTCGTCATATTTGCCGACAAAGCGGTCGAACCCAGCGAATTGGCATGGCTTTACGAGGAGGCTCGCTACCATGCTGTCTTCGCGGACGTACCGTTCAGCGCCTTTCGCTCGGCGTGCCTGATGGCGCTGCACGACATGCAGGAACGCCCGGAGGCCGAGCTTATGGACATCTGGGCCAGTGTTGCGCGCGCTCATGCCCGGGCCACACTGGAGTTGGCGGCCGGCGCCATGCTCGCCGATGGCGTGGTGGCCCAGCCTGAAGAAGGCGTAGTGGCGCAGCTCATCGCGAAGCTTGGTCTGTCTCGGGAAGAGGCCGCGGCCGTCCTCGCCGAGACGCTCGGCCTCCCAAACCGGCAATAACCGCCGCCCCGATCGGCGGTAATGCGACGATGACGGCACTCTCATTGGCGCCTTAGGCTGTTCAGCGCGAGCGCCTATGTTATGAGGGCCATCGAGTTGGAGATTTCATGAGCTACGTCCAGGCCCTCGAAGCGCCCGAGCGCAACATCGGCCAAATCAAGTTGCACGAGCCCGCCGAGGCCTTCGCCGGAATGGCCGCAGCCGGGCGGCTGGCCGCCTCGTGTCTCGACATGCTCGTGCCTGAAACTCGCGAAGGGGTGACCACACGTCGGCTCGACGATCTTGCCCGTCAGTTCGTGTTCGACCACGGGGCGCTCCCCGCCTGCGTGTTCTACCGCGGATACCGTCACACCATCTGCACGTCGCTCAACCACACCGTCTGCCACGGCATTCCGGGCGATCGTGTGCTGCGGAGCGGGGACATCCTCAATATCGACGTCACGGTCATTCTCAACGGTTGGCACGGCGACACCAGCCGGATGTATGCGGTCGGCGATGTGCCGCGCAAAGCACAGCGGCTCATGGACGTGACTTATGAATCGCTGCTGCGCGGGATTGCCGCGATCAAGCCCGGCGCCCGCCTTGGCGATCTCGGACACGCGATCCAGTCCTATGCAGAGAGCGAACGCTGCTCTGTGGTGCGCGAGTTTTGCGGCCACGGGCTCGGACGCGTCTTCCACGATGCGCCGAACATTCTACACTTCGGCAAGCCCGGCCAGGGCGAAGAGCTGAAGCCCGGCATGCTGTTCACGGTCGAACCCATGCTGAATCTCGGCAGCCCAGCCGTGAAAGTGCTGAGCGACGGTTGGACAGCAGTGACGAAAGACAAGTCGCTTTCCGCCCAGTATGAGCACTCAGTGGGCGTCACTGAAGACGGCGTTGAGATTTTCACCAAGTCCCCCGACGGCCTGGACCGGCCGCACATTCTCGCAGGCTAGGTGGAAGATGGCGGGGCGCTCGGGAAAACCGCGCACCGCCTCGCCCCGCCCGCGCGTCGAAGATTCCGAGACGCTGCCGTTCGCGATCGACCGTCTCGACATCGGCCCGATAGCCGCCGCGCCGACGACCGCCAACCGCGCCCTTTCAGCCAAAGGCAAGCCGCATCACAGCGGGCATCGGGGTCGCCTGCGCGAGCGCTTCGACATGGCCGGGGTAGGCGCTTTGCAGGATTATGAACTGTTGGAGTTGTTCCTGTTTCGCACCATTCCGCGTCGGGACACCAAGCTGGTTGCGAAGCAATTGCTGGAAGCGTTCGGCAATGACCTGCCAACGCTATTGGCTGCACCGCCAGAAAATATTGCCCGCATCGCCGGGGCAGGCCCTGCCGTGGCGCAAGATCTGAAACTGTTGCAGGCCTTTCTCGAGCGTGCCTCGAAAGCGGACCTGCGCGGGCGCACTGTGATCTCCTCGTGGTCGGCGCTGGTGAATTATTGCCGAGCCGCCATGGCGAATGAGCCGCGCGAACAATTCCGCGTGCTTTTCCTGGACGCCAAAAACGGACTCATCCGCGACGAGGTTATGAACCAGGGCACGGTGGATCATGCGCCGGTATATCCGCGCGAGATCGCCCGCCGCGCGCTCGAACTTTCCGCAGCTGCGGTCATCCTCGTGCACAACCATCCAAGCGGCGATCCCAAGCCCAGCCCGGCCGACATCGCTATTACGCGGGAGATCGTCGCCGCCGCGGCGACCATCGGCGTTCGCGTGCACGACCATCTCGTAATCGGCCGCAACGGCGCGGAAAGCTTCAAGAGCTTGGGGCTGCTGTAAAGCGCAACTAATACCGCACGTGCATTCGAACCGCGCCGCGTATGAGGTCGGCACTCATGTCCTTGCGGCCCTCTTCGGTCTCAATCCCTAGTGTGACGCCCCATTGGTCGCCAGAAACCGCAACCCCAGCGCCAAACTCAAGCCAATCCCGGTCCTGTCCGTTCAGAGCAAAGCGCGCATTGGGCCCAACGCCACCCGCGAAATTGGCGCCGAGATCTTCGGGACGATCCTCGAATTCATGCACATAAGCGCCGGAGAGATAGGGGCGAACAAGGCCCACTTCGCCATCCAGCGTAGCGCCAAGGCGCGTTTGCATGCTTTCAACAGCCTCCCGGTCGTACGTCATGGCAAGCACGCCGCCAGTTTCCGTGACATCGGAGAAGTCGATTTGACTGGCGCGCACAGATGCGCGCGGCGTTAGCCGCCAGCCGCCAGATCCCAAAGCGAGCGGACGGCTAACTCCTGCCTCTGCGGCGAGCCCGATCGTCTCATCCTTGGCTTGCAGCGTTTGGCTCGATCCCAAGAACAGCACGTCTCTCGCAACGGCGTGATCGAAAAGACCGAAACTAACTTGGCCGTCCAGGATCCAGCCGTTCTGCATTGCGTAATTGCCGTAGGCCGTTAGCGCTAACATCTCGCTGTCGACGCGGTGAGCGCCAAAGGCGCTGCGTCCTTCCAGGTTCGAGTAGGAGAGCGCCAGGCCAGCGGCCGCTTGCGCGCCCACGCGAGCTTCAACGCCGGCGGCGCCGAACCACCCGTCGAAAGAATCGCGGCTTGCACCGGTCAGGCCGATCATCGAGGCGCTGTCGCCATCGATATGCCCTGCCGCCAGGTAGGCGCGCATCGTGCGCGGCAAGCGCGCCGGCAAACTGCCGGCGGCGTCGCTCAAGCTTTGCATCCCTACGGCCATGCCAAAACCGGCGCTTGATATCTCAGCCACTTGCACCGGGCTGAGCACAGACACCGAGCCGTCCATGTCCGCTGGATCGAGTCCGATCAGCCGGTTGCGGAAAAAGCGCGCGTTTGTCTCCATCCCGGCCAATCCGAGCGCGCGGAGCGTGGTTTCACCGGCCGGCGCCATGGCGTCCAACGTGCTGGCGATCGTCGCGGCATCCTGTAAATCGAGCGGCCCGTAAAGATCGGCCAGTGTGTCTTGCCGAGAACGATTCTGATCAAGCAGCGCCGCGTAAGATCTTTGAACAGGGTTTGTGAGCGTAGGGACATCGGCATAGTTTCCCGCCGCAATACTGAGCAGAACTGCGTTCGGCTCATACGTGACGAACGTGCTCAAGATTGCGCTCAGAGACCCTGCGGAGTCGAACGCACCTGTGACGCCGCCTTCGGCCGTGACGATCGTAAACGTGTCGCCGTCGCGTATGACGTAGCCCGCGACCGGTGCAAAGCCCAGGGCGCCGCCAAGATCGATCAAGCCCTCGTTGTCGGCCGTGGCCTTGACGACAAGTCGATCCGATTGCCCGTTCGGGCCGAGATCGATCAGCAGCCCCGAGCCCGACGCGAGGATAACGTTGCCGTGGATGGTCAGCGCACCGGTTGTACCGAGCCCGCTTGGAGCGATTGCGCCCATCACATTGGTCAGGAAAGGTGTCTCAATGGCGCCGTTGCCGCTCAGCAAACCGCTGAACAGCAGGTAGTCGCCTTCAACGCGCAGCGTCCCGTCCACGTGAGTGGCGCCGCTCCATTGTTCATAGGTGGTGAGGCTGTGCAGCGTCCCTGTTTCGGCGATATCGAGGCCCGCACCCGCCCCGGTGATGGCGAATTTATCGATGGTCACCGATGAGGAGAGCCGGGTCACGCCGTCGGCGCTGAGCGTCACGTCGAAATAGCGCGGCCGCTCGCCGGCGAGCCGGTCGCCGTCGAAATTGTCCGGAGTGAAATTACTCGCGCCCGGCAGCCCGTTCTCAAGCGTCGCCGCAGGCAACGCTTGCCCAGGCCCAGGCGCGGGATTGCCGAGGCTGGCATCCTCGCAATCGCTCGTTCCTCCGGATTCGAAGCACATTTCTCCGAAGCCGCCGGACACGCCTGCATTCTGTTCGCCGAGCGTGTCCGGCAGGCCGTTCAGCAACTGCCCGTCGGGGCCAATGATCTGATAGGCCGGATCCAGATTGGTGACCCAGTGCATCGGATCTTCCCAATCGCCGTCACCGGCTTGCGCGCTCACATAATGGTAGACGTTGTTGGCGGCGATCCAGTCCCAGTAGAGATAGAGCGGCTGGTAGAAACTCACCGTGCCATAGCCATTTGCAGGCTGACCGGCGAAGAATCGGTTGTACCCGCCCGAAAGGACGCCGATCTGCACCGGCATGTCGAACGTGTCGTCGAGGATGAGAGGCCCGCCTGAATCTCCCGCTGCCGTCATGCCTTCGTTGGGGCCGACGGCGGGATCGCGCAAAGCGTTGAAGTCGAACGTGCTGGCCCCTGGCTCGCCGCGCAAGGGATCGTCGAAATCGATGAAATACAAATTCTGAATCAGACCGCTGTTGGGCACGCCGAAGAGAAAGGTCTCGAACCGCGCCAGCGAGGTCAGCGCGCCAAGCATGTTCTCCGCGGCGCGCCGGCGGAAATCGCTGCCGCTTGCGGAACCGGTCGTGGCGCTGCCGTGAGCGCCATAGCCCTGCAACGTGACGTGATAGCCCGTGCCATCGGGGCCGATCGACTCCGGCGCAGGCAACGCGCTGAACAGCAGCGCCCAGGTCGGAATGCCCACAGCATGGGTGTCGAGCGCGGCGATAGCGACATCGCCATAGAGAAATCTTGCGGCGGCCGGCTCGAGCGAAAGCTCATGATAGGCGACGTGATTGACGTTGTAGATAAAGCGGGAAACGTCAGATTGATGCTGCGCCGGGCCTGAATTGAACCAGCGCGCAAGCGCGGGAAGATTATCGTTGGAAAACCCGAACGAGATCGGCATCCCGCCCGAGCCGGCGCCATACTCGGACGCCTCTCTGGCGTTTACGCAATGGGCGGCGAATAGCACTGTGCGCGGATTGATCAGCGTGCCCGAGCAGAGGCCGATGAAGCCGTTCTGGAGGTCGATCACCATCTGGCCGACGCCGGAAACCTCTACCGGGTCGCGCGATGTTGTGGAATTGCCGGGATTGGCGATGACGATCTGCGGCGCCGGCGCAGTTGCGCTCACGTCGGTGGGGGAGCCAGCCGTCTCCTCACTATCCGCGTGAGCATGAGGAGCGGCGAGTGCCGAGGCTGCCACCGCCGCCAACAAACCCAGCCGAGTGCGATGCGGCGCGCGCGAAGTCTTGGTCATTCCGTCCCCCCTGAATCAACCCTATGTAGCGACTACTACAAGCGCAAGCCCAACATGCAAGGGTGACGGTATCCCGCGTTTCGCTCGGCCCTTCTGCGCTCGCCCTATCGCGCCGGCGCAAACGAAGACATGATGCGCTTGAGGGAGGCGATGTGTTCGTGATCGAAGCGGCTTTGTGCGCGGCGGGGCGCCGGTGAGGATTCGGCCTTTGGAGCTTCGCGATCGGCGCGCCTGGGCCGAGATGCGCGACGCGCTTTGGCCGCAGGCCGACCCCTCTGAGCTTGCACACGAGACGGTCAAGCACTTCGCCGGGGTCAAGGCTGCCGATGAAGTGTTCGTGGCCGAAGATGTAAGCGGACGTCTTTCAGGCTTTCTCGAACTCTCGCTGCGGGCTTATGCGGAGGGATGTCGCACATCGCCCGTGCCCTACATCGAAGCCTGGTACGTCGCCGCCGAAAAGCGCCACACCGGGATTGGCCGCGCACTGGTCGAAGCCGCTGAGAACTGGGCGCGCCTGCGCGGCTTTGCGGAAATCGCCTCCGATGCCGCGCTCAATAATGACGCCAGCCACGCCTCCCACCGAGCCCTCGGTTTCGAAGACGTCGAACATATCGTGTGCTACCGCAAGCGGCTGGACCTTTGAGTACTTAAGGCGTCGCGGCGCTTGCCCGCCGCGGCGATGGCCTCCATACACATGTGTCTGGACGCCGAAAAGACGGCGCGCGGGAGGAGTTTCATGACCGACGCAGCAGCGCCGGCCTTCGCGGGTTTCGGCACCAAGAATTATCGCGCCTACGTCCTCGGCGCCCTGCTCGTCGTCTACACCTTCAACTTCATCGACCGCGTGGTCATCGGCATCATTCAGGAGCCGATCAAGGTCGAGTTTGGCCTCACCGACTTCCAGCTCGGGCTGTTGGGCGGGCCGGCCTTCGCCATTCTCTACACGCTGCTGGGCATTCCCATCGCCCGCTTCGCCGAACGTCACAACCGCATGACCATTCTCTCGGTGTGCCTGGCGCTTTGGAGCGCCATGACCGCAGCCTGCGGTTTCGCTGTCAATTACGCGACCCTGCTCGCCGCACGGGTCGGCGTCTCCATCGGCGAAGCCGGCTGCACGCCGCCAGCGAACTCAGTCATCTCGGACTATTTCCCGCCCGAGCGCCGCGCGACAGCCCTCTCCATCTACGCGCTCGGCATTCCGATCGGCTCGATGATCGCCGCGGTCGGCGGCGGCTGGATCGCCACCGAAATCGGCTGGCGCGAGGCCTTCATCTGGCTCGGCATTCCCGGCGTGCTGTTGGCCGTTCTGGTGAAACTCACGGTCAAGGAGCCCCCGCGCACCGTTTCGGCCGAGGCGACGCCCAGTTTCTTCGCAGCGCTCGGCGCACTCGCTAAGAAGCCGACCTTCTGGCACATCGCGTTCGGTTCGGCGCTCGCCAGCTTCGTTGGCTATGGCGTCGGGCAATATCTCACCAGCTTCATGATCCGTACCCACGGCATGACGCTGTTCCAGGGCGCGACGCTCGTCGGCGTCGTGCTCGGCCTATGCGCAGCCATCGGCACGTTCA
>CAZIOD010000060.1:0-16912 GCA_964540785.1 uncultured Terricaulis sp.
AGGATGCCGCCGACGCCGGTCGCCGCGCCCTGGAACGGCTCGATGAAGCTTGGGTGGTTGTGGCTCTCCATCTTGAAGATGGCGGCGAGCCCTTCGCCGATGTCGATCGCGCCGGCGTTCTCGCCTGGCCCGTAGATGACATGCGGCGCCTTGGTCGGAAACTTCGCCAGATGCACGCGGCTCGACTTGTAAGAGCAGTGTTCGCTCCACATCACCGAGAAGACGCCCAGCTCCGTCGTATTCGGCGTGCGGCCGAGCTTCTCCAGGATGAGGTCGTACTCATCGCGCGAGAGGCCGAATTCTTCGGCGAGAGCCAGCGTTCCTGGCGCAAGCGGGTCTAGGGACATGGGCGGGGATTAGCCTGCGTTGGCAAAGGCGGCAATTGGGCTGCCGGACGCAGGTCCGCAAGACTTCAGGCCGCGGGGGAACGTGAGGCAACCTCGACAAGCGCCGCGCTGGGCCTTAGGCCAGACCGGAACGAGGGAGCTGCGCGATGCGCGAAGTGGCGGTGGCCGACATTCCGACCCTGGTAGGCCAGGAGCTGGGCGTCTCGGATTGGCTCGAAATCACCCAGGATCGGGTCAACCGGTTCGCGGATGCGACCGGCGACCATCAATGGATCCATGTGGACATCGAACGCGCCACCAAGGA
This sequence comes from uncultured Terricaulis sp., assembly GCA_964540785.1. GTDB lineage: Bacteria > Pseudomonadota > Alphaproteobacteria > Caulobacterales > Aquidulcibacteraceae > Vitreimonas. The sequence goes on from CAZIOD010000060.1 coordinate 652, forward strand.
GCTGGGCGGGCCGATCGCGCACGGCTACCTGGTGCTGTCGCTCATCCCGTTCCTGGCGCGCAACATCATCACCTACAAGGGCGTCGGGCGCGGCATCAATTACGGCTCGAACAAGGTGCGCTTCACCAACATGGTCCCGGTCGGCGCACGCATACGCATGAAGCTGAAGATGCTCAAGTGCGAAGCACGCGGCGGCGGCTTTCAGGTGACTAACGAATGCACTATCGAGGTCGAGAACGAAGAACGGCCGGCGTGCGTGGCTGAGATCGTTTCGCTGATCTATCCGGCCTGATGCTGACCTTCGTCGAAGCTATATCGCTTGCCGGCGATCGCACCAAGCAGAACGACGACGCCTGCGGTTTCACGGGCCCCCGAGCCTGGGTGATCGATGGCGCGACCGATCTCAGCGACGCGCCGCTGACGCACGGAGCATCGGATGCGAGCTGGCTCGCCGAATATCTGAACCGGCGCCTCTACGAATGCTTCGGCAACGATTGGGTGCGCGAACTGGGCGACTTGAGTCAGCAAGCCGGCCGCTGGTTCAACCAGCTGGTGAAGCGACCCTACGAAAAATGGCAATCGCCAATCGCTTCCTTGCTGATGCTGATGGAGCGCGGCGACGAGATCATGGGCTGCGATCTTGGCGATTGCCGCGTCTTTGCGCTGGGCGCCGATGACGCTGTGCATGTCGCTGGCGGCCCTCAGGGCGCGGCGGACCAGGAAGCGGAGAACGCCGCGCGGCAAACAGATGCGCATAAGCCGCTGCTGGAGCGCACGGACACGCTTGCCCGCCTGCGGGAACAGCGCGCCGCTATCAATCGCGAGGGCGCGCCCTGGACGTTCTGCCTCGATCCGGAATGCGCCAAGCACATGCGTGGCTGGCGTTTTAAGCTCAAGCGTCCTGCACATATTCTGCTGATGACGGATGGGTTTTCGGCGCTGGCCGATCGCTACCGCGCCTACGACGCAGCAGGGCTGGTGCGCGCCGCATTGCACAAGGGCCTGCATGAGCTGGCGCGCGAGTTGCGAGTTATCGAGGCCGGGGATGCGGCCAGCGCCAAGTATCCGCGCTACAAGCCAAGCGATGACGCAACCGCGCTGCTTATGCGGCTGACGTGATCCGATTGACCTCAACCCGTTCCACTCTCAGAAAGTGAGACATGAACAGACGCCAACTCCTCCAAGCCAGCGCCGCATTGCCTGCCCTCGCCCTTTTTCCCGCCTGCGCTACTTCCTCGGATGCCGCGATGAACCAGACCGTCCTCCAGCCGCCCGTCGCCCGTATAGAGCCGAAGACGATCGAACAGCTCGGCCGCACCCGCGTCGACAATTACGCCTGGCTCAAGGACGAAAACTGGCAGCAGGTGATGCGCGATCCATCCGTGCTGCGCCCCGATATCCGCCAGTATCTCGAAGCCGAGAATGCTTACACGCAAGCAGTCATGGCGCCGACGGCTGAATTGCAGGAGCGCATTTATCAGGAGATGCGCGGGCGAACGAAAGAAGACGACAGCTCCGTGCCGGCGCCTGACGGCCCGTGGGAATATTACCGCCGCTTCGAGACTGGCGCACAGCATCCGATCTATGCACGACGCCCGCGCGGGACCGAAGGACCTGAGCAGGTGCTGATCAATGTCGACGAGCAGGCGCGCGGAAAGACGTTCTATAAAGTGCTGCAGGGCCAGCACTCGCCGGATCACAATCTCTTTGCCTATGCTGTCGATGAGCAAGGTTCGGAGATCTACACGATCTACGTGAAGGACCTCGCCAGCGGAGAAACTCTGGCGGCGCCGGTTCAGAACTGCACAGGAGACTTTTGCTGGTCGCCGGATTCGAGCCTGCTCTTCTGGGTGTTCCGCGACGACAATGGCCGGCCGGCGAAAATTTATCGCCGTCCCGCGCGCGGCAGCGAAGACACGCTGGTCTACGATGAGCCAGACGACGGCTTCTTCCTCAGCGTCGGCCCCAGCGAAAGCCGCGACTTCATCCTGATCAGCGCGGGCAACGGCGCACAATCGGAATATTACACCATCCCAGCGCGCGAGCCGACTGCTCAGCCGGCGTTGTTTGCCGCGCGGGAGGACGAGCTTCTTTATTCGCCGACCCATTGGAACGGCCAATGGTACATCCTCACCAACGCCGACGGCGCCGTCGATTTCAAGATCATGACCGCCGCGGTCGGCCGGACGGCGCGTGCGCAATGGCGCGACTTCATCCCGCACCAGGAGGGGCGCTACATTCTCGGCCTGGGCGCGACACAGAATTATCTCGTGCGTCTGGAGCGCTCTAACGCGCTGCCGCGCATCGTCGTGCGGCCCTCGCGCGGTGAGGAGTACACGATTGCGCTCGAGGAAGAAGCCTTCAATCTCGAACTTGTCGGCGGTTACGAATACGACACGGCGATCCAGCGCTATGTCTATGAATCGCCGACAACGCCCATGCAATGGTTCGACTACGATATGGGCGCGCGTACGCAGACGCTGCGAAAGACGCAGGAAATCCCGTCCGGACACGATCCATCGCAGTATGAAGCGCGCCGCTTCTTCGCCACAGCGAGCGACGGCAAGCAGGTGCCGATCACGGTGCTGATGAAGCGCGGCGCGCCGGTGGACGGCTCGGCGCCGCTCTTCCTCTACGGGTACGGCTCCTACGGCTATTCGATGGACGCCGATTTCTCCATCCGCCGCTTCAGCCTCGTCGATCGCGGCTGGATTTACGCCATCGCGCATGTGCGCGGCGGCTCAGAGATGGGGTTCGGCTGGTTCCAGGACGGGCGGCGCTTCAAGAAAAAGAACACGTTCACCGATTTCGTGGCCGTGGCCGAAGAACTGATCCGCCGCAACTACGGGCGCGCCGGCAATATCGTCTGCGAAGGCCGCTCGGCCGGCGGGCTCTTGATGGGCGCGATCAACAATCTGCGGCCAGATCTCTGGGCCGGCGTGATCGGCGGCGTGCCGTTCATCGATGTTTTGAACACGATGAGCGATACCTCGCTGCCGTTGACGCCGCCGGAATGGCCCGAATGGGGCAACCCGCTCGAAGACCCGGATGCATACGACTACATCGCGTCCTACTGCCCCTACACCAATATCGAACGCAAAGCGTATCCGGCGGTGCTTTCCACCGGCGGGCTCACCGACCCGCGGGTAACGTATTGGGAGCCCGCCAAGTGGGTGGCGAAGCTGCGCCCCCACACGACGAGCGGAAAACCGATCCTGCTTAAGATGAACATGGGCGCCGGGCATGCCGGCAGCGCCGGACGCTTCGAATTCCTGCGCGAACTCGCCCACGACTACGCCTTCGCCATCAAATGCGTCGGCAGCGACGAGGCCGGCGGCGGATTCTAAGGCTCCGCGCGGTGCGGGGACGCTGGCGAGCGCGCAGCGCCGGATTGGCGTGCATTATGTGACGGGACGTCCTCGGCTCGCTCGCTTCGCCGCTTCTCCGCGAGCGGGGAGGACGATCAAGCCTGCCGGATGCCGAACCAGCGCGCGCGGTGAATGTCTTCGAGATTGTCCGCGTAGCCCGTGATGTCCGGGTGCACCAGGTTGGCCGAGTTGATGTAAACGCTGCAGCACATCGGGCAGTCATCGAGGATGATCTGCTCGGCTTGCGCCATCAACAGCGCGCGCCGATCGGCGTCGGGTTCGAAATCGGATTGATGGACGAGACCGTCATAGACCGGATTGTTGTAGCCGGGATAATTCTGCACGCCCGTGCGGCTTTCGAACAGATAGAGGAAGTTCTTCGCGTCGTTGTAATCGCCGATCCACCCGCCATCGCCGCAATCGAAGTTCTTGGCGCGTAGATTGGCGTAATGCACCTGGGTCTCGACCCCGCGCAACTCCACGGTCACCCACGGCGCAATCGAATTCCAGTCGTTTTGTACAACGACTGCGACGCGCGGATTGTCGCTGGTATTGCGGTGTGAAAACGAAAACCGCAATGGATTGTTTGGGCCGTAACCAGCCGCCCTCAGCAGGCGCTCTGCTTCGCGCTTGCGTTCGGCGATGGGCTGGTCGGCCCAGCGATAACGCGCTGTGTCGGGATAATTGAACACGCCGGGCGGCACGAATTTGAACGCCGGCCGCTCGCCCGTGCGATAAATCTGACTGGAGACGAATTCGCGGTCGTAGGCCATCGACATGGCCTGCCGCACCCGCACGTCGTTGAACGGCGGACGCGTCATGTTGAACGAGAAGTAATTGATCGACAGGTAAGTCGCCACGCGCACGAAGCCAGGCAAATCCTGGCGCAATTGCTCGACTTGGTTGGACGGAAAGCGCGTAGACCAGCCGGCCTCGCCGCTCAGGACCTTGCGTGCGGCGGCCTGCACATCGCTCGACGGATAATAATAGAGGTGCTCCAGCACCACGTTATCGGCGTCGAAAAAAGCGGGGTTGCGCTCCAGGTGCACGATGTAGTTGGACCACCAACGCACCAGCGTGAAGGCGCCGTTGACGACGATGTTGTCCGGATGGGTCCACGCATCGCCGACACGTTCAACCACGTGTTTGGGAATGGGATAGGACGTGTAGTGCTTCAGGAGCTGCGGCAGATAGGGTGCGGGGTGTTCGAGCCGGATCTCGAGAGTGCGGTCGTCGATCGCCGTCACGCCCAGCTGTTCGACCGGCATCTCGCCGGCATTGATGGGTTGAGCGTTCTTGATTGGATAGAGAAACGACGCGTATTGCGCGAGCGTATCGGGATTGAGGATGCGCCTGAAGGCGAACTCGAAATCGTGTGCGTCGCAGGATTCGCCGTCAGACCATTGCGCACGGCGCAGGAAGAACGTCCAGGTCAGTCCGTCCTCGCTGGTCTCCCAGCGCTCGGCCATGCCCGGAACCGGTTCGGCGGCCGGATCTTCGGTGGTGAGACCGACGAACATGTTGCCGACAATGTTGTTCTCCCAGGTGCCTGTGCACTTGTGCGGATCGAGCGAGAGCGGCTCGGAGGAGTTCGCGATGTCCAGCGATCGCTTCTGCTTGTCGAAGCCGATGATGCGGGAATTGGCGCAGCCTCCGAGTGATCCCGCCGCGCCGAGCCCGGCAGCGGAGGCGATGAGAGAACGGCGGTCGGTCCAGAATGCAGTCATGAACCTTACCTTTCCTTCGGATCGAGCGCGTCGCGCAGGCCATCGCCGAGGAAATTAAGCGCCAGCAGCGCGACGAGCATGGTGACGGCCGGCGCAATCAGCATCCACGGCGCATTGATCATCTGGCGCGCGCCGTCCGCGATCAGGCGGCCCAGTGAGGTCAGCGGCTCCTGCACGCCTAGCCCAATGAAGGATAGGAAGCTTTCCGCCAGAATGATGACGGGAATATTCAAGGTCGCGAACACCACGACGGGACCGAGCACGTTCGGAACGATGTGCCGAAACACGATCTGCATCGAATTGGCGCCGGAGGCGCGGGCGGCTTCGACAAACTCCTTCTTACGCAGCGAAATCGTCTGCCCGCGCACGATACGGGCCATGGTGAGCCATTCCACCGCGCCGATGGCGGCGAATATCCACATCAATTTGACCCAGGGATCGGGGGTGTCGATTACCGTCATCAGCACGATGACGAAGAACACGAACGGCACCGCATAGAGCACGTCGACCAGACGCATCATCGCCTCGTCGAGGGCGCCGCCGATGAAGCCGGCAATGGCCCCGTAAGTGACCCCGATTGTGATCGCAACGGCCGTCGCGACAGCACCGACCAGCAACGAGATCCCCAGCCCAAATATGAGGCGCGCGACCATATCGCGGCCTTCGGTGTCGGTGCCGAGGATGTGCATGTTGGTCCAGGTCGGACCGATACCGACTTCGTCGCGGAAAATCTCATCGATCTTGTGCACCCACAGCATGGGCCCGAACACGGCGATCAGCACCAGAACGGCGACGACGTAGAGACTGATCACCGCGGCGGGATTGCGCATCAGCCGCCGCCGCGCGTCTTCCCAGAGCGAGCGGCCCTTGATGGCTTCCGGCGCAGCCGGTTCGTCGATCATGATGTCGGTCATGCCGTGCGCGACCTTGGATCAAGCACGCGATAGAGAAGATCGGCGCCGAGGTTGAGAAGGATGATCAGAAACGAATAGACCAGCACCACGCCCATCACGAGCGTGTAGTCACGCTGCTGCGCGGCCATCACGAATTGTTTGCCGATGCCGGGGAGCTGGAACACCGTCTCGATCACGAACGAGCCTGCCATGACCCCTGCCAGCGCCGGACCCACATAGGAAACTACCGGCAAAAGTGCGATCGGCAGGGCATGGCGCAAGATCACCTGCGTTTCGGGAAGACCCTTGGCGCGCGCGGTGCGGATAGCGTTAGAGCGCAAGGCTTCGATCATGGACGCGCGCATGAGACGCGATACGATCGCGATCAGCGGCAACGCGAGCGTCAGCACCGGCAACACCAAGTAGGCGACGCCAAACTCGTCGCGATGCAGGCCCTGACTCGGCAACAATTCCCACTGGATGCCGAACGCGAGTTGCATGATCGGCCCGACCACAAGGGGCGGCAGGCACACCCCGACAATGGCCAACGCCATTACCGCATAATCCTGGACCCGGTTTTGCCGGAGCGCGGCCATGATGCCGAGGCCGCCGCCAATTACTAGCGCAAGCCCCATGGCGCTGAAGCCGAGCAAGGCGCTGGTCGGCGCCCCCTCCGCGATAATGTCGGCGACGGTCTTGTCCTTGTAGACCATGGACGGGCCGAGATCGCCGCGCACCAGGCCGCCCAGATAGTCGAACAATTGCTCATGCACCGGCTTGTCCAGGCCGAACTTGGCCTGCAGCCGCTGCTCGATCTCAGGGGGCAGCTGGCGCTCCAGCGTAAATGGACCGCCGGGCGCCGCTTTCATGAGCAGAAACGCAGCGGCGATAATGGCAAGCAGCGTGGGAATTGCGACGACAAGTCGCCGAACGGCTTGTGCGAGCATTCCTACGTCCTAGTGTCCGCCCGAAGCAGGCAGCGAAGCGCCGCGAACCTTGCTTCCCCGGCAAGCCGTGTCAACGTGGCGATGCAATGCCCCCAATTAGCCAAGTCACGCCAAACTTTTCCGTCGCCAGTCAAATAGATGCGACGGATGTCGTGCGGATCGCCGAGCTGGGCTATAAGACCATTGTTAACAATCGGCCCGACCGGGAGGACCCCAATCAGGCCTCGGCGGCTGAAATCCAGGCCGCGGCCGAGGCTGCGGGCCTGACCTTCGTCAATCTGCCCTATGCGGGACAAACCCCGCCCGGCGTCGTCGCCGAGACCGCCCGGCTGCTGGAGCAGGCTCCAGGCCCTGTCCTAGCCTATTGCCGGACCGGGACACGCTCGATTAAGGCCTGGGCGCTGGCCGCCGCTCTCTCTGGGACAAAGCGTCCTGATGAGATAATCGGGTTGGCGGCGAATGCCGGATACGACTTACAAGGGGCGCGGGGGGCCCTGGAAACATTGGCGCCAAAATCCTAGCCGGCGGCGGGAGTGAGCAGGAGCCATACCGTCTTCATCAGCACAATCAGGGACAAGGCGAGCAGCACGGTGCGCACGCGATCCAACGCAAACACGACGGCGGCGAAGGCGAAGCTCATGGCTGCGCCTCGAGCAAGCACCGGGCCACGGGTCATCTGATCCAATGACCGACGCCACGCCTCGCGTATTCCAGACCTCCGGCGCAGTCTGGCTCAGAGACTTCGAGTTTGGGCTGACCGGCCTCACGGTGCGCAAGACCGGCGCGCGAGTGCCCTATTCACCATCGGTGCTGTCCCAAGCTGCTGCCTGGTTTCGCTATTTCTTCGCATCAAAGACGCTGGAACCGCTGCGTCCCTCGTTCACCATCGCTTTCACGCCCGAACGTGCGCGGCCCTGGTATCTTATTCGCACTGTCGCACGCGCCGCAGGCGCCAAGCTCGAAAAGGACCCGGCGCGCGCGGACGTGGTGATGCACTTCGAGGACGCCACCTACAGCCCGAACGATCCTCCGCTCCGGCTCAAGCCAGGCGCAAGGCTCATCAATTATGGCGCGCGCGATGTCTCCAAGAGCACCGTCGCACGCGCCTGCGCCGCCGCTTTCGGCCATCCTCTAGCCGTCGATCCGCGCCTCCATGTGGGCGCTGCGGTGGAGAAGTCCGAAATCAACGCGGCGCATGACGGGCGCATCGTGGCGTGTCCCATGCAACCACTGCCGGGCCGCGTCTATCAGCGGGTGGTCGACAATCGCGGCGTCGATCCGAACCTGGTGGAAGATCTGCGCACCTGCACGGTGGGAGGCAAACCCGTGTGCGTGTTCATCAAGCGAAGACCCCTCAGCAAGCGGTTCCAGAACACCAATACCGAGGTGGTGCTGCGTACGCCGGAAGAGATGTTTAGCGACGAAGAGATCGCGCGGATCGGCGCATTCACGCAGCAAATTGGCTTAGATTGGGGCGGAATAGACATATTGCGCGACCGGACGGACGGCGCGCTCTATATCGTCGACGCCAACAAGACCGATATGGGCCCGCCGATTACGCTCAATCTCGCCGACAAGCTGGTGGCGACGCAGCGCCTGGCGAAGGCGTTTCGCGAATTCGCGCTCGGGACGCACTGAAGCGCCCATGGCTGCAAAAATTCCATTCGTCCGTGAGATGGATTTCGAATATGGCGCGCCCCAGCAGGTGAGCCCGCTTATCCGCCGTGTCGTCGCCAATAATCCGGGTCCTTTCACCTACAAGGGCACGGGCGTCTATATTGTGGGTCACGGCGAGGTGGCCGTGATCGATCCGGGGCCGGATACGGTCGAACATGTCGATGTGCTGATGCGCGCGATCGCGGGCGAGCGCGTCACTCACATCCTCGTCACGCACCGCCATAACGATCACTCGCCCGCCGCCCATCCGCTGGCCGAGCGCACGGGCGCCAAAGTGTACGCCAGCATGGTGCCGCCAAAGCCAAGCGAGTGTGACGATCTGCGTCTCGAGGCCGGCGACGACAATCTCTTTCAGCCGGACGTCGACGTCGCGGACGGCGAACGTTTCTCGGGCCCAGGCTGGACTATCGAAGCGGTCGCGACGCCTGGCCACACCACGAACCACATGGCCTACGCGCTGCTGGAAGAGAACGCGCTCTTCCCCGGCGATCACATCATGGGCTGGTCAACCACCATCATCGGACCGCCCGACGGCGACATGACGGCCTATCTCAACAGCCTGGAGAAAGTGCGCGACCGCAATTACACGACGCTGTGGCCGACGCATGGGCCGCCGGTGCGGGACGTCCGCCCCTTCGTACAGGCCTTCATCGATCACCGCCTGGAGCGCGAAGCGCAGGTGCTCGACCAATTCGCGCAGGGCAAGCGCTTCATCAAGGACATGGTGCCGGTGATTTATGCCGATGTGGACAGGCGACTGCACCCGGCGGCGTGTCATTCGGTGCTCGCGCATGTGATCCGGCTGGTCGAACTCGGACGCGTCGGCTGCCAAGGGCCGGCCTGCGTGGACACGGAATACTGGCTGAGCTCATGACGCACGAAGCGGCCCTGCCTTTGCAGAGCCGCTTCCAGCGTCGACCTCAGCGCCCGGGATGGGGTCGTGGGGGCAGTGCCCGGACCGCGGTCAGCGCGAAAACGCACAAGCACGCTCGCGGTTCCTGGAGCTGTCCGGCGCGCTCTACTCCGCCGCCTGCGCGCTGGGCAGCCTGTAATCCTTGAATTGCTCGCGCAGAGCCAGCTTGTTGATCTTGCCTGTGGCGCCGAGGGGGATCTTTTCGACCACGACCATGTCGTCGGGCATCCACCACTTGGCGATCTTGCCTTCGAGATGGCCAAGCACCGACTCCTTGGCCGGGTTGGCGCCGGCTTTTGGCTCGACAATGAGCAGCGGACGCTCGTCCCACTTGGGATGGGCCACGCCAATCACCGCCGCACACGCCACCTCGGGATGGCCCATGGCGATGTTCTCGATATCGATCGAGCTGATCCACTCCCCGCCCGACTTGATCACGTCCTTGGCCCGATCGGTGATCTGCATGTAGCCGAGAGGATCGATAGTCGCGACGTCGCCGGTGTCGAAGAAGCCGTCCGGTTCGATGCACTCGCCCTTCTCGTTGCGCGCCCCGGCGTTCTTGAAATAGGCGCGCGCGACGGCGGGACCCTTCACCAGAAGACGGCCGAAGGCTTTGCCGTCGTGCGGCTTCTCTTTGCCTTCATCGTCGACGATCTTCATCTCCACGGTGAAGAGCGCGCGCCCCTGCTTCAGCTTCGCCTTGATCTGGCTTTCGTGATCGAGCGCCAGCGTTTCCGGCAACAATTTGCCGATGGTGCCGATCGGACTCATCTCGGTCATGCCCCAGGCATGGACGACCTCGACGCCGTAATCTTCCTCAAAGGCGCGCAACACAGTCTCGGGCACCGCCGAACCGCCTATGGCGACGCGCCTCAGCGTCGTCGGCTTTTGTTTGGTTTCGCGCAAATAACCGAGCAGCATCTGCCAGACCGTCGGCACGGCCGCGGTGATCGTCACTCTCTCGGTTTCCAGCAACTCATAAATGCTGGCCCCATCGAGCTTGGCGCCTGGCATCACCAGTTTCGCGCCGCACATCGGCGCTGCGAACGCGATCGCCCACGCATTGGCGTGAAACATCGGCACCACCGGCAACAGGACATCAGCGGCGCCCGCGCCGAAGCAATCGCTTTGGTTGGCGGCCAGCCCATGGATGACGTTCGAGCGGTGCGAATAGAGCACGCCCTTGGGATCCCCTGTCGTGCCCGAGGTGTAGCAGAGACCACATGCGGTGTTCTCCTCAAACTCGCCCCAAGCGGCCTCCTGAGCGTGGCCGTGAATGAAGTCCTCGTAGGCGATGATCTTGACCGCGGAATCCGGCACGTGCTCGCGATCCGTCAGCGCCACATAGGTCTGCACCGTCTTGAGCTGCGGCGCGATCTTTTCCACGATCGGCAGGAAGGTCGTGTCGAAAAAGAGGGCTTTGTCCTCGGCATGGTTGATGATCCAGGCGATCTGCTCGGGAAACAGGCGCGGGTTCACAGTGTGCAGCACCGCGCCCATGCCCATCGCGCCGTACCACACCTCCATGTGCCGCTCGGTATTCCAGGCCAGCGTCGCCACGCGGTCGCCCAGTCGAACGCCCTGTTCCTGCAGCGCATTGGTCACCTGTTTGGCGCGGCGCCAGAGCGTGGCGTAGGTCGTGCGCGAAATGACGCCCGTCTCGACGCTGCGCGTCACCACTTCGCGGCGCGGGAAATTGGCGGCTGCGTGATCGAGAATCCGATCCACCGTCAACGGCCAGTCCTGCATGAGCCCTAGCATCGCGATCTCCCGTCGTTTTCGTTGGCGCAATGTTAAGCAGGCTGGCCTGCTCACGGCAAATGTCGTTAGGCCGCAAGGGCGATCTTGAACACGCCTTCCGGCCGAGCCGGCGCGGCCTGCCCGTCGCGCAAGCGCGGGGAGCGCCAAGCCACCGTGATGGACGCGCCAAACATGGCCGGCGCAGGCAGCTGCGGGAATAACGCGGGCACTACGCAAGGTCCCGTCTCGGGCCACAGCGACGCGATCAGCGCGGCATGCTGAAGGTCGACCCGATTGCGGTCGAGCGTCGCCGCGCCTGCTGCGTCGACGGCCGGGACGAGCAGGCGCTCATGCTGCGCGGGGCGCACAGGCGAGGCGCGCAACGCCAACGCCGCGAGGGCCATGTCGAACGCGCGCACGCCGGACCTCCGTCACCGAGCGTCCGCGATTCCAATTGAAGCAAATGTTAAGGATAGAGCCGGCGCTTTACCCATGCCGCGCCTGGCGCGTCTCGCACGAACGTCAAGCGGTCGTGCAGGCGAAACGGCCGATTGCGCCAGAATTCGATCGCCACAGGCACGAGCCGGTATCCGCGCCAATGCGGCGGCCGCGGCACCTGCCCTGCGCCATACTTCAACGCGTACTCGGCGATGCGCTTCTCGAGCGCTAGCCGCTCCTCCAGCGGCCGCGATTGTTGGCTAGCCCATGCGCCCAGGCGCGCGCCGCGATCCCGGCTCTGGAAATAAGCGTCCGCCTCCGCATCTCTGACACTCTCGACGATGCCGCGCGCGCGCACTTGCCGCCCGATGCTCTTCCAGTGAAAGCACACCGCCGCGCGCGCGTTCGCGGCAAGCTGCACGCCCTTGGCGCTTTCGCTGTTCGTGTAGAAGACGAAGGCGCCCTGCTCGAACCCCTTCATCAGCACCATGCGCACGTCCGGCATGCCGTCGGCGTCGACCGTAGCCAGCGCCATGGCGTTGGGATCGGCGGGCTCCTTGGCCTTGGCTTCCGCGAACCAACGCTCGAACAGCGCGAACGGCTCGCTTTCCGCAAACAGCGCCGCGTCGTCCGGGGGCGGACCGTCCGGATCATATTTTGGTGAGGGCGGGATGAGTGCGTCCCCGGTCACGGAACCTCCATGGCGAATAGAGCTTTGTAGCACGGCCAGCGACCACATCCGAAGAGGTCAAGGGCCGCATCTTTCGGATGCGAGGACAGGCTCAAACCGTGTGACGGCGATGATCGTTTACAACCTCAATGGCGAGCGCGTTGCGGAATTCGTGCCGCGCGGGGTCCCGCTCGACAGCGAGGGCAGCTTGAACGAGCTGATCGCCGAAGTCCGCGGCTCGGATGCCAAATGGGTTGTGATCCCCGCCGAACGGCTGAGCAAAGACCTTTTCCGGCTCGCAGAAAAAGCCGCCTCATTCGCCGAAAAATTCGTCACTCACAAGCTGCGGCTTGCCATTCTTGGCGATATCGAGCCTCCAGAAGCGCTCTCCGACAAGTGCGTCTTCCTGCGCGACTGCAACGAACTCTACGCACGGCTCGGCACGGCTACGGAGCCCGCCTAATCATCGCCGACTCACTCGCCCGATGCGCGCGCTGCAGACGAGACGTTCGGTGAACTGAATTGAAGCCGCTGGGCGGGTGTGCGACACCATGCACACATGTCGCACAATACGTTCGGCCACCTCTTCCGCGTCACCACCTGGGGCGAAAGCCATGGGCCTGCCCTGGGCTGCGTTATCGATGGCTGCCCGCCCGGCCTGCCTCTGACGCCCGGAGATATCCAGCACTGGCTCGATCGCCGCAAACCCGGGCAGTCCCGCTTCGTCACGCAACGGCGCGAGCCGGATGAAGTGAAAATTCTCTCCGGCGTGTTCGAAGACGACCGCACGGGCGGACCTGTCACCACCGGCGCGCCAATTTCACTCACGATCGAAAACGTCGATCAGCGCAGCAAGGATTATGACGACGTCCGCGATCTCTATCGTCCCGGCCACGCCGACTACACCTACGACGCCAAGTACAGTCTGCGCGATTATCGCGGCGGCGGACGCTCCTCGGCTCGAGAGACGGCGGCGCGCGTGGCTGCCGGTGCGATCGCGCGCCGCGTGCTTGGCGATGGCGTGCAGATCCGCGCCGCACTGGTGCAGATCGGCAAGCTCGTGATTGATCGCGCCCGCTGGGACTGGTCCGACGTCGAGAACAATCCCTTCTGGTCCCCTGACGCTCGGATCGTGCCGGAGTGGGAAAAGCTGCTCGACGACACGCGCAAGGACGGCAATTCCGTCGGCGCCATTATCGAGGTGGAAGCCACAGGCGTGCCCGCCGGCTGGGGCGCGCCGGTGTATGGAAAACTCGACGCCGAAATCGCCGCCGCGCTGATGAGCATCAATGCGGTCAAGGGCGTCGAAATCGGCGCCGGCTTCGCCGCCGCGGCGCTGACCGGCGTTGAGAATGCCGACGAAATGCGCGCCGGCAATGACGGCAAGCCGGTGTTTTTATCGAACGCCGCGGGCGGCGTGCTCGGCGGCATCTCCTCCGGCCAGCCGATCGTGGCGCGTTTCGCCGTCAAGCCGACCTCATCGATCCTGACGCCGCGCAAGACCATCGACCGCAACGGAGAAAACGCCGAGATCAGCACCAAGGGCCGTCACGATCCGTGCGTCGGCATCCGCGCTGCGCCCGTTGGCGAAGCCATGCTCGCCTGCGTGCTTGCCGACGCCATGTTGCGCCACCGCGGCCAGACCGGCCGCTAGCTCAAGCCGGTTGCGGGGCGGCGGAGACCCGCGCGCCGGCTGGCGCGCTCGCTTCGGCATGCGCGCTCTCTCTCACGGTTCGCACAATGTGATCGGCGATGGCCGCAGCGACCTCGGGCTGATCGAAATACGTCGTGTGAATGAGGCTGTTCCACGTCATCGCATCGGTCGTCAGCGAGGTGAGCGAAGCGCTGGAATCGCCGCCAACGCTGAATAAAGCCCAGCGATACTTGTCGATCAACGCGCCGGCCGCGCCATTGGCCCCCTGCTTCATGCGCTCGGCGCACTCGCCGGTCAGCACATGCTCTTGCGTGCGGTGCGTATGTGAGCCGGTTGAGACGTTGCAGAGCACCTGATCGCCGTCGCGGCCCATCGCCACGCCGCGCAGGACACCAGCGATATATCCGTTCATCGCCCCGCGCACGGCAACTTCCTGCACGCCTCCGACGATGAAGCGATAGACGAAATAGATCAACGTGAAGATGGCCGGTGCGAGCAAGACGCTCATCAGCGTCACGGCGATGATGTTGCTGGCGATATCCTCATCGGCGGCGGTGGAGTTGAAGTTGAACCAGTCCGCCATGCCCATGGCGTAGAGCGCCGGATGCGCTGCGCCGATGATCAGTACGAACAGCACCCCGACGCTTATGGCCGTCGCCCGGGAGCCGCGAAACAATGAGCCGCGCGGGAACGGCTCCAGTTTCAGTTCTTCCACGCGTTGCAGAAAAGCGATGGCTTCGTCGTGCTTGTGCCAGATGCTGAGAATCGAGGTGCGGCTCTTGCCGCCGGGTTTTGGCCGCAGAATGCGCCGAATGCCCTGCCTGGACATCGTCAGCATGAACAGCAGGCAGGGACCGACGATGAACAGGAAGACCACCAGACCGATGCTGACAACGCGATCGCCGGAGAGCGAGGCGCCGGTGGTGAAATCGTACAAGGTCACGGCCACCCAGAAGGGGAACAGCACAACCCCGGCCCAGGCGATGACCATGAACAAGACGCCGGCAAGAGTCTGCAATGGGCCGGTGCGCACATTGAAGAACGGCGTGCCTACTGTCGTCAGGCTGTCGAACTTCTCCTTCGTTGCGTTGCGGCGCAGCCCCCATTTCAGCAGCACCGCCGCATCGTTGGCGACGTTGCCGCCATGACTGTGGCCGATCACATGGATTGAATCGTATGTGTTGTAGAGCTTGCGAATGCGCCCGGCGAGCTTGTTGGCGGCGCGCTCACGGTCCCATGCGCTATTCGCGCCGGACCAGAGATGCGGCACGATATCGGCCTCGACGCCCTGCTGCCGCAGATGCCCGAGCAGACGTTGCGAGAAGGGCGAACCCTCTTGAAACCACTTCTCGCCGGCCGATCCCTCGGCGGTATCGCCCGTGCCATGCACTGTGACGATCGCGGCTTTGCCTGCGTTCTGCGACATGTCACTTCCCCCTGCCCAAGCTAAGCACCGGCAAAAGCGCCTTGGCAACAGAATCCCGGGCCTCTCAGCTCGACAGAACCGCAGGCTGACGGCACTCTGCGCCCAAACGCGGGAGGGATCATGCGCGTTCATCTGATCGCGATCGCAGCGCTAGCGCTGGCGGCGTGCGGCGAGCGCGCCCCGGCCTACGACGTTGAAGAGAAATCCATTGCGCAGCTCCAAGCCGACATGACGTCGGGGGCGGTAACGAGCGAACAGCTGGTCCAGGCCTATCTCGACCGCATCGAACGGATCGATCGGAGCGGGCCAAATCTCAACAGCGTGCTTGCGCTCAATCCGGATGCCCTCGAACAAGCCCGGGCGCTCGACGCCGAGCGCGCAGGAGGGCGCGTGCGCGGCCCGCTGCACGGCATTCCAATTCTGCTCAAGGACAATATCGAGAGCGCCGATCCGATGCCGACGACCGCAGGCTCGCTCGCGCTGGTCGAAAATTCCACAAACCGCGACGCGCCGCTGGTGGCGCGCTTGCGCGAAGCGGGCGCAGTGATCCTCGGCAAGACTAATCTCTCCGAATGGGCCAACATCCGCTCGTCGCATTCGACCAGCGGCTGGAGCGCTGTGGGCGGCTTGACGCGCAATCCCTACGCGCTCGATCGCAACGCATGCGGGTCGAGTTCAGGCTCCGGCGCTGCGGCGGCCGCAAGCCTTGCCGCCATCGCCATCGGCACGGAAACAGACGGCTCGATCACCTGTCCCTCATCCGTCACCGGGCTTGTGGGCATCAAGCCCACCGTCGGCCTCGTCTCGC
>CAZIOD010000061.1:0-16678 GCA_964540785.1 uncultured Terricaulis sp.
CGGGCATGTCGCGCCATTGCGGATCGCAGCGGTTGAGGAAGCCGAAATTGTTGCGAATGTTGTTGGAGAAGCGGGTTTTCAGCTTGCTGCCGAGAATGACCCAGGCGCCCGGGGCGGCGAAATCGGCGCGCTCCACCAAGACCGCGACGGCCGCGTCGCCAAAGATAAAGTGTGTGTCGCGATCGCGCAGATTAAGGTGCCCGGTGCACAGCTCGGGGTTCACGACCAGCACGGAACGCGCGTGTCCGGCGCTGACGATATCGGCGGCGTTCTGAATCGCAAAGGTCGCCGAGGAGCATGCGACATTCATGTCGTAGCCGAAGCCGCCTGCGCCCAGCGCGTTCTGCACTTCGATCGCCAGCGCCGGATAGGGGCGCTGTAGCGATGAGCATGAACAGATCACCGCATCGACGTCGGCGGCATCGCGGCCGGCCCGTTGAAGCGCTTCTTTCGCAGCTGCGACGGACACCTCGGCCATCAACGAAATCTGCTCGTTCGGCCGCTCCGGGATGTCCGGCACCATGCGGTCGACATCGAGCATGCCCTTCCGGTCGATAACGTAGCGGTGTTTGATGCCCGAGGCCTTCTCGATGAACTCTACGCTCGACGGCTGCAGGGGGGTCAGTGCGCCCGTTTCAATGTCCGTTGCGTGCGCGCGGTTGTAGCGCTCGACGTAGGTGTTGTAGCTGGCCACCAACTCCGCGTTTGAAATCGAATGCGGCGGCGTATAGAGGCCGGTCGCAGAAATGACGACGGTCAAAGCTCTGTCCTCGAAAGGCATTTAGCCTGCCTCGCGCTTAACCGGCAGCCCCGGCGAGCGTCAACGGATTAAGCCTGTCAGCGCTGCTTGCCGCGGCCCGATGGCGGTCCCGGGTCATATTCGCGCGCCCTACGCAGCGTTTCCTCCGTTTCCTGGACGCACTCCTGCATATCCGGCCCGGGCTGGACGCCTTGATCTTCGCAAGCAGCGCGGGCCAGGTCCTTGAGCGATTGCTGGGCTGCGCAGGCGCCCAGCAGCGTCAGAGCGCAGGCTCCGGTAAGCGAAAGAACGACACGCAGCGACATCTGCTTCCCCCAAAGGATCGTCAGACCTGGACCATAGCGAAAGCAATGGCGCCGCGCCAAGCGTCTAGTCGCCGCGCGTCGGCAGGAGCAGCCACGCTGGCGGGTCGAGGCGGATGGATTTGTCGCCGGCCATGAGGGTCTCGCCTTTGTCCAGGGCTTCCATTGCGCGATCGAGACGCAGCAGCGCGATGGCGCGATTGACCGTGCCGCTGCGGATACTGCCCAGTTCGGCTTGCCCTGCGCGCACAGGCGCGCCGTATTCCGGCGGCTCGCCTTCGAATGCAACACGACAGAACTTTTTGCGCGTGGTCGCGCGCCGCTTCATGCGCGAGACGTTCTCCTGACCAATGAAGCAGCCTTTCTGGAAGTCGACACCGTTAAGTTCTTCGAGCAGCGATTCCAGCGCGAAGACCTCCTCTGCCGCCGCATCGCGTGCGAGGTCGGGGACACCGAGCTCGATACGGCGCGCGTCGTACGCCGCCGCGCCATCAGGCAGAGAGAGAGCCTCCTGCCGCGAGACAATCCCCCGCCAGCCCAACACGGGCAGACGTGGATCGGCGCGCGCGCCATCGAATTGATCATAGCCGGCGACGAGCGCTTTTTGGTCGCTGACATCTTCAAGTGTGATTTGGGAACGCAATTTGTAGAGGCCCAGCAGCCGTTGCAGCCCCGCCGCGCGGGTGGCGTCGACATCGATGAGAACGTCGAGCCCTGTCCCGTATATGATCATGTCGGCGACAACCTTGCCTTGCGGCGTCAGGAGGGCGCCGTAGCGGACTGCACCCTCGTCCAGCACGGCGTCCTGCGTAAGGAGATTGCGCAGGAAGGCTCCGGCGTCCGGGCCGGACACGCGAATCACACTGCGTGGAAGGCGGAATTGTGCGCTCATGGGGTCTCACTTGGCGCGCAAGCCAGCCAGCCGCAAGCGGCATTGACTTGGCATTTACCGAGGTCGCGCCTAACCCGCATCGCATATGGCCAGCATCCTTTTTCTCGCCCCCGCCGATCTCGGCGAAACCGTTCTTGCCACGGGCGCGCTGGCGCATGTGCTGCAGGAAGGCGATCGGCTTGCTGTAGATTGCGAAGAGCCAGCCCAGCCGCTGTTCCGGGCGCTGCCGCAACTCAGTTCAATGTCGAGCTCGGCGTCCGGCGCGCGCGGCTGGCCGCTCGTGCGCCTGACCGCCCCGTTCGATCTGCTCCTGGATTTGCGCTCCCGAGGGAGCGGCCTCTTCGTCCGCGCACGACGACGCATGATGCGTCGTGCGCCGAGGGTCCTGCGGCACCTGACCGAGGAGTTCGCCGCTATCGTCGGCGCCGCGCGGGCTCTTGAACCAAGCATCGTGATTGACCAAGCGGCGCGCGTCAAAGCCGCCGCCCTGTCACCTGGGCCGTTGATTGTGTTGGCGCCGAGCGGCTCAACCGCCAATAAACGCTGGCCAAAAGAGCGCTTTGCGGCTGTCGCGCGCCGGCTCAACGGCGGCCTGCTCGGCGGCGCCCAGATTGTCGTGGTTGGGGCAGGCGCGCGAGACCAGGTGTTGACCCGCGCTATCGTGGCGAGCCTGGACGCTGATGGCGTTGCCGCGCGCGATCTCGGCGGCGAGTTCGATCTGCTTGACTGTGCGGCGTTGTTGGAGCGTGCGACGCTGTGCATTGGCAACGACAACGCTCTGGCGCACATTGCAGCTGCCGTCGGCGCACCGACCTTGACCCTGTTCGGCCCCACAGACGAGCGCGTGCGGGCGCCTCGCGGCCCACGCGCGCGCACGCTGCGCGGCCGTAGCCTTGAAGAAATAGGGGGCGAGACCGTACTGGACGGCGCGGAGCCTATGAGCGACATCAGCGTCGACGCGGTCGAAGCGGCCGTGCTCGACCTGTTGCACGCCGGAGGATTACGATGACCAAGCTGTTCGACCTGGTCATTCGAGGCGGCACGCTGGTGAGCCACGCTGGCGCCGGGGTCGCCGCGATCGGGGTCAAGGACGGGCGCATCGCCGCTATCGGCGGCGGCATCAACGCCAGCGCCGCCGAAGAGGTATTCGACGCAACCGGTCTGCATGTCCTGCCCGGCGTTATCGATACGCAGGTGCACTTCCGCGAGCCCGGCAACGAACACAAGGAAGACTTGGAGACCGGCACCCGCGCGGCGGCGCTCGGCGGCGTCACCGCCGTATTCGAAATGCCGAACACCGCGCCCTCGACCACGACCGCGGAGGCGCTGCATGATAAACTCGCCCGGGCCCGAGGGCGCGCGCATGTGGATCATGCATTTTATGTCGGCGCTACGCACGAGAACGCCGATCAGCTCGGCGAACTCGAACGTTTACCCGGCTGTTGCGGCGTCAAGACGTTCATGGGCTCGTCCACCGGCTCGCTCCTCGTGGGCGACGACGAAGGCCTGGATCGCATTCTGAGCAATATTAGGCGGCGCGGCGCTTTCCACGCGGAAGACGAGGCGCGTTTGCAGGAGCGCAAAGCCCTCGCGCGGGAAGGCGATTGGTCCAGCCACCCGGAAGTGAGGGACGCGCAGACTGCGTTGATGGCGACGACACGGCTGGTGGAGGCGGCCCGGCGGCATGGCAAACGCGTGCATGTCCTGCATGTGTCATCGAAGGAGGAGATGGCGTTTCTGGCCGCCGCCAAGGATGTGGCGACAGTCGAGACGTTGCCCCAATTCCTCAGCTTCGAGGCGCCCGAGATCTACGAGCGCCTGCACGGTTTCGCGCAAATGAACCCACCGATTCGCTATGGGGAGGATCGAGAAGCCCTTTGGGCGCTCGGCATCGAAGGCGGTGTCGTCGACGTGCTCGGCACCGACCATGCGCCGCATACGCGCGAGGAAAAGGCGCAGCCCTATCCGAAATCGCCATCCGGCATGCCGGGCGTGCAAACCCTGGTTCCGGTGATGCTAACTCACGTCAATGCGGGACGGCTCACGCTGCAACGCTTCGTCGATCTGACCAGTCACGGTCCGAACCGCGTGTTCGGCATTGCCAACAAAGGCCGCATTGCCTGCGGCTACGACGCCGATTTCACGATCGTGGACATGAAGGCGCGCCGCATTATTCGCGCACAAGATCAGGCCACACGCTGTGGCTGGACGCCCTTCGACGGCTTTGAGGCCCAAGGCTGGCCAATGGCGACGATCATTCGCGGCAACCTGGTGATGCGAGATGGCGAGATCGCCGCGCCGGCGCTGGGCCAGTCGATGAGATTCCTGGAAACGCTCTAGATCCGGCTAATTCGGCGTCTCCATCCCAAGACCGGCACGATAGATCGCAGCGTCCTCTTCGGTGAAGCAACAGAAGACGATACGCTTAAGATCGGAGGGGCTCTCCAGCGCCTGCTCGCACGATGCGATGGCGATGGCGCAGGCAAAACCGCGCGGCCAACCGAAATTGCCGACGCCGAGACAGGGAAAGGCGATCGACTCGAACTTACGCGAGGCGGCCATCTCAATCGCCGACATGTAGCAGCGCGCGAGACCGTTGACCTTTTCGCCTTCCGGGCCGGGATTGGTCCAGACCGGCGCGGCGGTGTGGATGATGAATCTAGCCGGCAAATCGAAGCCCGGCGTGATCACGGATTGGCCGACATCGAGGGCGGGCAAGCGTGCGGTGTGGAGGGTCAGTTCCGGACCGGCCGCAACGCGCAGCGCGCCGTCAACGCCCCCGCCCGGCGCGAGCTGGCGGTTGGCCGCGTTGACGACCGCATCCACGTCCAGCGTCTCGATCCTGCCCACCACGATTTCAAACGGCGCCGACATGTCCGAACTTTACTGGACTTCCGCGCAACTGTCGCGCCGTCTTTCCGGCGCCTGTAAGCTCACGCTTCAGCATAGACCCCGTCGCGCCGGTATGAGTCCCGTGAAAAAGCAGATCGACCGCATGAAGCCCGGGCATCGTCGTCCCCTGACCGCGGGCGAAATAGCGCTCGGCCGCACCGTGTTCGATGAGGAGATAGATTGGGCGCGCGTGCGCGTGGCGCAGGCGCCGTCGCTGGGGTTCGGCGCTGTGGTTCCACTTGGACGGACGATCGTGTTTTCGCGCTGGCGCGCCGCGCGCGACTTCGCCGAGGCGCCCCTCGATGAGCAAGGTTGGCTGGTGCATGAACTGATGCACGTTTGGCAGGCGGCGCACGGCGTTTTCCTTGCCGGCGCGAAGCTCGGCGCGCTCGGCAAGTCGGCCTATAGCTACAAGCCCAAACCCCAAGCCAAGCTCAAACACTACAATATCGAGCGGCAGGCCGAGATTGCGCGCCATCTCTTTCTCGCCCGCCGGGGCGCTTACCCGAATGTTCCTCCGCGGGAATGGCTCGAAGACGTCTGGATGAGCCGCTTCGATTAAGGCTCGTTCGTGCGCAGTGTGAATTCGCCGTTTCGCACGCGCTCCGGCAGCGTAGCGCAGAAATCGGCGACCGGCTGTTCGCCGTAGCGTTCGACCATATCCGCCATCGCGGCATAGATCGCCACCGACGCAACGACTTCCGGATCGGCCCCGTCAGCCAGCGCTTGGTCCCAGGCGCCGAGAAGCAGTTCGAGCGCGCGCGCTTTCTTTTCGGGATCGTCTTCGCTCATCTACTCGACCGTATGCCTGGCGCTGAGCGCTTGGGCCAGTCGAAGACCGCGTGCGCGCAGCTCGGCTTCCATCTGGCGAGTCGTGGCGTCGCACGCTGGAAAACGCGCTTCTTCCGTGCGGTAGCCGCGATTGAAACCTTCAACGAGCACCGCGTTGTACTCCGGCTCGCGTTCGATCACGCCGCGCATGTAATCGCGCCAGCGCTGGTCGCCCCGGCCTTCGCATATGATGCGCAGATAGTGGGAGCCGCCGAGCACTTCGGCGAGTTCGACGAGCTGGCTGCGATACCAGTCCTCGCCGCGCGCTGGCGGCTGTTGGGCGCCGGCCGACGTCGCCGTTGCGGCGGCGAGCAGCAGGACGCTGGCAAGGGCGCGACTCGACATTAGACACCCGCTATCTGCCAAAGGGGGCGGGAGTGTGGAACAGCTTTTCAGCCGGCGTTCACCGGCGGTTTCCGAGCTGCCCATGGTTGGGCTTGTTCCAGCTCATAAGCAAGTTCCAGGAGCGCTCGTTCCGCCCCTGCGGCGGCCGAAAAGTGCACTCCGATCGGCAGCCCACGCGACGACCAGCCCAGCGGCAGGCTGATCGCGGGCGCCCCCGCTACGTTCTGCAGCGGCGTGTAGCCCACATAATCGGTCAGCGTATTGAAGGCTTCCATGCCGAGCGAGCCGGCGATCTGGCCGAGCGGGACGGGGGGTTGGGCAAGCACGGGCGTCAAATAGACGTCGGCGTCGCTGAAGAACGCGGCATACCGGGCCTCGACTTCACGCAAACGGCCGATCGCGGCTTCCAGAGCCGCTTGGCCTTGCTGTTGATAATGGGCGGCGAGGTCGAGCGTGAGCGGTTCGAGCAATTGGCCGAGCGGAATATCGCCCGCTTGGCTTTGCACAAGGGCGACTACTTCCGCCGCGCCGGCTGACCACAACAAAATGAAGTCCGCGGAAAACTGTCGTCCATCGAGATCCGGTCGGCCCTCACGAACCTCATGGCCGAGCGCCTGACAGAGTTCGGCAGCAGATTCGACCGCAGCGCGCACTTCGGGGTGCGGCTCGTTGCCGAGCGCATTCGGGATATCAAGGCGAATGCGGAGGCGCCGCGTGCTGGGCCCAGTCGCCACCCCGACGGGCGGAAACGTCGCCTCTGCGCCGCTCTGTTCGGTTGCGGCAAGCCAGGCGGCGGTGTCGCGGACGCTTCGGCTGACGCATCCGTTGACTGATATATCGATGCCGGAATCCGCACGCCCGCCTGAGACGCTGCGGCCGCGCGAGGGCTTCAGACCAACGAGCCCGTTGCAGGAGGCGGGGATGCGGATCGAGCCGCCGCCATCGCTAGCGTGCGCAATCGGCACGACGCGCGCCGCAACGGCGACAGCTGCGCCGCCTGAAGAGCCGCCGCTGGAACGTGTGACATCCCAGGGATTACGCGTGTCGCCGCCCAAGAGCGGCTCGGTGGTTGCCGTGAGGCCGAACTCAGGCGTCGTCGACTTGCCGAACGGCACGAGACCGGCTGCCAAGAGTGCGTCCATGTAGGGCGGCTGCTCGGTCGCCACGTAATTGGCGAAAGCCCGGCTGCCGTATTTCGTTGGCAGTCCCGCAACGGGCATCAGATCTTTGATGAGGGTCGGCACGCCCGCGAATGGACCGGCGAGGCGTTGCGAAAGCCGTGCGCGCGCGTACTCGTAGGTAGGGGTGGCGATAAAATTGAGCTGCGGGTTCAAGCGTTCGGCGCGCGCGACGGCGGCATTGAGCGCGTCTTCCGCAGTAACTGCGCCGCTGCGGATTCGCGCGGCCAAGCCGGTTGCATCCAGATCGCCCAGGGCGTCGTCGGCGCTGGGGGAAGCCTGTGAGGCCGTGCTGGCGCCGTTCGCGCACGCACTAGCGAGGCCGCTGAACGCGACGGCGTTGGCCATCAAGGCGCGACGTGAAAATTGCATTGACTTGTCCCCCTGGTGCGGTGCGTCAGACTGGGACGCCGTCGCCTGCAGGGCAAGGGGTTGCCTTGGCGTTATCTGCTGCGACAGCATGTGAAACGATGTCTCGTATGCGCGCCGATTTGTTGCTCGTAGCGCGTGGCCTCGCCGAGAGCCGCGCCAAGGCGCGTGCGGCGATCGAGGCGGGTGGCGTGACCGCTGACGGCGTGCGAGTCGAGAGGGCGTCCGATCAAATCGACGAGCACGCGGAGCTAGCGGCGGCGCCGGCGCACCCGTGGGTATCGCGCGGCGGCGTGAAGCTCGCCCATGCGTTGGACGCGTTTGGCGTAGATCCGGCCAGCCGGATTTGTCTCGACGTCGGCGCATCGACCGGCGGCTTTACCCAGGTTCTGCTCGCGCGGGATGCAGCGCGTGTGTATGCGGTGGATGTCGGCCGCGGGCAATTGCATGCGTCGTTGCGCGACGATCCGCGCGTAATTAGCCTCGAGCGCACGGACGCGCGGGTGCTGATCCGCGGACAGCTTCCCGAGCCGCCGACGCTGGTCGTCTGCGATGTGAGCTTCATCGGCGCAGCAAAGGCGCTTGCCACGCCTCTATCGTTAGCGGCCGAACGCGCCGATGTCGTTGCGCTGATCAAGCCGCAGTTCGAAGCCGGACCGGGGAGAGGCGGCGTACTCGCTGAAGGGGATGCGCGCTTGGCGGCGGCGCAGGCGATCCGCGCCCTCGACGGTGTTGCGGGATTTGACGTCGTCGCGGTGACAGAATCGCCGATACGCGGCGGCGATGGCAATCTGGAGTTTCTTGTGCATATGCGCCGGTAAGAGGCCGCCCCGGCCGGGGCCGGGGCGGGTCAGTGCGTACGAGGGTTAAATCGTCCGGCGCTTAGTAGGGGCCGCGGTAGTAACCGTCACCGTAGTAATCGTCTTCGTATGGACCGCCGTAGAGATCGGCTTCGCGATAGCGATCGCCGTCGCGATAATCTCGATAGGCTTGTCCGTAATACGGCTCGTAGGCGCCTTGCGGGACGCCATCGCAGCGCGCGGTGCTGCGTCCGATGGCGCCGCCGGCCACAGCGCCCACCACGGCGCCCAGGGCAGCCCCTTCGCCGCGTACGCCGCGGTCGGCGACTTCGCGGCCGAGCAGCGCGCCGAGGACGCCGCCGATCACGGCGCCGCCAGCGGTGCGGTTCTCGCGGGATTGCTGGCACTGGTAGTGGTTCGCGACGTGCGCGTCATGGTAAGTGCGA
Organism: uncultured Terricaulis sp.; assembly: GCA_964540785.1. Classification (GTDB taxonomy): domain Bacteria; phylum Pseudomonadota; class Alphaproteobacteria; order Caulobacterales; family Aquidulcibacteraceae; genus Vitreimonas. The sequence continues at coordinate 8,816 of CAZIOD010000061.1, forward strand.
TATTGTTGCGCCGCAGCCGGCTGCGCCCCCAGAAGGGCGGCGGTCATTGCCGTGGCGGCGACGAGAGCTTTACGCATGGGTGCGCTCCTCAATTCCTTGGCGCAGATAAAAGCAGAGCGCGCCTGAACGGCACATGAAGCGTCAGAACCGACTTTCCAGGGCCCGGCCCGCCGCGGCGCGCCTCAGCCAGCCCCAGCCAGCGCCCCAGGAGCGCGTACTCGCCATTTCGGGGATCGGGGCGCGCGGCGACGCTACGGCCGAGAGCGAAGACGGGCCGATCTACGCCGCTTATGCGTTGCCCGGTGAACAGGTGCGGGCGCGGATAACGGGCCACCGGGCGGAGGTGCTGGAAATCATCGCTGCTAGTGCGGAGCGACAGAAGCCGGTTTGCGCCCATTTCGGGCGCTGTGGGGGATGCCAACTCCAGCATTGGAGCGAAGGGCCCTATCTCGCCTGGAAGCACGAACAGGTGCGTGAGGCGCTGGGGCGACGCGGATTTGCCGGCATCGATGTCGATCCCATCATCCCTGCTTGGGGCGAGGGCCGCCGGCGCGCCGGTTTTCACGCCGCGCGTGAACGCGGCGAGGTGCGCATCGGCTTTATTGAACGCGGCGGCGCACGGCTTACCCCGATCGCGCATTGTCCGGTGCTGGCGCCGGCGCTTGAGGCGGCGGCGTTGAGATTGGCGCGCTTGGCCGATGTCGCGCTGCCACAGCGCGGCGAAATCACGCTGCACTGCCTGCTGACGGACGCCGGCGTCGATGTTGCGATCAAAGGCGCGGGCAAGGCCGCGTTGCTGCATCGCGGCACGCTGGAGCGTTTGAGCGCGCTCGCGCATGACTTGGACCTCGCGCGCCTTACCATCGACGGGGAGCCGATCGTCGTCCGCGACCAGCCAATGCTGCGCATGGGGCGCGCCGTTGTCGCGCCGCCGCCGGGGGCATTCGTGCAAGCCACGGCGAAGGGCGAGGCGGAACTCGCGCGTCTGACGCTGGACGCGCTACAGGGCGCCCATCGCGTGGTCGATCTCTTCGCGGGAATCGGCACATTTGCTTTGCGACTTGCCGAGCAGGCAGAGGTGCTGGCGGTGGAGGCGGATGAGGACATGCTGACGTCGCTGAAACGTGCCGCAGACGGCGCGGGCGGCGCGCTGAAGGAGGTGCGCACGCTGCGGCGCGATCTGTTGCGCACGCCTCTTTCCAGCATGGAGATGAAGAAGTTCGACGGCGCCGTGATCGATCCGCCGCGTTCCGGCGCGCGGCTGCAGGTCGAGCAGATTGCACGCGCGCCAGTGCGCAGGCTCGCCTATGTCTCTTGCGATCCGGCGAGTTTCGCGCGCGATCTCAAGGCGCTGATCGAGCACGGCTTCACAGTGCTGCGGGTGACGCCGGTGGATCAGTTTCGCTGGAGCCCACATATAGAATTGGTGGGAGCGCTGGAGCGATGAAACAACGATTGCGGATGTCCCGCCCGCCTGCGCGTCCCAAGCCCGCGCCAGCCGGCTCGGGAACGGTGCATACGCTGCTGGACTATCGCCACTCACGTCGCAAGCGCGATGCGATAGCTGACGCCACGCCCCTCGAAGACGGTTATTGGCGCCGCAAGAGACTTCACGAGATGAGCGAGCGCGAATGGGAAGCGCTGTGTGACAATTGCGGTAAGTGCTGCGTCATCAGCGTCGAGGATATCGACACCGGCCAGCTGTACCTGACTGACGTCTCCTGCAAATTGTTCGACACCACGACGAGCCGCTGCAGCAATTACGCCGAGCGCAAGAAATACGTGCCGGACTGCGTGAAGCTGACGCCGAAGAACGTCGCCAAGCTCGATTGGCTGCCTCGCACATGCGCATATCGGCTGGTCGAGGAGGGGCGCGATCTCTATTGGTGGCATCCCCTGGTTTCGGGCGATCCGGAAACTGTCCACGTCGCGCAAGCCTCGGCAAAGAACCGCACCCGGCCGGAAGGGCGGCTGAAGATGGCGGGATTGATCAAACGCATCACGCAATGGCCGGAGCCGCTGGCGGCGCCGCCAAAGAAGCGCAAGCGCCGCTAATCTCCACGCTCGTCATTCAGGGCTCACGTCAGCGGGTCGCCCCACTCACCTGCTAGCGTTCGGCGCCATACGCGTTCAGCGCCGCCATCATTTCGACGATCAGCTCCCGTTCTGCATCTGCCAACATAGGGTGCCAGACATCGAAGATGAGGATCGCGCGTGCTTCGTCGCTATCGTTCCATGCTTCGTGCTCGATGCTGTCGTCGAAGACCCAGGCCTCGCCCATCTTCCAGTCGCGTGTCTCGTTGCCGACCCGGAAGCGACAAGGTCCCGGCAACACGAGCGGGAGGTGAACAATCAGCCGTGCGTTGGACGATCCCGTGTGCGGCGGAATGGCGGTGCGCGGGGCGAGCACGGAGAACATTGCGGTGGGGCCATAGCCGGGCTGATGCGCCATCGGCAGGCTCTCCAGCAGCGCAGTCGTTTGGGGGCAGCGCGCGCAATTGGCGTCTTCGCGCCTGCCGTCACGCCAGAGAAAGAACGTGCTCCATGCCGGGGAATTATTGAGCTCGCGCCATTGGTTCAGCGGCGCGCCCGGCGGCAGCTGCATGTAGGGATCGAACCTGGCCCTGTCCTCCGCATAGACGCGGACGAACTCGTCGCGGATCCGCTCAGTGGCGGCCTCCAGTTCGCCTAGCCACGGAAACAGGTCGCGGTCGTAAAACGGAATCGCGGGCAAACGCGGGAAGTAGAGCAGGATGGGGTCGTGCGTGTAGCGCTTCTGCACGCCGGCGAGGATGCCGAGGCATTCGTCGAAGCGGCGCAAGTCGGCGCCCTCGAACTTCTCGCGCACCCGGCTCGTTCGTTGGCGCAGAAAGTCTGCCAGGTTGCGCGCATCCTGTTCCACGACGGCCTTTGCGCGTTCGTAAGGCGCTCGCACAGAAGCGGGCAGGCGCTCGGGCGGCGGTGCGATCTTGAGGGCGTTCTGATAGACGCGCGCCGCCGAGCGTGGGCGCCCCATCTGTTCGAGCACTTTGCCTTTCGAGAGCAGAGCGAGAAAGAAATATGGATCGATCGCGAGGGCGCGATCGAGGGCGGCGAGCGCCTGCGCATGGGCGCCCTGCATGTTGAGGGCGAGTGCGGTGAAGAGCGGCGCTTCGGCGTTTGTTGGGTCGCCTGCTTCGGCCTCGTTCAGCAAGGCGACAGCGCCGACCGCGTCGCCGCTCTGAAGCCGGGCGCGCCCTTGCTGAAACAGGACGGCCGGGTGCCGCGGATGCCGCGCCGCCAGGTCGCGCCAAGCCTGTGCGGCTTCGTCAGCGCGCCCGCGCTGCTCGGCGGCCTGAGCGCGCTTTAAGAGGTCGTCGGCGGCAAGGTCATTCATGGGAGGCGGTGCGCATGGTTCCGGCAAATGCGCGGGGCGTCAACAGCGCGGGGCAATCGGCGGCAGACTCGCGCGCAAATGGCGCGGTGGAGCAAGCGGGAGGGGTGCGCTACCTTTGCAGGCATGAGCTTGAAACGCGACTTTGGCCGGGCCCGCTATGCCGCCGCGCAAGGGGCGCGGGTGGCCTGGTACATGGGTCAATACATGCTGGCGCGGCGGCTGTCAGGACCGTTCAACCGCCCGGGCGAGCCACGGTTTCAGCCCCAGTCGCAGGAGGGCGACCCGGTGCGCATCCGTGCGGCGTTTCTGGAATTGTTCGCAAAAGATCGCGCCAATATCGAAGCGGGTCTCTATCCGGCGCCGAACGACCTGCGCGTGACGCGCGCACTCTCGACGTTGCGCAATTCCACGCAGTTCTTTCGCGATCTGCCCCGTGTCGACGCACGCCGGCTGCAGCGCGCCGGCACGGAAGTGCGTGAACAGGCGAAAGAGGGTCGCTACCCGGCGTACTATCTGCAAAATTTCCACTATCAGAGCGGGGGCTGGCTCTCCGAAGAGAGTGCGCGGCTGTACGACACCCAGGTGGAAATCCTGTTCGGCGGGGCGGCCGACGCCATGCGCCGCATAGCGCTGGGTTCGCTGGCCCGCGCGCTTCGGGGTAAGGATCAGCGGCGCGTGAAGCTGGTGGATCTGGCCTGCGGCAATGGCCGGTTCTTGGCGCAGGTGCTCGACGCGTTTCCGCGCGTCCAAGCGACCGGCATCGATTTATCGCCAGCGTATTGCGAGGAGGCGCGCAAGCGACTGGAGGCGTGGTCTCAGGTGGAGATTGCCAACGGCGCCGTGGAGCAAGCGCCATTCGAGGACGGCAGCGTCGATGCGGCGACGTGCGTCTATCTTTTCCACGAACTGCCCCCACGCATCCGCCGCGAAGCCGCGCGAGAGATCGCGCGCATCCTTAAGCCGGGCGGCGCATTCGTGTTTGCGGATTCAGTGCAGACCGGAGATGCGCCCGATCTCGATCGGATGCTCGAATATTTTCCGGTCGGATTTCACGAGCCGTATTTCGGCTCGTATTTGAAGGAAGATTTCGCCGCGCTGTTCCGCGATGCAGGGCTGGAACTGGAAGAAACCGAGCTGGCGTTTCTGACCAAGGTCATGCGTTTCAGAAAGCGGTAGATGCGTCCATGTCGGCGTAATCGTAGCCGCCCAACGCCTCTTGCACCATGGCTTCGGCTTCCGCGTAGGGATCGGCAGGCGTCTCGTCGATGGCCGGCGCGTCTTCATAAATGATCGAGGCCTCGGTGTAGCTGGGGCCGGTATCGCCCGCGTAGAGTGCTTCGATGTGCGCGCGAATCTCCTCTTCGCTCACTTCCGGAAATGCGATCTGCGGGACGTCCGGATCGTCGTAGCCGCCGGCGAGCCGGTCGGCCGATGTTTCCACCTCAATCGGCTCGCCGGCGAACAATGGCTCGCGCGAGGAGAGCGGGACCACGCGCATTTGCGAGGACCAGGGCACTTGTTGAACGGTGACGTACCGCGAGGGGGCAAGCTCGCGTACTTCCGGCGCAGGCGTCATGAAGTCGAATCCGCCGCCGATCACCATCTCGAACCCGGCCACCGCACCGATGGCGATGCCAGTGAACGCGCCGAACGCCTTCAGCCGATCGTGCAACTTGGCCCGGCGCTCGAGTTTTTCATCGCGCCACGGCTCGATCGGCTGGTACGGTAAGGGTCCTCCATCGAACATTATCGGTCTCCGCCGCCTCAACAGGCGGAGGGCTTGGGAGTTCCTGAGTTTCGTCGGCGGAAAAGCCGCCTCGCAACAATGTTATGGCGCGGGCGCCGGCTCTGCCGGCGTGGCCGCCGGAAGCGCGTAGTCGACCACCGCGCCGGGCCCCAGCGGCAGGTCGAGATAGACCCAGGCGAAGGTCAGGACGATGCCGGTAATCAAAATCCACAACGAGTAGGGGAGCATTGTCGCTGTCAGGCTGCCGAGACCGAAATCGGGATTCCATCGCTGCGCGAAGGTGAGGATCAGCGGGAAGTACACCATGAGCGGGGTGATGATGTTGGTGGCGCCATCGCCGACGCGATAGGCGGCTGTGGTCATTTCCGGGCTCACATTGAGCAGCATCATCATCGGCACCAGCACGGGCGCCATCAGCGCCCACTTGGCGCTGGCCGAGCCGATGAAGAGGTTGACGAGCGCGGTCAGCACCACGATCAGCACCAAGAGCGCCGGCAGCGGCAGGTTCGAGCTGGCGATTGCGCCCGCGCCCTGCACCGCGAAGATGAGGCCGAGATTGGACCAGTTGAACATGGCCACGAAGTGCGCGGCGGCGAACGCGAGCACCAGATAATAGGCCATGTCGCCCATCGAGGCCGACATCATCTTCACCGCATCGCGATGGTTGTTCACGGTCTTGGCGGCCGCGCCGTACGCCCAGCCGGCGGCGAGAAAGAGCACGAAGAACCCAGCCACCAGCGATTGGTACAATGGCGTTAGCCGCGCCTCGGGGATCGGGGCTTCTTCGTCGATCAGCGGCGTGCCCGGTCCGAAGGTAAAGAAGAGCCAGAGGGCGATGACGCCGAGGCAGGCAAGGCCGGCCCACAGAAGGCCCTTCTTCTGCTCGCGTGTCAGCGGCGCGTCGCTATCGCCGATATGAGCGTGATCGTTGTCGCCGGGCGCCCACTTGCCCAGACGCTTTTCGATGATTGCGTCGGTCACGTACCAGATCACCGGCAAAAACACGATGAGCATCGCGGCGATGAAGAACCAGTTGCCGGCGATGTTGGCCTGCCAGGTGGGATCGACCGTCTCGGCCGCAGCTTGCGTGATGCCGAACAGCAAGGCGTCGAGCTGGCCGGGCAGCAGGTTAGCGGAAAAGCCGCCCGACACGCCGGCGAAGGCCGCGGCGATGCCGGCGATTGGATGGCGCCCCGCCGCTGCATAAAGCACGCCCGCCAGCGGGATCAGCACGACATAAGCCGCATCGGCGGCGAGGTTGCCCATCATGGCGACGAACGCCACAGCCGGCGTCAGCAGAAATTTCGGCGCATTGCGCACGCCCGCGCGCATGGCGGCGGCGAACAGGCCCGAGCGCTCGGCGACGCCGGCGCCTAGCATCACCACCAACACGTAGCCCAGCGGGTGGAAGTGGGTGAAGGTCTGGGGCATCTCCACCCAGAGCCGGCGAATGTTGTCCGGCGAGACGAGGCTCACAGCGCTGATGATCACCGGACTGCCGGCCTCGTCCGTCTGCGTCGGGTGCAGGGCTGAATAATTGAGAGCGGCTGCGCCAATGCTGAACAGGATCAGAAAGCCGATCAGCCAAAAGAAGATGAAGACCGGGTCGGGCAGCTTGTTGCCTGTGCGTTCGACCCAGCCGAGAAACCCTTTTTGCGCTGTATTCGCTTCCGCCACCGGCTGTCCCCTCGTCGCATGCAGGGGCCGCGAATGGCGGGAAAATCACCGCTGCGCAAGCGCTGATCGATCGGCGTTAGCGCGCGCGGTCGCCCTCGCGGCGTTGTGGCCCCAGCGCTGGCGCGAAGTTTTCTTGGCTCGATACCGTTTCGAAATAGCGCGGGGGCGTGCGTGCCTGCGCGCGCTGCTCGTAGGCGTACGCAAAAGCCAACAACTTGGCCTCCGACCACGCCTCCGCGAACAGCGAGAGGCCAACCGGCAGGCCGCCGACATGGCCCATGGGCACGGTAATGTGCGGATAGCCCGAGACAGCCGGCAGCTGGCTGGCGCCGCCGCCGACATAATGATCGCCGTTGACGATGTCGGTGGTCCAGGCGGGCGCCAGTGAGGGCGCGGCTAGGACATCGACATTGTGGGCGGCCATCATCGCGTCGATCGCCGCGCGGGCGGCGGCGGCGGCGCGCGCATGCGCAGCGCGATATGCGGGATCATCGACCCCTTGCGTGGCCTCAGCTCGCTCGAACAGGTCCTGACCGAACAAGGCGGTTTCCGCCGGCGTTTGGGTGTTGAAAGCGATGACGTCCGCCAGCGTGCGCGTGCGCACGGTTTCCGGCGTGGTGGCCAGGTAGGCATTGAGATCGCTGCGCAGCTCGGCGAGCAGGATCGTCAGCTCGTCGCGCCCAAGCCCGTCCATTGCCGCTGGACGCTGTGTGATCTCAACGATCTCGGCTCCGGCTTCCCGGAGTTCGGCGAGCGCCTGCTCGAACAAGGCGTCGACCGGCGGGCTGAAGCCGGCCATGTAACGCACCACGCCGATGCGTCGGCCCTGCAGCGCGCTGGCGTCCAGCGCGGCGACGTAGTCGACGCGGCGCGCGTCGGCTTCGGCGGTGGCGGGATCGGCGGGATCGCTGCCGGCAATAATTGTGAGCACCGCGGCGACGTCGGCGACCGTGCGGCCCATGGGTCCGGCTGTGTCCTGGCTGTGGCTGATCGGCACGATATGCGTACGCGAGACGAGGCCGACGGTGGGCTTGATGCCCACAAGCCCGGTGACGGATGAGGG
>CAZIOD010000062.1:0-16468 GCA_964540785.1 uncultured Terricaulis sp.
TTGAGCGAGGAGATCGTAGACGCGGATGAAGGGGGGATACTGCGCTTGCAGCTTGGGTGTGACGGCCTTGCGGTTAAGGCGCTGCTGAAGCGTGTTGAAGTCCTGCACGCGGCCTTCGCGACGGATCAGTAATTCGCCGTCCAACACGGCGTCGAACTGGAAGTGGTCGACAAGGTCGGGAAAAGATTTGGAGATGTCGTCGCCGGTGCGCGAGAAGAGCTTGCCGGCGTAAGCGCCGTGTGCGTCGCGTCCGGCGGCCGCTTGGACGCGGATGCCGTCCCATTTCCATTCGGCGCAATAGTCGGCGGGGCTGAGGTTTTCGAACTCCTCCGGCTCGATCGGGTGTGAGAGCATGGGCGGATAAAAGCGCACGAGGCTGGAGGTCGACGGCGCATCGGCGCGGCCCTCAAGCCAGGCGAAGAGATGCAGATAAGGCGGCGCGTCGGCGTGCCAGACGTCTTCGATGTCATCTGCTTCCTTGCCGGCCATCTGAGCGAGCGCTGTGCGCGCGAGCCGCGCTGAGACGCCGATGCGCAGGGCGCCGGTGATGAGTTTCAGCAGCGCCCAGCGGCCGTTTTCGTCAAGCCGATCGAGCCAGTCGGCGACGAGGGCGGGGAGTTGGTCTTTCGGCGTCGTGTCGAGGCCCTCGACCACATCGCTGAGGGACAATTCGGCGTTGGCGCGCGCCTCCTGCGCCGGCCACATCAAGGCGACGGTTTCGGCGAGGTCGCCGACGAAATCCCAGGAAAGGCCGAACAGCACCGGATCGGTGCGCTCGGCGGCGAGCTGGCGTACGAGACCTGGCTTGGCGTGCTTGAACGAGAGTGCGCCTGTCATGGCCGCCAGCGCCCAGCCGCGATCCGGGTCCGGCGCGTCGCGGAAGTAGTCTTCCAGAAGCGCGAGCTTGCCGAGCCGGCGCGGCTCGTAGGCGAGGCGGTCGAGGAGCGCGGCGAAGCGGTTCATGCGGCGGCGGGCTCTTCTTCATCGCCGTAGCCGACCAGGTGCAGCGCCTTGGCTTTGAGGCCCTGGCTTTCGCACCAGTGCGCCAGCGCATCGGCTTCGCCGTGCGTGATCCAGATTTCGCCGGCGCCGGTTTCCAGGATGGTGCGTTGCAGATCGGGCCAATCGGCGTGATCCGACATCACCAGCGGCAGCTCAACGCCGCGCTGGCGGGCGCGGGCGCGGATGCGCATCCAGCCCGAAGCGAACGCGGTGACCGGATCGGGGTAGCGGCGCAGCCACGGCGTCTGCAATGCGCCGGGCGGAGCGAGGACGATGGCGCCGGCGTAGTGGCTCTTGGGCGCATTCTCGACATGGCGGATGTCGCCGAGATCGACGCCGTGCTGCTTGTAAAGCTCGGTGAGAGCGATCAGCGCGCCGTGGACGTGGATGGGCTGATCCCAGCCGCATTGGCGCAGCGTGGCCATCAGGCGCTGCGCCTTGCCAAGCGCGTAGGCGCCAATGACGTGCGCGCGCTCGGGAAACATGGCCACGGAGGCGAGCAGCTTCTTCACTTCGTGTTCGGCGCTGGGATGCGTGAACACCGGCAGCGCGAACGTGGCTTCGCTGATGAACACGTCGCACGGCACGACCTCGAAGGGCGGGCAGGTCGGATCGGGTTGTCGCTTGTAATCGCCGCTGACGACGATGCGGCAGCCGCCGGCCTCTACTACGGCCTGCGCCGAGCCGAGCACATGGCCGGCGGAGGCCAAGCGGACGGTCACGCCGCCGAGTTCGATGGTTTCGCCATACTTCAGCGGCTGCGTGGAGCCGGCGAACGCCGGGCCGTAGCGCGCCGCCATGATGGCGAGCGTTTCGGGCGTGGCCATCACGGCGCCGTGGCCGGCGCGGGCGTGGTCGGAATGGCCATGCGTGATCAGCGCGCGCGCCACCGGGCGCGTCGGGTCGATATAAAGGTCCGCAAGCGGGCAATAGAGCCCCTCCGGGCGGGGATGAAGGATGTGCGCCGGCTGCATCGTCCTCTGTTAGATAAGATGTGAGGCGGAATGTTTCCGCATTACGTCTGCGGAATACCGAACGCCTCTAGCCTTATCGGGTTCGCGCGCTTATGTGCGGCGCTTCGCGGGGAAGTATTATCTCATGGCGCAGCCGATCATCTCCATCAGGGATGTGAGCAAGACCTACAAGGGCGGCTTGCAGGCTCTGAAGCCGATCAATCTGGATATCTACCGCGGCGAGATCTTCGCGCTGCTCGGCCCCAACGGCGCGGGCAAGACGACGCTGATCAATATCGTCTGCGGCATCGTCAAACTGTCGGCCGGGACGGTGATCGCCGACGGACACGATATCCATCGCGAGTACAAACAGGCGCGTCAGAAAATCGGCCTGGTGCCGCAGGAATTGCACACCGACGCGTTCGAGCGCGTCATCGATACGGTGAGTTTCTCGCGCGGCCTGTTCGGTTTTCCGCCCAGCCCGGCCCACATCGAAAAAGTGCTGCGCGACCTGTCGCTGTGGGACAAGCGCAACGAAAAGATCATGGCGTTGTCCGGCGGCATGAAGCGGCGCGTGATGATCGCCAAGGCGCTGAGCCACGAGCCGAAGATATTGTTCCTGGACGAGCCGACCGCGGGCGTGGACGTCGAACTCAGACAGGACATGTGGGAGATGGTGCGCGGGCTGCGCGAGCAGGGCGTCACCATCATCCTGACGACGCATTATATCGAAGAGGCCGAAGAAATGGCCGACCGTGTCGGCGTCAGCAACAAGGGCGAGCTGATCGTCGTCGATGAAAAGAACACGCTGATGCACAAGCTCGGCAAGAAGCAGCTGATGCTCGATCTGCCCGGGCCGCTGGAGCGCGTGCCGGAGGGGTTGAACGGCTACAAGCTCGAGCTGGCGTCCGAAGGGCGCCAGCTCATCTACAGCTTCGACGCGCAGGCCGACGACACCGGCGTTCCAGGCCTGTTGAAGCGGCTCAGCGAACTGGGCGTGGATTTCAAGGATCTGCGAACCGAGCAAAGTTCGCTCGAGGACATCTTTGTATCGCTGGTGCGGCAGAAGGCATGATCAGTTTCGAATCTGCTTTCGTTGGACCAAATCGGGCGCCGAAGGCGTCGAGATTGTCGACTACCATTAGGAGAGCGTCGTGCCGCGTATTCGCAGTCATCCAGGCGAAGTTCTCAAGGAAGAATTCATGGGGCCGCTAAAGCTGTCGGCCAACAAGCTGTCGATCGAGCTTGGGGTTCCGGCAACTCGCATCGGCGATATCATCCGCTCGGAGAATCCGCGCGCGGTGACGGCGGATTCCGCATTGCGTTTGGCGCGGTATTTTGGAACCACGCCAGCGTTCTGGATGAACCTCCAGGCGGCGTATGAGCTGTCGAAGGCCGAGGCCGAGAATGGCCGCGAGATTGCGTCCCGTGTGCGGCCGCGTTTACGCGCTTGAGCTTGTAGAGGGGATGGCGAGCCAATGAGCAGTCAGATCGAGGCCCTTGCCGCGGCCGGCGAACGATCCTCCGCCGGCATTAATTTCTACGGCGTGCAGGCGATCTATCGGTTCGAAATGGCGCGCTGGTTTCGCACCATCGGGCAGAGCCTGTTCTCCCCGGTCTTGTCGACCTCGCTGTATTTCATCGTGTTCGGCGCGGCTATCGGCTCGCGCATGATGGAAATCGGCGGCGTCTCCTACGGCGCGTTCATCGTGCCGGGGCTGATGATGCTGACCATCCTGATGGAAAGCGTCTCCAACGCCTCGTTCGGCATCTACATGCCGCGCTGGGCCGGGACGATCTACGAATTGTTGTCCGCGCCGGTCGCGCCCTTCGAGGCCGTGATGGGCTATGTCGGCGCGGCGGCGACCAAGAGCGTCGTCATCGGCCTGGTGATCCTGGCCACGGCGCGCCTGTTCGTGCCGTTCGAGATTCAGCACCCGCTTTGGGCGCTTCTGTTCCTGGTGTTGATTTCGGTGTCGTTCTGCCTGTTCGGCTTCATACTGGGGCTGATGGCGGATGGCTTCGAGCGTCTGCAGATCGTGCCGATGCTGATCCTGACGCCGCTGACGTTCCTCGGCGGGACGTTCTATTCGCTCGATATGCTGCCCCCGCTCTGGCAGAAGATCACGCTGTTCAACCCGATCGTTTATCTCATCAGCGGCTTTCGCTGGGCTTTCTATGGCGATCAAGCCGCCGACGTGCATATCGGCGTGAGCGTCGCGGCTACCACAGCCTTTCTCGTTGTCTGCCTGGGCATCGTCTATTGGATCTTTAAGACCGGCTACAAGCTGAAGAATTGAGTCTAAGAGGAGCAGCGATGCGAGCGCTTGTCGCGTTCATCGTGGCGGCGTATGCGGCGCATGCGGCGCCCGTCCTGGCCCAAGAGGAGCGGCATTCCGGCCGCTATCTGGGCTGCCGCGCCGCCGAGGGCGTGGACCACCGCCTGCACGAGATCTGCCAAGTGGTCGACACCATGCCAACGCGCCTGGAGGACGCGCGCGGTCATCCGCGGCGCACCGCCGATCTGCACTACGCCAACGCCATGGCGTTGCTGGTGTTGGGCGATGTCGGCGACGATGTGGCGATGCGCGACTGCATCGAGGCCTCGCGCGCCTCGCAGGATTACTATTCGCGGGCGCGCTCGCCCACGCGCTGGGCCCTCCTTCAGGTCAATGTCGGTCAGGCGCTGATCGCGTTGGCCGACCGCGGCGATGCAGCCGCCGGAGCCGAAGCCGTCGGGGTGCTGCGCGAAGCGGCCGACGCGGTGTCGCGCACGCGTCAGCCCGAATTCTGGGCACATGCGCACGAGACGTTGGCGGACGCCTACCTGCTGCAGGGGCGGGGGGGCGACGAGCAGGCGCTGCGCAATGCCGCCGCCGAGCTGCGGCTTTCGCTCGAAATCTACCGCCGGCCGCGCTTTGCGGACCGGCGCGAGCGTGTGGAGCGGTTGCTGGCGAACATCTATCGCGCGCTGGGCCAAGAGCCCGATCCGGCGTAACAAGGCGCAATGAGTGACCCGCACATTGTCGTAAGCCGCCAGGGCGGCGTGCTCGAAGTCCGGTTCAACCGGCCCGAGAAGAAGAACGCCATCACCAACGCCATGTACGGGACGATGGCGGACGCCATTGCCGAAGCGCAGCGCGAGGACGGCGTGCGCGCGGTTTTGTTCACCGCCGCGGGAGACTTCTTCTCGGCCGGCAACGACATCAAGGATTTTGCGGCGCAGGCGTCCGGCGCATTCGAAGGGCCGCGCCACGTCGCGCGGTTCCTGGAGGAGATGATCAAGGCGGAAAAGCCTGTCGTAGCCGCCGTGCAGGGTCACGCGGTGGGCGTCGGCACAACAATGCTGTTCCAGTGCGACCTGGTGTACATCGCCGAACACGCCCGGCTCACCGTGCCGTTCATCGATCTTGGCGTCGTCCCGGAGAACGCTTCCAGCCTGACGATGGTGGAGCGGCTCGGATATACGCGCGCCTTTGCATTGTTCGGCCTTGGTGAAGCGCTCATAGGACGCGACGCAGCCCAATGGGGCCTCGCCAACGCGGCGCTGCCGGCGGCTGAGGTCGAGCAGAGAGCACGCGACGCCGCGCACGCGCTGGCGCAGAAACCGCCGGAATCGATACGCATCACCAAGCGGTTGATGCGCGATCGCGAGGCTTTACTGGCCCGCATGCGCGAAGAAGGCGAATTGTTCGCGCAGCGGCTGAAATCGCCGGAGGCGATCGCCGCATTCGAGAAGTTCCTGCAGCGCTGACGTCGCGCTTAGCCTTGCGGACAAGGTCGTGCGGTACGCCGATGCTAGTTGCTCCGGTTTTCGTGAGCATCGCTTCCCGGCGTCCCCCATCGGCCAGATGGATCAAACCGACACGAGCGTTCGTTGCCTTGCGAGAAAGGTGAAGGAACGCGTCGTGGCTCAAGTGCGACACACGCCACAGCAGGGACCGTACGGTTCGGGGAAGGAGCGCGGCGTTGCGCTGGTGGTCGAACCCAGTGCAACGAGGCGCACCGAGGCTGCGGCCCGCTTGCGCAGCATGGGCTTCAATACGCACGCGACCGGGTGCGGCGCTGTCGGGCAATTCATCGCCACGCAGGTCCCGCTCGACATCGCCGTCGTCAACGTTGTTCTGCCGGATATTAGCGGCCTGCAGTTGATCAGGCGCGTTCGCGGCCTCGCGCCGGACGCGGTGATCGTAGCGACCGCGCCGGCCGATGGCGAATGGGAGGCGAGCGTCGGCCTCGCGCAGCACGCGGGCGCCGACATCGCGCTCGCCAGCTTGTCGGGCGAAGCGTTGGCCGCGGCGCTGGCCGGACGCGAACCGGCGCCGGCGCTCGATTACGAGGCGCGCGCGGATTAGTGTGCGATCACGCGCGGCCTTGCGCCGTGGTCATGCGGACTTCGAGGCGCATCCCGTCATCGGTGCGGAATGGCGCCCAAGCGTCCGTAACCTCGCGCTCCAGCGCGGTGCGACTTGCATTGTCCGCCTGGCTCACCGCCGCGCCGATGGGGGTTGACGCGATGTACTGCCAGAGAAATTCGCGAGGTTCCGCAACGTCCAGGCGTGCTGTCGAGCTGGCCACGTCCACCTCCCGAAATCCTGCAGCCTGCAGCAGCGCGCGAATTTCGTCTTCATCGTGGAGCGAAAAGACCGCGCGCGCGAACGCCGCGGGTTGGTCGCCGATGCGCCGGGCGAGAGCGTCAATCAGGATCGTGAAGAGATCCGGCGCGGGCCCTGGCAGGTTCGCCGCGAAGCGTCCGCCGTCGCTGAGGACGCGCCGCATTTCGCCGAGCGCAGCGGTTTTGCCGGACATGAATTGCAGTCCCATCTGACAGAGCACGACATCGAAGGCCTCGTCCGGAAGAGGCATCGACTCGGCGCTTGCTTGGCGCCATTCGATCTCAGCGTCGGCTGGTGCGTATTTGCGCGCCGCGGCCAGCATGTCCGGATTGACGTCGAGGCCGACCACGCGGCCGGTCGAGCCAACCGAGGCCGCGGCTGCGCGCGTCACGACGCCGGTGCCGCAGGCCACATCCAGAACCCGTTCGCCGGGCTGCAACGCGGCGGCGGCGAGCAGGCCTTTCGCGGCGGGCGCACCGATGTTCGGGACGAAGAATTGCTCATAGACGTCGGCCGGCGATGGTGCTGCGCCGAGGGTCGGTTTATTCATGTTTCCCTCCTTCGGTAGTGCGATCGACCTTAGGAGCGACTTTTGCGCCGATGCGTAGCAGCAACGGAGCGCGTGCTGTGCGCGCCACGTTTCGGCGCGCGGTCGATGCCGCCGTGCTCCGCCCACGTTGCAGAGCGCGCCCGGGGAGAGTCTAACACGGCGTGCGCGAGCGCCAAACCGTGCGGCGGCGCTTGCGCAGTCGCTGGTTCAACATGGAACTTACAGGCCTGCGTCAGCTGCGGCGTTCGCGCCCGGGCGGATGGACGCGAATCCAGGATTCCACCGCCGGCATGCGCTCGCGGATGGTCTGGGCTTTCAGCTCGATCTGCGCGGCTGCAGCATCGACCGTGGGACGCGCCCCTTCGGGGAAATCGCGTGCGTAGTCGCGCAAGTCTGCCGCGATGCTGGGATCGGAGCTGGCCCCGGCGATATTGGTGGGGAACTCCAGGCGCTGCAGCGGGTCGAGCAGCTCCTCGATGACGTGACGGTTTTCCACCAGAAATTCCCAACCGAGACGGGGATTGGCGTTGGCGACGTTCTGCAAGACCTGCGGACGCAGCTGACGTGGAATCTCATCGGTCAGCAGCATCTGCAGCGTTCGCTCGGCGAGCGAAGTGTCCTTTGCAGATGCAAGACGAAGCCACAGCCGGCGTTGATCGACAAAGTCGCGCGCCTCGCGGATTTGAGTGAGCAAGGCTTCGTAGTCAGCCATGGTTGCATTCTGCGCGTAGACGCCGAGCACTGCATTGCGAATAGCCGCCGGTAGTGCGGAAGGATCGGTTTGCGACACGCGGACGCGCCTTTGCGCCTCGGCGATGACCGCTTCATCGCCGAGCGCGCCGAGCGACGCGATGAGCGTAGCGACCATCAGCGCGTCGTTCGACGGCTCGCCTTCGCGCGACTCCCAACCGACGCGGTCCAGATAGGGGCGCAGCACGCGCCGGCCATAGGCGCGCACCATGTCGCGGCTGGGGCGTTCTTCGGCGTAGGCGGCGAGCGCCACCATCGAAGCGGCTGTGTCGATGACGATCACCGGATCGGCGTCGGCGGGCAGCATGTTGACGAGTTCGAGGTAATCCGTGAACGGCGCATCGCCGCTGCGGCCGAAGGCCCAGTAGTCAAGCAAAAGGCCAAGCTGGTCTTCATTTTCGAGCGCGGCGAAGTCGGCGGTAAGCCGGCTCAAATTGGCCCGATCGTAGAGCACGCGGAAGAAGCCGCTTTGACCCGCGTTGATGAGGTAGGGCCCGCAGGAAGGCCCCACATCCATCACCGCGTCGCCGTTTGCTGCAAGCACGGCGCGTACCGGCGCATGGCCGATGCGTCGCGCCACGACAGGGACGGACCAGCGTTCCCCCGTGCGCGAAGCGTCGTCCATCGCGAACCGCCGCTGCGTCAGCGCGATATCGGTAGAAGCGCCGGCGCGGCGGCAGTCTGCGCCGGCCGCAGCGATGACGGGATAGCCCGGCTGTTGCGTGAACGCGCGCGCGATCTCCAGAATGGGCTGACCGGAAGCCGCCTGGATCGCGCGCCACAGATCCTCGGTGCGCGCGTTGCCGTAGAGGCGCGCGTTCAGATAATCGCGCACACCGCGGCGGAAGTCCTCCTCGCCGACATAGGCTTCGAGCATGCGCACCACCGCGAGGCCCTTCTCGTAGGTGATCGTGTCAAACGCGAGATTGGCTTCGTCGATTGTGTTGACTGTTTGCACTACGGGGTGCGTGCCAGTGCGCGCATCGAGCGCCATGGCTGTCGCCGTGCCGTCGATGCGCTGGCCCATCCAGGGCTGCCAGTCCGGATGGATTTCCTCGATGGCTTTGGCGGCCATCCAGGAGGCGAAGCCCTCGTTGAGCCACAGATCGTCCCACCACGTCATGGTGACGAGGTTGCCGAACCATTGGTGCGCGATCTCGTGTGCAACGACCTCGAAGACGAACTGGCGTTCGGCGGCGCTCGACCGATCTTCGTCGACCAAGAGGTACTGATCGAAATAGAGAATGGCGCCCCAATTTTCCATGGCGCCGAAGCCGCCCGCGCCGGGCACGCCGATCATGTCGAGCTTGGGCAAGGGATAGGGAATGCCGAAATAGTCGGTGAAGTAGGCCAGCGACTGCTCGCCCGCGCGCAGCGCTTCCTGGGCGCGGTGGGTCTGGCCGCGGCGCACGATAACGCCGAGCTCGACGCCGTCGACATTGGATGCGATGCGCTCGAAGTCGCCGACGGCGAGGAAGAGCAGATAGCTCGGCATCGAGGGCGTATCGGCGAAGGTTGTGCGCGTGAGGCCGCCGGAGAGGCGCTGGGCGCGCTCGACCGGCATGTTGGAGACGACCATCTGATCGGACGGCGCGGTGACCGTCATCGAGAACACGGCGCGGCGGTTCGGCTGGTCCCACATCGGCGCGAGCCGACGTGCGTCCGCCGGTTCGAACTGGGTCGCGAGCGCGCGCCTGGTTTGGCTGTCGTCCTGATAGGTGACGCGGAACAGGCCGTAGGCCTCGTCTTGGATCGCGCCCGTGTACCAGACGCGAATGGTGTGGCGACCGGCGCGCAGCGGCCGGCGCGGCGTGAGAGTCAGGGTTTGCGCCGTTGCGTCGGCGGCGAACTCAACGTTGGCATTGTCGATGGTCGCCCGGCTGATTGTCAGTCCGAGCGCATTCATCGTAACGCTCGCCAGCGCCTCGGTTGTCTCGATCGTGATGCGCGCTTCGCCCGCGAAAGTGGCGGCCTCCGCGTCGGGCGTGAGGGCGATCTCGTAGCGCAGCGGGGTCGGCTGGCCCTCGAACCATTGCCGCTGGCCGGTCTGCGCGACGGCGGTAAATGAGGACGCAGCCGCAAACCACAAAGCGACGAAGACGAGCGGACGAAACATCGAACGGCCCCCAAGGCAAGGTCGGACGGTTCATTGCGGGTGGCGCGGGCGGGAGCAACGGGTTTTCGCCGAAACGGCGGCTGTGCGCGCCGAATGCTGGGCGGGGCGGCGAAGCGCCCTTGCGGCGAGCGGCGTGCCCTGCGTCACGGCGACGGGAGCGGAAGGCGCCCATGTCTTGCTCGTCGGAGCGATAGCGTTTCGAACTGAGGAGCAAGTCGATGACCCGCGCAAAGATCTACAGTCTTTTCCTCGCCGCCTTCGTGATGGTGCCCTTCGCGTACGCGACGCTGCAGCAGGCCTCCCAAATCGTCGCCTAAGACCTCCCAGGTGTAGAACTGTCGCCCGCGCTTGGCGCCAGGCAGACGCCCCTCTCGTTGGCGCGCCGGGCGCATTCGCCCTAGATTGCGACGATGCTTCTGTTCACACACCCGGCCATGCTGGCGCACGAAGCGCCGCCCGGTCATCCCGAGCATTCCGGGCGCCTCAAGGCCGTGCTCGACGCTCTGGGGGAAACGCCGCTCGACCGGCGCGAGGCGCCCTTGGCCGATGCAAGCACGATCGGACGTGTGCACCCGCAGCGCTACATCGAAGCGCTTGAACCGGCCTTCGCCGAAGCGATGGAAACACCCGTGCGGCTGGATCCCGACACCTATCTCTCCGCCGGTTCTCGTGAGGCGGCGTATCGCGCCGCGGGCGCGTGCGTGGCGGCGGTGGACGCGGTGCTGGCGGGAAACGACGCGATGGCGTTCTGCGCGGTGCGTCCGCCAGGCCATCACGCTGAGCCGATTTCGGCGATGGGCTTTTGCATTTTCAACAACGTCGCCATCGCCGCCCTGCATGCGCTCGAAGCGCATGGGCTCTCTCGCGTCGCCGTTGTCGATTTCGACGTGCATCACGGCAACGGCACGCAAAGTGTGGCCGAGAAGGAGCCCCGGCTTTTTTTCGCTTCGACACACCAATGGCCGCTTTATCCCGGGACCGGTCGGCCGGATGAGAAGGCGCCCGCTAACGTGGTCAACGCCGCTTTGCCCGCGGGGGCGGGGAGGGCTGCGTGGCGGGCGGCCATGGAGACCGCGGTTCTGCCGGCTCTCGATGCGTTCGCGCCCGACCTGATCCTGGTTTCCGCCGGGTTCGATGCGCACCGGGCCGACCCGCTCGCGCAAATGGAACTGGACGAGACCGATTTCGCCTGGGCCGGGCGCCGCATGCGCGAAGCGGCCTTACAGCACTGTCAGGGCAAGCTTGTCTCGACTCTGGAGGGCGGATACGACTTGGATGCGCTCGCCCGGTCTGCAGTTGCATATTTGGGCGCGCTCCAGCGCGACTAGGACCCGCTCACGGGGAGGGGGGCGAGCAGGACGCGCGAGGGTCAGAATGACGACGATGGCGCCCGAAGAGACGCTGGATCGCCGTTCAGCCGCGAAGATCGGTTCGATCGTCATCGCGCGCCACGGCCAACCGCACGCCGACCGGAACGTTCGCATCGACCAACGCGGCTATCGCGATTGGTGGAAAAGCTACGACTTGGCCCGGCTTCACCCCGATGAGAAGCCGCCCGAGCGTCTGAGCGAATTGGCGCGTGAAAGCGACATCATCTTCGCCTCCACGCTGCAGCGCGCGATCCACACCGCCGAATTGGTGGCCGAGGGACGAGAGATCATTACCGATCCGGTTTTCGTCGAAGCGCCGCTGCCGCCGCCCGGCCTGTGGGGCCGGCACCGTCCGGGCACCTGGGGGGTCTGGGCGCGCGTGGCCTGGTGGCTGGGCTGGCACGATGGGATGGAAAGCAGGGCCGAAGCGAAGATCCGGGCCGAGGCGGCGGTGGCGACGCTGACGGCGCAGGCCCTGCGCGGCAAGAACGTGCTGCTGTGCGCCCATGGCTGGTTCAACCGCATGATGCGGCCTGTGCTTAAGAGTCAGGGCTGGCGCGAGGTGGAGGACCACGGGGACAAATATTGGAGTTATCGGCGTTATGTGCGGGAGTGAGGGTAGGGGACTAAGGCAGTAAGGCAGTGTGGCCGTTGCCAGTCGGGAGGTGAGGAGCTTGTCCCCCTGCTGTCCTATTGCCCTATTCCCTTACTGCCGCAGACCCCATACCTTTCAGTCATGACTGCCGACGCACGCGATCCTGCCCAGCTTTCGTTCGAGGAGTCCTTGGCCGAGCTGGAAAAAATCGTCGCCCATCTGGAGCGGGGCGACGTGCCGCTGGCCGATTCGATTCGCATCTACAAGCGGGGCGCGGCGCTCAAGGCGCGCTGCGAGGCCCAGTTGAAGGACGCCCAGCTCGAGGTCGATCAGATCGTGATGGGCCCGGACGGTCCGCGCACAGAGCCCGCGAAGATCGGGCAATAGGGAAGAGAACGCCGATGACCGACGACCCGCAAAACAATGCGCGCCTGCCGATCATTACCTTTGAGGACTTCCTCAAGGTCGATATCCGGCTCGGCACCATCATCGATGTTAAGGTCTTCGAAGAAGCCAAGAAGGCCGCCTATCAGCTTTGGATCGACTTTGGCGATCCGCTAGGCGTGAAAAAGTCCAGCGCCCAGGTTTCCGAGAATTACGATCTCGGCGAATTGCTCGGACGGCGCGTCGCTGCGGTGGTGAATTTCGAGCCCAAGCAGATTGGCAAGTTCATGAGCGAGGTGCTGTGCCTTGGCTTCCCGGACCGCAACGGCAACGTCGTGCTCCTGAATATCGACCGCCCGGCGCTGACGGGCGGGCGATTGTACTGAAGACGACGCTCGAGCCCGGTGACGCCGTACCGATTTTTACAAAGCCAAGCTTCAGTCCTGGCGCGTCCGCGAAGTCCGCGGAATTGAATGTGACCTTAGTTGCTTTGTGCAAAAGCGCTGTACTGCAATCATGCTGTCCAGAAGCAAATACGCGGCGTGGGCGACAATGGCGCCGTAACGCGCCGCGGCCGCTCGTCGAACGTCGAACATGGTAGAGCGCCCATCACGCGTGGCAGAGGCCGCGACGTTTTTCGTCAATTTAGGCTTACAATTGGCAAGGTCGCCGCAGAATTCAGATCACTGCGTGTGAGCGCCTTCGCCTACCGGGTCGATCGCGGCGCCCAGAGGCGCCGCCGTCTCCACGACGCGTCCGCTCTCGGCTCGGCGGGCCGGCGCGCTGACCAGCCTCGTGGGCGGTTGGTCGTCGCGTTCAGCGTAGATGCGGTAGCTGCGCTCGATGAGGTCGGCGACGTGCGCGTTGCGCGATGCGGCGGTGCGCCCACCCATGACAATGACGATGATGCGCCGCCCGTCGCGCTCAGCCATGGTGGCGAGATTGAACCCCGAGGCGCGCGTGTAACCGGTCTTGATGCCGTCGACGCCCTCGACGCGTCCCAGCAACCGATTGTGGTTGCGGCCATGACTGTTGCGCCAGTCGAAGCGCGGCGTGGCGAACAAATGATAGTGCGCCGCGAAGTCATTCCACAGCGCTTGTGAAAGCAGGGCCATGTCGCGCGCCGTGGTCCGATGGCGGCGGTCCGGCAGGCCGCTCGCATTTGCGAATCGCGTGTGGCGCAGCCCAAGTTCGCGTGCGCGCGCGGTCATGCTTGCGGCGAAGCGAGTCTCACTGCCGCCGAGCCGCTCGGCCACCATGGTGGCGACGTCGTTGGCGGACTGGACGATCAGAGCCCGCACAGCCTGGTCCACGGTGATGGAATCGCCGGGACGAAGCCCCAGCCTGGTCGGCGGTTGACGAGAGGCGTTGCGCGAGGCGGTGAGGCGCGTGTTCCAATCGAGTTCGCCGCGCTCGATCGCTTCGAACAGCATGTAGAGCGTCATCATCTTGGCCAGCGAGGCTGGATACCGGCGCGCGTCGGCGTGATCTTCGTACAGCACCTCGCCCGTGCGTGCGTCCATCACAATGCCTGCGTAACGCTCGTTGGCGGCGGCGGGAGCGACCCAAGCAAGCATCAACAGGGCCGCAGCGATGGCCCGGATTACATTGATCATCTGGGGCATGCCCCGTATCGTCTCACCTAAGCTTGGACAAAATCAGGCAAGCGCTGTGCCGTTCCGCAGCTCGCACGATTTTGACCATGTGAGCGCCGCCGGGCCTGGTTATGTGCAACCGCTCGGTCGATTTTCAGGCTTTCGGCGCGGCTGGCTCGGGCGGCCGGTCGGGCTCCATATCCGCGCAGGCGACGAGGGCGTCCAATGTTGGCACGCCCGCGCCGGTGCTGGGGGCGTCCTCGACCACTTCGCGAACGGGCGCGATCATGCGCGCGCTGCGCCAGCCGCCCCAGCGATAATAGGCGCCTGCAAGCAACATCGAGACCACCATGCTGATGGGAAAACTCCACCAGATGGCGTCGGCGCCCCAATAGGGCTCGACCAGCTTGGCGAAGGTGATGCGCACGCCGAACAGGGAGATGAACAGGATGATCAAGGGCGGCGTCACCGCACCGGTTGAGCGCACGACGCCGAACAGAACGAAAGTCACGCCGAACAGGACGAAAGCCCAGCCCGCGATGTCGTTGATGCGTTCGGCGGTGGCGACGGCGCCCGGCTCGCCGGGCAAAAACAATTGCACGACGTAAGGATCGACAATGTAAAGCAGCACGACCAGCACGCCGGTGAGCGCCAGGTTGATCATCACGCCGGCGCGGGCGCTTTGTTCGACGCGGTCCCAGCGCCCGGCGCCTACATTCTGCGCCGCCATCGACGAGGTCGCAGCGCCAATCGCCATGGCCGGCATCTGCACATAGGTCCAGAGCTGCACCGCGACGCCATAAGCAGCCGCGGTCGCAGCCCCATAGGCGTTGATCATCGACATCATGACGATTGCCGAGAGCGAAATCACCGCCATCTGCGCGCCCATCGGCAGGCCCTTGACCACCAAGGTGCGCATCAGCACCGGGTCGGGACGGAGATACCGCAGCTCACGGCCGGTCAGCCGGAGGTCGGATTTGCGCACATAGAGATAAGTCACCATCGCGATCAGCGAGATCGCCTGTGAGATCAGCATTCCGGTGGCGGCGCCGGCGATGCCGAGCTCGGGAAGAGGGCCCACACCCAGGATCAGCAGCGGGTTGAGCACGATGTCGAGGGCCACCGCGAGCAGCATGAACCGGAACGGCGTGCGCGCATCTCCCGCGCCGCGCTGCACCATCATCAGAAAGGTGAAGCCGTAGAGAAATGGCATCGAAAGAAACACGATCGCGAGATAGCTCTCTGCCAGCGGCTGGACTTCAGGCGGCGTCTGCATCCAGCGCAGGATCGGACTGGTGAGGGAAAGCCCCGCCAGCGCCGTGACGACCGAGATGACGAGAAAGAACGTTGCGGTCGTGCCGATGACGCGCTTGACCAGATCGAGATCGTGACGGCCGGCGGCCTGGCCAACGAGGATGGTCGCGGCAAGGCCGACGCCGAACACGGCGCCAAGCAGGAAGAACAGGATCAGATTCGCGTTGGTGGTGGCGGTCAACGCTTCTTCGCCGAGCAGACGTCCGACCCACAGCGCGTTCACGGACCCGTTCAGCGATTGCAGGACGTTTGAGCCGAGCACAGGCAGCGAGAACACGAGCAGCGTGCGCGCGATCGGGCCCTGGGTCAGGTCGGTGCGCAAAGTCCGGTTCGTGGGGGCCGCTTGGTCCGCCATGTCGCTCCCCGCGGCTCAAGCCGCGCCGAGCCTAACGCGCTGGCGTCAAGCTCGGCGCCTCAGTTGACCGGCGCGTCGTCTGCGGGTGCGGGCTCGGGCTCGGGTTCGGCCGGCGGTGTGATGGGCGCCGGCCCGCCGGTCGTGGCCGGAGGCGGCGCCGGGGAGGTTGCGCCCGGCGGCACGAGATCGGGATCGGGCGCCGTTGCGGGCGGCGCGGCAGGGCCGAGCGTTGCGTTCGGGTCCGGCACGGCCGGGAGCGGCTGCAGCGATTGCAGCTCAGCGATGCGGCCGCGCACGGCGAGCGCGTGCTCGCTTTGCGGGAAGTCGTTTAAGAACGCTTCCAGAGCTTCGATCGTGTCGGTATCGCTCGCCGCTTCGAAGCTGCGTTCTTCGAGCTGCGCCAAGGCTTGTTGCGCATCGTCGAGATAGTCGCCCGGATCGGCGGCAATGAAGGCGCGCAGGGCGGCGGCGTTGTTCGCGTCGACCGCTTCCCAGGCGCTCGCGGTGGCGTCGGCGTTTTGCGATTGGGTCCAGAAATAATATCCGCCGCCCCCAACCAGGGCCACGAGGATGAATGTGACGATGCCGATTAGAGCCATGCGGCCGCTGCCGCTGCTCTTTTCGCGTGCAGGTTCGGCGACGCGCGGCGGGGGCGCGCTGGGCGGACGCGGCGCGGGCGCCGTCGACGTCCCGCCGCCTTGCGCGAAGATGGTGTCCGTCCAATCCATCGAGGACGCGAAGAACACGCCGCCCACGAAGGCCACCGTGGCGGCTGCGATCAGCTTGCTCCGAGACATAGGCAGGTTCATACGCTTGAAGGTAAGCAAAAGGGCCGCCGGCGGCGGCCCTTCGACTGGGCGGTCGCCCC
>CAZIOD010000063.1:0-7309 GCA_964540785.1 uncultured Terricaulis sp.
GCAAACGAGGGGAGTTCCATGGGGGCCATTTTCAACGTCTTTCCGCTGATCCTGATCCCAGTGATCATCTACAACATCTGGGCCTTTGCGACCGGCGGATCGGGCGATAGCGCAGAGGTCGCCGCACGCATCATGCTTCACTTGCAGAATCGCGAGAGCCCGTTTCTGGACGTGACGATGGCGTCCGGGGCGCATTGGATAATGACGTTCGGCGACGTGATGATCCTGTTGTCGATCATGCTGCTCTTCGTCGAACTTTTGAAATCCACTTCCACCGGCACCGCGGCGATCTTCAATCACGCCCTCTCGATGTTGGTATTCATCATCTGCCTGGTGGAATTTTTGCTGCACCCGGCGTTCGCGACCAGCGTCTTCTTCATCATCATGATCATGGCCTTGCTGGACGTGCTCGCCGGCGTCGTCGTGACCATCATCGCCGCCCGCCGCGACGTGGAGTTTGCAGGACAGCACTAAACATGCAGGAGCAATGGGGTTGTTGGGCCAAAGGGAGCTTCGTGACCGCTCCTGGTGATCCCATTGCCTTCTGCCTACTGCCTCAAAGACACCACATCCCCACAGCCAGCACGAGTGCGAAGTCGAGCCAGCGGGCGAATCGGGGATAGAGTGGTTCGTCCATTGCGCGTCGGCTGCTGCAGGTTCGGCGCCGGGCGCCGTTTGTGGATAACGGAGCGCGCATGAGCCTCTTTTTCGACGCCGAGTGGTTCGATGCGAAGCTTGCCGAGCGGGGCCTCGACCGCGCCGCCCTGGCCGTGGCCGCGGGTCTTGATCGCGCCGAATTGCACCGCGTGTTCAGCAACGATCGGGCGCCAACGGCCGAAGAATTGTCCAGCTTCGCCAAGGTGCTTGGTGCGGACATCGTGGAAATAACTTTACGTAGCGGCGTGGCTGTGCGCACCTCCGATCCCGATGCGGGAGCGGACAAGAAGCTCGAAGACATCGAAGCTCGCCTCGATGCGATCGACGATTGGTTGAAACAGTTCGAAGCCTCCAAGAAGGCCGTTGGAGACTGAGCCTCTCGTTCAAGCTCTAAAGTCGAAGGCGATGCCGGCGCGCACGCGCCTTGGCTCGCTTGGATACCGGACGGTCCGCGCACGCTCGGGCGGCGCGATCTGGTTGACCAGCGTCGCTGCAAAACGCGGGTCGAGACGCAGGCGCGTTGCACGACGATCGGCGCCGCGACGTTCGGCCCGGCGTTGATCGCCGATATCCTCGAATTCGGCATCCACGAGGCGGAGGCGGGCGGCGAAGGTCACGTAGGGCGAACTGCATCCCGCGTGCCAAACGAGAATTAACCGCTTAACCTCGCCCGCAGCGGAGACGGCGATGAGCTTCAAGGAATATGCGGCATTTGACGGTCTCGGCCTAGCCGAGCTGGTGCGCAATCGGGATGTGACGCCCGCAGAGCTGCTGGAAAGCGCGATCGAGCGCATCGAGCGTCACAATGGCGTGCTGAACGCTGTCGTTTACAAGGCCTATGATGAGGCGCGGAAGACGGCGGGCGGCTCGCTTCCGGACGGCGCCTTCAAGGGCGTGCCATTTCTGATCAAGGATCTCGGCGTCAGGGTTAAAGGCTGGCCGCGCACCTCAGCCAGCCGCTTTGCGCAAATCGACGCCGACGCCGAAGACAGCGTGCTCATCGAGCGCTATCGCGCCTCAGGCGTCGTGCTCGCCGGCAAGACTAATACGCCGGAGTTCGGCATTCCCGGCGTCACCACATCGGCGCTGCTCGGCCCGTGCCGCAATCCGTGGAACACGGATCATATTTCCGGCGGCTCTTCCGGCGGCGCGGCGAGCGCGGTCGCAGCGGGCATGGTCCCGCTGGCGCATGCAAGCGACGGCCTGGGTTCGATCCGGATTCCCGCGGCCTGTTGTGGTCTCGTCGGCATGAAGGTGACCCGCGATCGCAATCCCAACGGCGTTCACGACACCGACCGCGTCATCGGCTTTTCGGTGGACCACGTCGTCTCGCGCACCGTGCGCGACAGCGCCGCCATGCTCGACGCCACCTGCGCGCCCCAGCCGGCAAGCCCGTACGCCTATCCGCCGCGCGAGCGGCCCTACATGGAGGAGATCGAGCGCGCGCCTGGCAAACTGCGCATCGCCTGGTCGACCGAAACGCCGGCGGGCGATCCGATCGACCCCGACGTTCGCGCCACCATCGAGCGTACAGCTGACACGCTGAAGGCGCTCGGCCATGACGTGCGCGAGGAGGGACTCGGCATCGATTATCGCGCGCTCTATCGCGCGCAGGGCCTCGTCTCCGCTGCAAACTTTTCCGCCGGCATACGGCGCTGGATCGATGTGAAGGGCCGCGAGCCAAGCGACGATATCGAGGGACTGGCGCGCCGCGCCTACGAAGCGGGCAAGCGCATGACCGGCCAGGACGCGCTCTGGGGCCTGCAGGAGCTGCGCTTGCGCACGCGCGAAATCCTGCAGCGCTTCGAAACGTTCGACGTCTATCTGACGCCCGTCATGTGCACGCCCGCGCCGCGCGTCGATTTTCTCGACACCCTGATGGAGGACTTGAAGGAGTTCGACCGGCGCCAGCGCATCACCTTCGGTTTCACGCCGCCGTTCAACATGACAGGCCAGCCTTCGCTGTCGCTGCCGCTCGGCCAGTCGCGCGACAACCTTCCCATCGGCATGATGTTCACCGGGCGCTACGCCGATGAGGCCACGCTCTTCCGCCTGGCGGCGCAGTTGGAAAAGGAAATGCCGTGGAAGGATAGAAAGCCGCCTATCTGGGATTGATGGCCGCAACGCCAGCGGCGCTCAATTTTCGAAATCCACGGTGACGCGCGTGCCCTCCGCGCTGCTTTCGGTCGAGATCCTTCCGTTGGCCTGTCGAACGAACGCGTCGACCAGGCGCTGACCTAGGCCATTATGGGGGCTAGCCGGCTGTGCGGTGTCTATTCCGACGCCATCGTCGCTTACGATCAGACGCCAGCGCTCACCCGCGCGACGAAACTCGACGTGGATGCGCCCGCCGTCGCGCCCGTTGAAAGCGTGCTTGGCCGCGTTGGTAACGAGTTCATTGATCAGGAGGCCTATTGTCACTGCGCGATCGCGATCGACCCAAGCGGTGTCGGAGGCGCAAGAGAGTGTGACCGCACCATGCAGCGTCAGCGCCTGCGCCAGTGCATCGCAAAGTTCGGCGATGTACCCGCGCATCCCGACGGCCTCGACGTTGTCGGGATCGTGATAGAGATGGCGGTGGGCGCGCGCGAAGCTGTCGATGCGCGTCAGCATCGCCGTCAAGGCATCCTTTACTGCCGGGTCGCTGGCCCGGCGGCGCTGGATGTCGACAAGGCTCGCTACCATCATGAAATTGTTCTTGGTGCGATGATCGATCTCCCGCAGCAGCAGATCGCGCTCTTCCAGCTGCGCGCTGCGCGCCAGCGCAGAGCTCCGCACCGCGCGGCGAAAGATGTCGGCGAGGGCGATCGACAAGGCCCCCGAGAGCGCAATCACGATGATGCGCGGAGTGTCGGCCGGGTCGGAGAGGTCGAAGCTCTGCGGCGTCGGCAATACGAAGTACCACGCCAACAGTCCCGAGAGGACGAGCACCATGACGCCGCACTCCCAGCCCGCAAACAGGGTGGCGGCGAAAATGGCCGGAAACACAAGCGCGAAGGGCGCAGCGCCCGGCGCGAACACATTGATCAGCAGACGCAGCACTGCCTCGAGGCCAACGCAAAAAATGGCGAAGCCGATCTGCGCGACCCACGCCGGCGCTACGGGCGCGAAGCGCTCGCGCACGTCGAACTCGCCCAGTCGCGTCACTACCCGGTGCGGCACGCCGATAAGCAGCACGCCCTTTGCGCGCCCGTCAAGCAGGCGGCAGAGTCTCGCAAAGACGCGTGGGAACCTGCCCCCCGAAGCAACGTTGCTCGCGTATGGCACACGTCACTGAACTGCCCCGCCCAACCATCGCGGCGAAACGCACGCGCATCGAGGTTCGCCAGGACACGCCGGACGATCTTGCGCGCCGCGCCTGGGTTGGGCCAGCCATGGGCGCAGCGGTGCTGACCATCGCCTGGGCAGTGTACCTGGCCCCAATCTTCTTTGGCATCATGTCGACTTTGGATTGAGCGCGCCGATGATCAAATGGGCCTTCATCTTTCTTGCGATCGCGATCATTGCCGGGATTCTCGGTCTGACCGGGATTGCAGGCGTGGCCGCGGACATCGCGATGTTCTTATTCATCGCGGCGTTCGTGATTTTCGCCGTGCTGCTGGTGCTCGGCTATACTCTCTTTAAGAAGATCACTTAGGGCCGCGCGTAGCTCAGGTCTTGCCGCGGCTCATCGCGTCCAGCTGCTTCTGCATCGCTTCCATCTGCCTACGCAGTTCGACAAGCTGTGCATCCTTGTCAGCGATGTCCTCGTCGCTCGCAGCAGGTTTAGCGCCGGGCATGCCGGGAAAGGGCGATCCCTGCGCGCCGGTTGCGAACGGCGTCCACATCGAGAGCGCCTGCTGGAACAGCGCCATGTTGCGCTGCGCCTGTTCTTCGAAAGCGGCCATCGGCGTCGTCGCGCCGAACGCGCGCGACATATTCTCGCGCATCTTTTCCTGCGCCTTAGCGAAGCTCTCCATGCTCATTTCCAGGTAGGGCGGCAGAAAGCCCTGCATCTGGTCGCCATAAAAGCGAATGAGCCGGCGCAAGAACGTCACCGGCAACAGGTTCTGGCCGCGGCTCTCTTGCTCGAAAATGATCTGCGTCAGCACGGAGCGGGTAATGTCGTCGCCGGTCTTGGCGTCGAGCACCACGAAGTCCACGCCCTCGCGGACCATATCTGAGAGATGGTCGAGCGTGACGTATGTCGACGCCGCCGTGTTGTAGAGTCTGCGGTTGGCGTACTTCTTGATGACGACGGGCACGTCGTCAGCGCCGGCCTCCGCGCTGGTCTCATTCGGCGCTGGGCCGGTCGCATCCGCCACGAGGAATTCCTTATTCGGCGCCCGCGAAGCCCGGGCCGTAGCGCAGATTCTGCTTTCCTTCGCCGCATTGCAAGACAAAGCCGCTGTTTTCGCCTGCCAAAGGTGGTGGTCCCGCTTGGATTTCGCGCCCCGCTTGTGCGATAGGGGCAGTCCAATCCGCCTTTGCCGCCAAGGCTTTCGCCGCCCAAGGAGGTCCTCCCATGGCCGATGTCGTCATCGTTTCCGCCGCCCGCACGCCCATCGGCTCGTTCAACGGCGCCTTTGCTGCAACGCCCGCGCACGAGCTCGGACGCGTTGCAATTACCTCTGCGTTGCAGCGCGCAAAAGTGGACGCCAAAGAGGTCTCCGAGGTCGTGCTCGGTCAGGTGCTGACAGCCAACCAGGGCATGAACCCGGCGCGCCAGGCCAGCCGCGCCGCCGGCGTGCCGGACGAGGCGCCGGCGTGGTCGCTCAACCAGGTCTGCGGCTCGGGGCTGCGCGCGGTCGTCGTCGGCTACCAGCAACTGAAGGCGGGCGATGCGAAAATCGTCGTCGCCGGCGGCCAGGAGAACATGAGCCTGTCGCCACATGCGGCGCATCTGCGTGCGGGCCAGAAAATGGGTCCGATGGAATTTGCCGACACCATGATCAAGGACGGCCTGACCGACGTCTTTAACCAGTATCACATGGGCATTACCGCCGAGAACGTCGCCGAGAAGTGGCAGATCACCCGCCAGCAGCAGGATGAGTTTGCGACGCTCAGCCAGCAGAAAGCGAGCAAGGCGCAGAAGGCCGGCAAATTCAAGGATGAGATCGTCGCCGTCACCGTGACGAGCCGCAAGGGCGACACCGTCGTCGAGAACGACGAGTACATCAAGCATGACGCCACCGTCGAAGGCGCCGCCAAACTCCGCTCGGCGTTCAAGAAGGACGGCACGGTTACGGCCGCCAACGCATCCGGCATCAATGACGGCGCAGCCGCCCTCGTGCTGATGACCGCGGATGAAGCGCAAAGGCGCGGCCTGACCCCGCTCGCGCGCATCGCCTCCTGGGCCTCGCGCGGCGTCGATCCCGCGTTGATGGGCACGGGGCCGATCCCGGCCTCCAAAGCGGCGCTCGAGAAGGCCGGGTGGAAGGTCGGCGATCTCGATCTGGTCGAAGCCAACGAAGCCTTCGCCGCGCAAGCCTGCGCCGTGAACAAGGACATGGGTTGGGACGACGCCATCGTGAACGTCAATGGCGGCGCTATCGCCCTTGGCCACCCGATCGGCGCCTCCGGTGCGCGGGTGTTGACGACGCTGCTCTACGAACTCCAGCGCCAAAACAAGAAGCGAGGGCTCGCCACGCTGTGTATCGGCGGCGGCATGGGCATCGCGGTCTGCGTAGAGCGCTAGCGAGACCCAGCCTATGCCAACTGCGCGCGTGGCGGCGAAGACAGCGAAGAACGGGGCGCCCGCAAGAGCGAAGAGCGCTGCGTCAGCCAGAAAGCTGGCGGCGCCGAAACCCCATCGCATCTATTCCATCAGCTTTGCCAGCGTCTATCCGCATTACGTCGCCAAGGCGGAGCGGAAGGGACGGACGAAGGCGGAGGTGGATGAGATCATCCGCTGGCTCACCGGCTATCGTCAGCAGGCGCTTGCCGCGCACATCAGGAAGCAGACCAGCTTCGAAGATTTCTTCGCCCAGGCGCCCAAGCTCAATCCGGCGCGCAGCTTCATCACCGGCACGATCTGCGGCGTGCGCGTGGAGGAGATCGAAGAGCCGCTGATGCGCGAGATCCGCTATCTCGACAAGCTGATCGACGAACTGGCGAAGCGTAGGCCGATGGAGAAGATTCTGCGCCGAGCCTGAACTTGGCGCTTACATGCCGCCGCGTGCGCCGACCGCATGCGCCGCGTAGGTGGTGCGTGGCGCCGGCACTTCCTCTGACGCATCGATCAATTGTTGCCGCCGGTCGCGCAACTCGACATGCACGTGATTGGTGATGCCGGGATAGCGCGCGTTTAGATCCTGCGCGACGCCGATCTCCTGGCCAGCGACGACCTCATCGCCGACGGCGACGCTGGGCGCGACGTAGAATACGCGCGCTTTGATTTTGGTCTTGGAATTGACGACCTCGACAATGCGATAACCGCCGACGCCGCGATAAGCGTAGCCGAGCCGCGCGACCTCGCCGCTGATCGGGCTGCGCACGGCCGCGCCCGGCGCGACAACATAGTCGACGCCCTCATGCTTGCGCTTGCCGCCGTCGCGGCTGGCGCCGAACGCGCCGGAGCCGAAATCGTCATAGCCGCGCATGGCGCCATGCACCGGATTGTAGTAATCGGTGACGCCATCGCCGTCCTTGTCGACCGCCCAGATCACCGGCG
>CAZIOD010000063.1:7409-9035 GCA_964540785.1 uncultured Terricaulis sp.
AATTGCAGGGCCGTTTTGTGACCCTGATGGTTCGCCTTCGGCGCCAGTTGCGCGATCTGCGCCCCGGACTCTAACGTTTGTTATAGTCGGCTGGCTCTCGGCGCCGGCGCACGCTAAAGGCGTCCCATGCCCCAGGTTCAGCGCAAGCTCACCACCATACTCGCCGCCGACGCCGCGGGCTATAGCAGCGTCATGGAGGCGGACGAGGTGCGTACGCTGAGCGATCTGCGCTCGGCCCGTGCGGTGTTCGCGCAATTCATCGCGCGCCATCATGGCCGCATAGCCAACACCGCCGGTGACGGTCTTATCGCGGAATTTCCATCCGTCGTCGAAGCGGTTCAGTGCGCCATCGAGGTGCAGCGCGAGCTGGATTCAAACGCCGACAGCCATCTGCGCTTCCGTATCGGCATTCATCTCGGCGACGTCATGGTGGATGGGCAGGATCTGCTCGGCGAGGGCGTCAATCTCGCGGCGCGGCTGCAAGGCATGGCTGAGCCCGGCGGCATCCTCATATCTCAGCAAGTCTACGATCAGGTGCAGAAGAAGCTCTCGGTCGGCTTCCAGTTTCTGGGCGAGAAGCATCCGAAAAACTTCGCCGAAGGCGTCAATGTCTATAGCGTTGGCGCCGCGGAGGCCGCCGAAGCGGCCACGAAGGGCAAGAGTAAGCGCGGTCGACCGGCCGCGCCGGGCTCGCGGCGCGCCCGGTTCATTGCGGAAGCGCGCCGGCTTGGCTTGATTGTGCTCATGTTGCTGGTGCTCGATCTCATGACCGGCGAAGGCTTCTGGGTGCAATGGCCCGCGTTCGGCATTGCGTTCTGGCTGGCGATGCGCTCAGGCCCGCTGTTCGAGCGCGCGGAGTAATTGTTGCGGACGCTGACGACGCGCAGTTCGTCGCTCTGACGTGCTCTCCTGTCGAACACCTCGCGTATTTAACGGGAATGTGCGCCCCGATCGCAGGCATGCGCGCTAGCATTGCAGCAGGGAGAAACGTCATGCGGATCTTTATTGCGGCGGCGGCTGCGTCGATTGTGTCTGTCCTTGGTTTTGCGCAGGCCCAGCAACCGCAATCGCCCCCGTGCATCGGGCCCGAATTCCGGCAAATGGATTTCTGGCTGGGGACCTGGGATGCGCACTACACGACGGACACGAGCCAGCCGGCCGGCGGGACCAATGTGATCACGCGCGAGTACGATGGCTGCGTGATCCAGGAGCAATTCGACGGCGGCCCGCAAGCGCAAGGCCTGATCGGCCATTCAGTGTCCACCTACCATGCGCCCACCCGGCAATGGCGCCAAACCTGGGTCGACAATCAGGGCGGCTATTTTGCCCTGACCGGCGGCGCGGTGGGCGACACCTTCGTTCTTACCAACACACGCATCACCGACGATGCGCCCTACCAGCGCATGCTGTTCGAGGACATTACGGAAAACAGTTTTACGTGGCGCTGGCAGAGCAGCCCGGATGCGGGCGTCACCTGGGCCGACGCCTGGGTGATCCATTACGTCCGCCGCGCAGGCTAAGTCGGTCTGCAATATTCCAGCGAGACCGTTCCGCGCTGACCGCCGACCTGTCCGAAGCCGATGCGGCTCGACTCGTCGTAACTCACGCTGGCGCCTTCAGCGAGCG
>CAZIOD010000063.1:9135-16464 GCA_964540785.1 uncultured Terricaulis sp.
GCGCGCGGCGGAGTGTAACCACGTTTTTTCTTGCCGCCTTAAGCCAAGCCCAGCGCACGCAGAACCGCGCCCTGATCGAAATAGGGTCGTTCGCATCTGATCCTGTCAGAGCCCGGCTCGAACTCGAACGCCGCACACATGCGCACGCGGAAGGTTCTTCCGGTGGGGGCGATGGTTCGTCCCCCAAAGTGCAGTGGCCCGAGATGCGTGCCGGTCAGCCAGAACTCCACGAGCACTGTGTCCCCGTGGTGGGCAATGGCGATGATCTCGTTGCCCTGGTCAGGGAAAGGCGTGCGGGAAAGCTCGAAATAATTGCGCACCGCCGCTTCGCCGTCGAACACTTGACCCCCGCCGTACATTTCATAGCGCGGGTGAATGAACGTGGCGATCACGCCATCCCAGTCCTGCTCTGCCTCCAGGCGCATGTGATCACGCACAGTCTGGATGCGCGCGGCCGCGAGAGCTGTCATGTCGTCCTCTAGTTTTCCGCCCCTATGGGTTGCCATAAATGCCAAGTCGCGCAAAGTGGTCCCAAACAACGAGAGTTTCAGGGAGGACATCATGGCGCGCGTTGCATTGGTCACTGGCGGCACCCGCGGCATCGGCAAGGCCATCTCGGCGCGCCTTAAGGCAGACGGTTTCAAGGTTGCGGCTAATTACGCCGGCAATAGCGAAGCGGCGGACGCGGCCGCCAAGGAACTGGGCGTGGCCGTCTATAAGTGGGACGTGGGCAATGCCGATGCGTGTAGAGAAGGCATCGCCAAGGTGGAGGCGGAAGTCGGCCCCGTTGACGTGCTGGTCAATAACGCCGGCATCACGCGGGACGGATTCTTTCACAAGATGAGCGCAGAGCAATGGGACGACGTGATCCGCGTCGATCTCTCTTCGCTCTTCTACATGACGCGTCCGATTTACGAAGGAATGCGCGGGCGCGGCTATGGCCGCATCGTCAATATCAGCTCCATCAACGGCCAGAAAGGCCAGGCCGGGCAGGTGAATTACTCTGCCGCCAAAGCCGGCATGATTGGCTTCACTAAAGCGCTGGCGCAGGAAGGCGCGTTGAAGGGCGTTACGGTGAATTGTGTCGCGCCCGGCTACATCGACACCGACATGGTCGCCGCCGTGCCTGAGGAAGTGTTGAAGAAAATCATCGGCACCATCCCACTCGGTCGCCTGGGCAAAGCCGAGGAAATTGCCTCGATGGTGGCGTACCTTGCGTCGGATCAGGCAGCGTTCATCACTGGCGCGACCATGACTGTCAACGGCGCTCAATACATCGCCGGCTGACGCGCGCGGAACCGCGCCAGAACTCCTCGCGTTGCCGTCGCAAGCAACCCGAGGAGGCATTCCATGGACAAGCAACATGTCAAAGGCGCAGCCGACAAGACGTCCGGCGCCGCGAAGGAAGCCGCCGGAAAGATGACCGACAACAAGAAGCTGGAAGCCGACGGCAAGCTCGATAAGGCCAAGGGCGCCGCGCGCGATTTCGTCGGCGACGTCAAGGATGGCGCACGGCGCGCGGGCAAAGACACGCACCATTGAGGCCATTATGGCAGAGCGTGATCGCGCGCCGGAGGCGCAAGACCCCGCCGATCCGAAGTCGCGAAAGCAAGACGAGAATCTTGGCGATCCCAAGCACGTACATCGCGACATCGTCGACAGCGGCAGACACGAGAATAAAGATACGCGCGAGGATTTGCGCAAGAAGCACTAAGTGAAGGGGCTCTCGCGAGAGAGCCCTTTCCTTTCTCCGCGCGCACGCTGAGCTTGTCGAGACGCGACGTCTGCGTGTGTCGCTGCTCCAGCGCCCTGTTCGCTGATGGCCTCTATGGCTTGAACACGAATTCCAGCTTCAGCCCATCTGGATCGGCAAAGAACACAGCGTAATAATCCGGGCTGTACTGCGGATACTCAGCCGGGGCGTCCAGGATGTTTGCGCCGATCTGTTGAAGCAGGGCGTAGAGCGCATCGACGTCCGCCCGACTCTCGGCGCGAAATGCGACATGGTGCATGCCCGGATTAAACCTGTCGTGATCCGGCGTCCCCGCGCGCGCGCGGACCAGACCGATCGAAACGTGGTAGCCCCCCACGGAAGCGGGAACGTTGAACTCGTAGCTCGTGTCCCCGGGCGCAGGCGGCGGGGCCGGGGACCTGTCGTCGCCGTTCGGTATGACGCGCCGGTAGCCCATGAAACTGAAAACCGCCTCGTAGAAGGGAAGCGACGCGTAGGGATCGCGTACGCTCAGATCCAGGTGATGCACGCTGCCGCGAGGCGATACGGCCGCCGTCATCGATTGGCGCCTGGTTTCCACAGCAAATCGGCGTTGCCGTGATCGTTGGCCCAGCGCGCCGCGACGAACAGAAGATCCGACAACCGGTTCGCGAACTTGATGGCTTCCGGCGAAATCTCTTCCACGTCCGCCAGCGCCACGATGGCGCGCTCAGCCCGCCGCGCCATTGCGCGCGCGAGGTGCAAATGCGCCGCCGCCGGCGATCCGCCGGGCAGGATGAAGGAATTGAGCGGCGCCAGCTTCTCGTTCAGCTGATCGATCTCCGCCTCCAGCCGCAGCGCTTGGCTTTCCTGGAGTCGCAGCGCTTCGAACTTCGGAGCCGGCGCGTGTGGCGTCGCGAGATCGGCGCCGAGATCGAACAGATCATTCTGCGCGCGTTCGAGGATCGGATCGAGCACTGTGTCTGCGGCGGTGTGAAGCCGCGCCACTCCAATCGCGGAATTGGCTTCGTCGACGGCGCCGTATGCAGCTACGCGCGCACTCGCCTTCGACACAGGCTGGCCGGTAGCGAGGCGTGTCTTGCCCTTGTCGCCGGACTTCGTGACGATTTTATCGATCCTGACCATGTCACCCGTATTGCTGCTTCGCCCACAGTGCTGCAATCAAAATCAGGATCGCGACGAATTGGGCCACGACACGCATGCGCATGGCCTTGTTCGACCAGGAGCGCCCGAAATCGCCACCGCGGAACATCGCGTAAATGCCAAAGCACAGAATGAGGAACACCACCCCGAGCGCTATCGGAATGAGCAGGTCGAACAGGTCCATCGGCGAGACTTAAGCTGCGTGGGGCCCTTCCGCCATGCGCCAGATCGGCTCTATATCGCCGGGCATGGGGTCGGGACCGGCGGACTGCTAGGCTCCCGAAATGATCGAATCGATTCTGCTCCCTTTGGCCCTGGCCGCCATCGGCGCCGCGGCCTGGTTCGCCTACCGCTCGGCCGGCCTCGAGCCAATCCGGAGCGAGCGCGACCGTTTGCGTACCGAACTGGACAATATCCGGCGTGAAAATGTCCAGCTCGCCGCCGAACTCGCCGCGGCCCAGGCTCAGCGGGCCGAGCGCTCGGAATCCGAGGAAGCGCGCTTTGTGGAAATCGCCACCAAGGCGTTGCAGGCCTCCCAGCAAAGCTTCATGGCGCTCGCCAACGAGACCTTCGAAAAGCACAAGCAGGCGGCCCAAGGCGGCGTCAAAGAAGCGCTGAGTCCGGCTCAGGAAGCGCTGGCCAAGCTCGCGGCGAATGTCGAGGCGTTGGAGAAGGCCCGGCTGCAGGACAAGTCCGCGATCGGCGAACAGGTGCGTCAGATGGTCGACGCCGTGGGTTCGACCAACAAGACCACCCAGCAATTGCTCACGGCGCTGCGCGCCTCGCCCAAGATGCGCGGCCGCTGGGGCGAGCAGACACTGCGCAACGTGCTCGAACTTTCCGGCTTGGCTGCACACGTCGACTTTAAGGAGCAATTCTCGACCACCGATGGAGAGGGCGGAAGGCTCCGGCCCGACGTCATCATCAATCTGCCCGGCGAGCGCTGCATCGTGGTCGACTCGAAAGTCGCGCTGTCCGGCTACCTCGACGCGATGGAGGCGGCCGATGAGGCCGCGCGCGAAACACACTTGAAAAAGCACGCGCAGGAGCTGCGCGGGCACGTGAAGAATCTTTCGTCCAAGGATTATTGGAAGCACGTGCCGGACACGGCCGATTTCGTCGTGCTGTTCGTACCGGGCGAAAACTTCCTGGCCGCCGCCGCCGAGCGCGACTCTAACCTGTTCGACGATGCGTTCGCGTCGAAAGTCATCATCACCACGCCGTCGACCATGGTCGCGCTCGCGAAATCCGTCGCCTACGGCTGGCGTCAGGAGCAAAGCGCCAAGAACGCGCAGGAAATCGCCGAACTCGGCCGCGAACTCTATCGCCGCATGGCCGTTATGGCCGACCGCATGGGCAAAGTGGGCGACGCCATCGAGCGTTCGGTGAAGAGCTACAATGAACTGGTTGGCTCCATTGAGAGCCGCGTCATGCCGCAGGCGCGCCGGTTTAAGGAACTCGGCGCTGGCGACGCCGGCCTCGAAATCGCCGCCGCCACACAAATTGAGTCCAGTACACGCCGGCTGGCGCCGCCCGAGCAGTTGGAGCTGGCGCCGCTTGCCCAGTCCCCGAAGCGCTCGCGCTGACATTTGTCATTCGTCGCGTCAGGGGTGAAATGGCGGTGTTCCCGCGCTAACAGCGCGTCCGGGAGGGACCCACATGAAACGCATCCTGTTCGCCGCCGCGGCCGCGCTTTCGCTCGCCGCCTGCAATCAAGCCGCCACGCAGAATGGCGTGCCTGCACCGGCTGCGGCCGAAGTGAGTGCGGACGCGCCGCATATCGTTGCCGCATTGGCCGACACACGCCGCCCGGCCGAAGACACTGCGCGCGATGCAGACCGCCATGCTGGCGAGACGCTCGCCTTCGCGCAGATCGAGCCCGGCGACCGGGTCGCCGATATTTTCCCAGGCGGCGGCTACTGGACGCGGCTGTTCGCGGTCGCCGTCGGCGACGAGGGGCGGGTCTATCCGACCATCCGTCCCGACGGCGTCGCCGGCCAATTCGAAACGCCGGTTCTCGCCGTGGCCGAGCAATATCCGAACGCGACCATGGCGCGCGTGCCGTACGATGCGCTGGCCTATCCCGAGCCGCTCGATGTCGTGTTCACGGCGCAGAATTATCACGATTTGGCGCTGACGGCGTACAATCTCGGCGACCGCAATGCGATGAACCGCGCCGCCTTCGCCGCGTTGAAGCCTGGCGGCCTCTACGTCATCATCGATCACGCCGCCATTGAAGGCTCCGCGATAGACACCGACGCAGAAACGACCACCCATCGCATCGACCAGGCGACGGTGCGTCAGGAGGTGGAAGCCGCCGGTTTCGTGTTCGACGCAGAAGCAGATTTTCTGCGCAATCCTCAAGACGATCGCACCACGAGCGTTTTCGACGAAGCTGTTCGCGGCCGCACCGATCAGTTCGTGATGCGCTTCAGGAAGCCGGAATAGTTCTCCGGGGGCAGGTGTCGCGAACCGGCGGCGACGCTCCGGCGTCACGCTGGCGTGTCGACGCGCGGTGCACCGGCCGCCTAATCGTCATCCCGTACTTTTCCGCGTCTGGCCTTTACATCGCTGCGCCGCGCTTTGTGATCCAGGCGCCGCTGACGCTCACTCTTCGGCACGCGGGTTTTCTTCCGCGGCTTAGGCGCATGTGTCGCCTGTTCCACCAAGGCCAGGAGCCGCGCCAATGCGTCGGCTCGATTGCGCTCCTGCGTTCGGTGCGCGTCCGCCCGGATGACGATCTCGCCGTCTTGCGTGAGCCGGCGTCCGGCGAGCCGCTCCAGTCGCGCACGTACGGCCTCAGGCAGTTCGGTAAAGCCGCCGAGCCGAAAGCGCAGCTCCACCGCGGTCGAGACCTTGTTCACGTTTTGCCCGCCAGGCCCGGCCGCGCGGATGAAACGCTCGTCTAGGTCGCGCTCGTCGAGGGCGAGGGAGTCGGTGACGGAGATCATTGAGATGTCAGATATCAGGTGTCAGGTGTCAAAAAGTTGAACGGCCGGCGCGGCTACTCGCTGCGGCAAAAAGCTGATACCTGATACCTGATACCTGACACTGGGAGGACAACATGCACAAGCTGCTCGCCGGACTTGGCGTTGCGATGCTCATCGGCGCATGCGCCGGTGGCGCGGTGCCAGGCCTGATGATGGCCGAGCCGACGCCCGTGAGCGCGACGTCGCCGCACATCGTCGCCGCCATTGCCGACCCGCGTCGCCCCGAAGCCGACCGCGATCGCGATGCGCTGCGCCACCCGGCGGAAATCTTGGCCTTCACCGGCGTGCAGCCCGGATGGCGGGTCGCCGATGTCGGTCCGGGCGGCGGTTATTACACGCGCCTATTCTCCGTGGCAGTCGGCCCCGAGGGCCGCGTTTACGGCATCGACCGCGCGGGCACGGCCGAGCGTCCGCGACCGCTCACGGCGTTCGCCGCCGAGTACGGCAACATCACGCATCTCACTGCCGGCTATCAGGGATGGACCATCGAGGAGCCGCTCGATGCGGTGTTCGTCAGCCAGATTTATCACGACTGGTTCTATCCGCAGCTCAATCTCGATGTGCCGGCGCTCAACCGCGCCATCTTCGATGCGCTCAAACCCGGCGGCGTTTACGTGATCATTGACCACGCGGGTGTCGCCGGCCATACGATCAATACTGATCCACAGGCCGATCTGCATCGTATCGATCAAGCTCAAGTGGTCCGCGAAGTCACAGCCGCCGGTTTCGTGCTCGACGGCGAGAGCGACGTGCTGCGCAACCCTGAAGACGACCGCACGCTGCGTGTGTTCGAAGGCGATATTCGCGGTCACACCGATCAGTTCGTGCTGCGGTTCAGAAAGCCGGGCTGAAGCCTGCATCCGGACGCGTCGCCGGCTTGAGCCGGCGGCGATCCGGATCGGC
The DNA here is from genome assembly GCA_964540785.1 of uncultured Terricaulis sp. Lineage (GTDB taxonomy): Bacteria > Pseudomonadota > Alphaproteobacteria > Caulobacterales > Aquidulcibacteraceae > Vitreimonas. The sequence goes on from CAZIOD010000063.1 coordinate 15,904, forward strand.
GGATGCGGCCGCAAGAATGCTCTTTCCTCCCAATCCCAACGCGTTCACGCGTTCGCCGCTCGACCGCGCCGGTCATTTGCGCAAGGACGACGCGTGGCTGAGCGCTGCCCTGGAAAGCGAGCAATCGTTGCTCCTCGGCTTCAACAACCGTCGGCCGCTTCTCGAAGCCAGCGGGGCCGGATTGCACATCCGCTGGCTGTCCGGTCACGTGTGGGAGCGCCTTGGCGACAAAACCCAGCCGCTGATTTTCATGGGCCTCGACAGCAACGAGGCGGCGGTTTTTGCCTGCGAGATCGCGGAACCGGACGCACTAGGGGATTTTGGCGTTTTCGAAGAACTGCGCGCTGCAGCGCCCCGCCTGGAACCCGATAGGCTGCCCATCCTCGGAACGGCGCGCGCGCTTTTTGAATGGCACGCCAAGAACCGTTTTTGCGCCAATTGCGGCGCCCACTCGCGCGTGATCGAAGCCGGCTGGATCCGCAAGTGTGATGCCTGCGCAGCCGAACACTATCCGCGCGTCGATCCGGTGTGCATCATGCTGCCGACGTTTGGCGACAAGTG
>CAZIOD010000064.1:0-16122 GCA_964540785.1 uncultured Terricaulis sp.
GACCCATCACCACCCCATCATAGCGGCGTTGCTTCTGCATAGCGCCTTTCTCCTCATTATCGAGGAGCATTATAGATTGGACGGGCTAAGAAACGACTAAGAGCGCGCGCGAATCGAAGACACGCGCTTGTATCGAATTAGAACACGCTTTCTCTTACTCGTTTCTTACCCGCCTACGAGTTCTAGCGCTTCACGCGAAGCAGCTCTTCCAGCATTTCATCGGCAGTCGTGATGATGCGCGACGAGGCCGAATAGGCGCGCTGCGTCGTAATGAGGCTGGTGAATTCTTGCGCCAAATCGACGTTGGATGCTTCGAGCGCCCCCGAAACGATCCGTCCAGCGCCGCCGGCGTTTGACGCGTTGATGTTGTAGAGACCGGACTCAAGCGTGGTGCGGAAGGCGCCGCCTTGATCGGGTTTCAAACCGTTCGGGTTGAGAAACGTCGCCAATGGGATTTGATAGAGCGCGCGTGCGCGTCCGTTCGAGAACTGCGCAGTGAGCATGCCGTCGCCTTCCAGCACCAGGCCCACGAGATCGCCCGGCGGCACGCCGTTGGCGGTGACGCTGGTGACGCCGTAACTATTGGCGAACTGGGTCATGCCCGTGATGAGGTCGAGATTGACATCCTGCGGCGCCGCCCCGGTTGACGCCGCCCAGTTGACGGTAAAAGCGGCGTTGATGTCTTGCACGGTTGAAGCCGTGCCATGGCCATCGACCGAGGCGACGGTGCCGTCGGTATTGAAGTTGAGCACGCCGGCGCCGAGGATGCCGCCATTGACGCCGCCGCCGGTGATGTTGCTGTTCGGCCGCGCGTAGGCTTCCACGATCCAAGTGTTTGGGCCGGTCTTCAGAAAGCCGAAGGCGATCGTGCGTGGCGCGCCCAGGCTGTCATAGATTTCGAGCGAGCTTTCGAAGTGCGGCGTGATGGTGCCGGTAGCCAGGTCGCCGACATCGTACGCGCCCTGGGCGCCGGCATAGTCGGGCTGGCCGGAATTCAGGTTGGCGTTGAGTCCGACATTGCTTGTGGGCTCCGCCAGCCCGCCCACGCCGGAAATGTTCACCGGCTCGATGGCGGAGAGCGAGGTGGGCGAAGAGGTGACGCTGCCGTCGGCGCCGACGGGCCAGCCCTGCAGGTAAAGACCCTGCGCGTTCACCATGTAGCCGTCGGCGTCGATCGTGAACGAGCCGGCGCGCGTGAACAACACCGAGCCGCCGTTGGAGAGCTGCTGATTGTTGGTGGAGACGATGAAGAAGCCTTCCCCGGAGACCGCGAGGTCCGTTGTGGAGCGCGATTGTTCGAGCGAGCCCTGCAGCGAGATCTGCTGACGCACCAGCGGCAGCACCCCGCCGGCGTTATAGGTCGTGTTCGAATTCTGAGCGTTGACGAGCGCGCTGAAATCCACGCCGCCGCGCTTGTAACCGACGGTGTTCACGTTGGCGATGTTGTCAGAAATGACGGCGAGAGCGCTCGAATTGGCCGTGAGGCCGGAAACGCCCGCGCGCAAGGCGGTATAGATAGACATTTGTCCAGCTCCATAGCCGTGAGCGTCCCCCGCCACGGCGTAACAAGGTCAGTAATGGAGCGCTTCTGCGCGTAAGCCCCGGCATTCGGCCGGCGCTTGTTGTCAGCCGTTATCGAGCACCGAGCGGATCGATCCCAACTCGCGTGTGCCTGACGGCGTGATGACGACCGGCATCGATCCCGAGAAATCGACGCCCATAATTCGTTCGCGGACATTGACAGTCGCGCCGATGGGCTGGCCACTGGCGCCTATCGGTTCGATGACGATGCGATAGATGCCGTCGGACGCGGTCGCGCCATCGCTCTTCACGCCGTCCCAGGTGAAGAGATGCTCGCCTGCGCCGCGCGGAGCAGCCGTGGTCTCGTACATCACCCGCCCGCTCATGTCCTTGACCGTCACCTGCATCGACGTCGCGCCTTCCGCCAAATGGTAGGCCCAGCGCGCTTCGCCGCCGGCGAGGTAGGTCTCGTTCGCTTCGATGATCGCGTCTCGGCCGAGATAGGAGAGGGCGGCGCCTGCCGAGGCGGCCTGATACTGCGCAACAAGTCCCGTCAGCTGTTCGTTGGTGCGGATTTGCTGCTCGACCTGGCTGAATTGCACCAATTGTTGCGTGAACTGCGTCGAATCCATCGGCGCCAGCGGATCCTGGTTTTGCAGCTGCGCTGTCAGCAGCACGAGGAAGGTGTCGTAATTGTCCGATAGCCGCGTGCGCGCATTCGTCTCCTGCGCAGCTTGATTGGCTATAGAAACGGGATCGATCGGCATTTTGCTACACCATCATGTCCAGACGCACGCCGCGCCAGCGCTCATATCCGAGCGGCCGCGCGGCCGCGTGCGACTGATCTTCCTGTGCGGCGGCGATGTGAGACGCCTCGCCGCTCAACTCTGTCGCTTCCGCCCGCTCGCCGCCCTGGCGCAAGTCGAACGACAATCCGTTGTCGCCGAGTTCGAGGCCCGCGCCCTGCAGCATCTGTTCGAGTTCGCGCGCGTGCCGCGCCAGCTCCGTCAGCGCTTGCGGGCTGTCAGCGGCGATCACCGCGGTGACGCGATGATCGCGCGAAACGTCGAGGCGAACTTCGACGCGGCCAAGCTCAGGCGGGTCGAGCCGCAACTCGAAACGCGTGGCGCCGCGTTCGAAGCGGCGCACGATTTCACGCGCCACTTGGTGCGCGGCGGGAAACGCGCGCACGCTGGCCTGGTGCGCATCGGCGGCCTGCACGTGGCTCGATTGCGCCGCGACCGGCGCCGAGGCGGGTTGAGATTGTGGTTGCGCCGCGTCGGGCGCGTCGATCGTTGGGATGACCAGGGCTTCCTTCGCCGCGGCTTGGGGCGGAGCGGCCTTGATGGGCATGCGCGGCGCTGCGGTTGCCGCCGATGCGGCAGGCGCCTGCGCTGGCGATGCCGTGCTCTTCGCATCGCTGCGTTCCGGGACTGATTTCAGCCGATGCGGTGGCTCGGGCGTGGCCTGTGGCGGCGCCGGCAAAACCGGCGGCGTAATTTCTGAGCTTGTTACGCCAGGCGTTGGCGGCGGTGTTGCGGCTGGCGCCGTTGGCGATGGCGGCGCGGCGACCGCGCCAGCAGGTGCTTGCGACGCCGGCGTCGAGGCGGGGGCTGCAGCTGGCGCGGCGCCTTTATCAGAGAACGGCGCGTCGTGTTTGCTTTGTCCGTTGTGCTGCGGCGTCGGTGCAGGCGGCGCCGGCGCAGACTCTGCGGGCGCAGGCGCGATGTCCGGCGTCATGGGTGGCGACGGCGCCGGCGTCCCCGACGCCGCTCGGGCCGTGGCCGGCGCGCCGACCGGCGGAGCAGAGGTGTTTGCGGGTTGAGTCGCGGCGCCAGGCGCTTCCGGCGCTGCGGGCGTTATGATCTGCACGAACATCGGCGGCGCGGCGGTTTGCGATGTGGGCTGCGTGTCCGCCGCGCTCGGCTGAGCGTCCGGCGCCGCGGGTTGATCGGTTGCTGAATCGGTCTGGGCGGCGGCAGACGTCTGCGGCGCGCTTTGCGCGGCGGGCCGATCCGCTTCCTGGGTTGCGGCCTCGAGGTGATCGTCGAAGCTCGGCGCGTTGGGCGCATCGTGCGAGGGCGCGCGCGCCGGGCCTTGCCGCGGCGGCTGTGCGATCACGTCAAGTACGGCGTCTGCCGCAAAGTCCATGCGCTCCCCCAGCCGCGCGTGCTTGTCCTCAAACGCGGCAGACCAGCCCAGCAAGCTGCGGGCCAGCCCGCTAACCAAGAAAAGTTGGGTAAAAACAAAGGGATCGCAAAAGGCCTCCGCGCGAGCGCTCGGCAAAACGTGTCCGCGCCCGGCAGCTTCTGCCGCTCCGTTCACCATGGCCCCAGCCTTGCGAGGAAAGGCCCGGACGTACGCGGGCCAGGGCCCGATTCATCCCCGTGCGTGCCGGAGAAAAATGTGCTGATCCAAGCACTTACCTCGCCGCGCGCGCCCTTGAGCGCGCTACCCGCCGCCCGGCAAGATCAGCCGGGCGCCCGGCGCCTTCTGCCTGGAGGGCGGCCATGGTCGGCCTGACCAGCGTCCTGCTCTCAGGTCTCTCCGGCCTGCGTGCGGCGCAGACCTCGCTCGGCGTCACCTCCAACAATATCGCCAACGCCAACACGCCTGGCTACGTCCGCACCGAGGTGACGCTCGCGCCGCGCACCCAACTCGGGGCTGGCGCGGGGGTGGAGGTCACCGGCATCCGGCGCGCCGCCGATCGCTTCCTCGCCACGGCGAGCTACATCGCCACCGCCGCGCACGGTTCGGCCAGCGTGCGGGCCGATCTGCTGGCGCGGGCGCAATCCAATTTCGGCGATCCGGCCAGCAGCACATCCATGTTCGCGACATTGGACGAGTTCTGGTCGGCGCTGACCGAACTCGGCGTCGATCCGTCCTCGACGCTGCGCCGGGTCGACGCGGTGTCGACGCTGCAGTCGATGTTCACGGAAATCCACCGCATCGGCCAATCGTTGCAGGATCTCATCGCCGAGGCCGATCAGCGCATTGGCGAGTCCGTTGCCGAAGCGCAGAGCTTGATGGATCGCATCGCCGCGCTCAACAGCGAGATCCGACTCAACACGCGCACGGGCGCCGATTCCAGCGCCGCGGAGAATGCGCAATCAGCTTTGATCGACCAGCTTTCCGCGCTGCTCGATGTGCGCGTCTCACCTGTGCCGGAAGGCGGCGTGCACGTGCGCACCAGCGGCGGGGCGCTGCTCGTCGGACTCACCGCGGCGACACTCAGCTACACGCCAAACTCCTCGCCGTTCGCAAACCACGGCGTGATCAGCATCAACGAACAGCTGGGCACGCAATCGAACCTCGAACCGTTCCTGCTCGGCGGCGCGATCAAGGGATTGCTGCAGGTACGCGACCAGGATCTCGCCGGGCTCAGCGAAGCGCTGGGAGGATTTGCGGCCGCGCTCGGCGATGCGCTGAACGCGGTTCACAACGAGAACGCCTCTTCGCCTGCGCTCAGCCAGCTCGCCGGCCGGCAGACCGGTCTGCTCGCAACGGACGCGCTTGGCTTTACGGGAAACGCGGTCGTCGCCGTCACCGATGCTCAAGGCAATCTGCGCGAGCGGCTGACGATCGATTTCGACGCGCAAACCATCACAGCAGAGGCGCCGGTCGGCGCATTCAGTTTCGCCGGCGGCACGATCGCCGATTTCACTAACGCGCTTAACGCCGCGCTCGGCGCGGCGACGCCCTCGGGAAGCGCTGCGTTCAGCGCGGGCGTGCTGACGCTGAATGTCGGCAATGGCGGCGGACTTGTGGTGCAACAGGATGGCGCCGACCCCAGCGCCCGTGCGGGCCGCGGCTTTTCGCATTTCTTCGGTCTCAACGATCTGGTGGCGCGGCCGACGCCCATGTTCTTCGAGAACGGCGTTGACGGCGCCGATCTGCACGGCCTCCAGGCCGGCGGCGAGATTACCTACCAAGTGCGCGACTCGTTCGGACGTTTCATTGCGACGCGCACAATCTCCATCGCCGGCGCGCTCGCCGGGGCGGGATCGGATTGGGACGATCTGGTCGTGGCGCTCAACGCGAACGGGACCGGGCTGGGCGAGTTCGGCGTGTTTTCGATGGACAGCGCCACCGGCCGCATCTCGTTCGCCAACAACCCCGCCTTTCAAATAACGCTTCTCACCGACACCACGCAGCGCGGAGGCACTGGCGTCTCGTTCTCGGCCCTGCACGGGCTATCCGAAGCCTCCACGGCCGCGCGCGCCATGGAGATCAATGTCGAAGCTTCGATCGGCGCCGATCCCGGCCTGCTTGCGGTGGGCCGTCCCGATCTCAGCGCAGCGATCGGCGCGCGCATCGTCGAGGCCGGCGACAATCGCGGCGCCTCCGCCCTGGTCGCCGCACGCGACAGCGTGCGGGCCTTTCCCGCGGCCGGCGTGCTCACTGCACAAGCCACCACGCTCGCCATTTATGCCGCGCGCCTGGGCGGTGAAGCTGGCCGGCTCGCCGCCGATGCGCAGCGCGCCTCCAAGGGCGCCGAAGCGGTGGCGACCGCCGCCGGCGACCGGCGCGCGCAGATCGAAGGCGTCAGTCTCGACGACGAACTCTTGAAGATGACGACCTACCAGAACGCCTACGCCGCGGCGGCCCGCGTAATTCAGGCCGCCACCGACATGCTCGATATCCTCATGGCCATTGGCTATCGCTGATAGGAGAAGGCCATGAGCGGCCCAATGACGCTGCGCTTCACCACCCAGGCCACGCTCGACATCCGCCGCATCACCCAGGAATTGTCGTCGCTGCAAGCGAAGGTCGCGTCCGGACGCGAAGCCAAGGATCTGCTAGGATTTGGCGGCGCCTCAAGCCGGCTGCTCAACGCCCAGACCATGCGCGCCAACGCCGACGCGCGCAGTTCGGTGATCAATCAGCTGCAAGCGCGCTTCGGCGTGCAAGGGGCCGCGCTCGGACAGGTCGCCCAAGCGGCCGGCCTGCTGGCGCAATCGATCCGCGAAGCCATCAGCGCCAACGATGGCCGCGGCATCGCGACAGAACTGGACCTTTCCTTCGCCAGCATTGTCTCGGCGCTCAACGAAAGCTGGAACGGCCAGCCGCTGTTCGCCGGCGAGCGGCAAGGGCAGGGGCCGGTCAAGATTTCCACGCTGGCGCAGCTGCAAGCGGCGACCTCTCCCGATGACCTGTTCGACGAGGCCGCGCGTCATCAGGTGCTCGATTTGGGCGCCGGCGATCCGATCGTTCTCTCCGCCAAGGCGTCCGAGTTGTCACAAGGCTTGTTCGACACCCTGGCCGATCTGAAGAATCTGATCGACGACAATGGCGGTCAGATCGACCAGCCCATCGGCGGGGCAAACGTCACCGCGCTGCTTGCCCTGGCCGATGCGCTCGACGCTGAATCCAACAAATTCACCAACGAGGAGGGCCGGGCCGGCCAGCTGCAAAAGCGCTTCGACGCCGAGCGCGTGCGCCTGCAGGAGCGGTCAAATCTCCTGCTGAAAGAAATCGGCAGCCAGGCCGACGCCGACATCGCCATGGTCTCGGTGCAGTTGAGCGCGCTCTTGGTCCAGTACGAAGCTGCGGCAAAAACCTTCTCCGACCTTTCGCAACTCTCCCTGCTGAAATATCTATAGGCCTTCGCCCTGGGCCTTGACCCCAGGGGGAGGAGATCATGGACACGACTTTGGCGCCCCCGCGCGCGGGCGCGCACACCCTCAATTCCCTTGGTTTCGCCAAGCCGCCCGCGCAAACCCGTGTGGTGGCGGCGATGTCGGGTGGCGTGGATTCTTCAGTGGTGGCGGCCATGCTGGCGCGCGAGGGCTACGATGTCGTGGGCGTCACGCTGCAGCTCTATGACCATGGCGCCGCCGTCAACAAGCCGGGCGCCTGCTGCGCGGGGCAGGACATCCACGATGCGCGCCGCGTCGCCGACTCCGTCGGCTTCCCGCACTATGTGTTGGACTACGAAAGCCGCTTCCGCCACGCCGTGATGGAAGATTTCGCCGACACGTATCTCGCCGGCGCCACGCCGATCCCGTGCGTGCGCTGCAATCAATCGGTAAAGTTCAAGGATCTGAAGCGCGTCGCCGAAGAGCTTGGCGCAGATTGCCTCGCCACCGGACATTACGTGCAACGCATCGAGGGTCCGGATGGACCGGAGTTGCATCGGGCCGCCGACGCGAGCCGCGATCAAACCTATTTCCTGTTCGCCACAACGCGCGACCAGCTCGCTTATCTGCGCTTTCCGCTTGGCGGCATGCCCAAGAGCGAGGTGCGTACGCTCGCCGATGAGCTGGGCCTGCGCGTTGCCGCCAAGCCGGATAGCCAGGACATCTGCTTTGTGCCGAACGGCAAGTATCAAGCCGTGGTGGAAAAGCTGCGCCCTGGCGCGATCGAGCCGGGCGAGATTGTGCACGTCGACGGCCGCGTGATGGGAAAGCACGACGGCGTCATCAATTTCACTGTCGGCCAACGCCGGGGCCTGGGCATCGCCACGGGCGAGCCGCTGTTTGTTGTGAAGCTCGATGCGGCCAACAAGCGTGTCATCGTTGGCCCGCGCGAAGCGCTTGGCGTCTCGCGCATTGCCCTCAAGGACGTGAACTGGATTGGCGAACCCGTAGCTTCCGAGGACGACCTCAACGGCCGCGACATTCTCGTCCGCGTGCGTTCAACGCGGCCGCCGGTTCCGGCGAAGCTGGCGATCGGCGCAGGCTGGACGGTCGAGCTTGACGTCCCGGAAGAGGGCGTCGCGCCTGGGCAAGCGGCAGTGTTTTACGATACCACAAGCACGCGGGTTCTCGGCGGCGGCTGGATCGCCGCGACGGAGTGAGCATGGACGCACAAACCGCAGCGCACGAGATGATGGCCATGAGCGGCATCGAGGGTCTGCGCGCGATGATAGCCGGAAAATTCCCGCCGCCCTCGATCTCGACAACGATGGGATTCTACCTGAAGGAAGTCGACGAAGGCTATGCGCTGTTCGAGGGCGAACCGAGCGAGCGCATCCTCAACCCGATGGGCATTGTGCACGGTGGTTTTGCGCTCACTCTGATCGACAGTTGCTGCGGGTGCGCCGGCCACACGTTGCTGCCTGCCGGCGTCGGGTACGGCACGCTTGAAACCAAAGTGAATTTCGTCCGGCCGATCAAATTCAACACCGGCGTGCTGCACGCGGAAGGCCGCGTCTTGGCGCATGGCCGCACGATCATTACGTCCGAAGGCAAGATCACCGACGCCAACGGCAAGCTCTACGCGCATGGCACGTCCACCTGCATGATTCAACGTCCGGAGAGAAGAGTATGAACAAAGACGATATCGTCATCGTCGGCATGGCGCGCACGCCTATGGGCGGGCTCTTGGGAGAATTCGCCAATCAGAGCGCGCCTGAACTCGGCGCCGTCGCGGTGAAGGCCGCGGTGAAGGAAGCGGGCGTCACGGGCGCCGACACGATCTTCATGGGCAACGTGTTGTCCGCCGGCCAGGGTCAGGCGCCGGCGCGCCAGGCCGCGCTGAAGGCGGGGCTCGACGAAGGCACGCAAGCGGTCACTCTGAACAAGATGTGCGGCTCGGGTCTGCAGGCGGTGGCGATGGGACGCCAGGCGCTGCTGTCCGGCGAAAGCGATGTCGTCATCGCCGGCGGCATGGAAAGCATGACGCGCGCGCCGTTCCTTATGTCGAAACATCGCAGCGGACAGAAATACGGCCACGACAAGCTGTTCGATCACATGGCGCTGGACGGTCTCGAAGACGCCTACGAGGGCAAAGCCATGGGCGTTTACGCCGACCATGCGGCCAAGGAGTACCAGTTCACCCGCGAAGCGCAGGATGAGTATGCGCTGGAGACGCTGCGCCGCGCGCAGAGCGCCACAGCCGAAGGCCGCTTCAAGCGCGAGATTGCCGTGGTCGAGACCAAAGCCGGCGCTGTTGACACCGACGAACTGCCGCGCAAGGCCCGTCCGGACAAGATCCCGTCGCTGAAGCCGGCGTTCACGCCCGACGGCACCGTCACCGCCGCGAATGCGTCGGCCATATCCGACGGCGCGGCGGCGCTCGTGCTGATGCGCCGCGAAGATGCGGAAAAGCAGGGCAAGAAGATCATCGCCACCATCGTCGCCCAGAGTTCGCACGCGCAGGCGCCGTCGAAATTCACCTCGGCGCCGGTGCCGGCGATCCAGAAGGCGCTGACGCGCGCCAACTGGAAAATCGGCGACGTCGATCTCTGGGAGATCAACGAGGCCTTTGCCGTCGTGCCGATGATCGCGATGAAGGAGCTGGGCATCGGCCACGACATCATCAACGTCAATGGCGGCGCCTGTGCGCTCGGCCACCCCATCGGCGCTTCCGGCGCGCGCGTGCTGGTGACTCTGCTCGCGGCGATGGAGGCGCAGGACGCCAAGCGCGGCGTCGCCTCGCTCTGCATCGGCGGCGGCGAGGGCATCGCGCTCGCGGTGGAGCGCTAATATGGAACGCCGGCGCCTCAGCCGGCGTCGCTGTGACCGCCAAGCCGTCGCCGTGTCGCCGTGGTCAACCACAGCGGCACAGCGGCTTTCACAGCGATGAACGTCCCCGACATCCGCGCCCATTTCCGCGAACAGGCGCAGTTCTGCGAATGGTATGGCTCGCTATTCACCGGCCAGCTCATCCGCCGCCTCGCGGAGGATTTGGAAAGCGGCGGGCCGACGGCGGCGCTCGTCGGCGACTGGCCCACCAATCCGCGCGCCGACGTGCTTGCGCTCCGGCTCGCCGGTGCGTTGCACGCCGCCGCGCTCAATGGCCGCGACGCCGCCCTTGCCGAACTCTATCCCAACGCGCGCGCCGACTGGCGCATGGAAGATATTTGGCCCGCGGCGCGCGCATTCCTTGCGCGTGAACACAAGTGGGTGGCGGCGTTCATCCAATCGGCGCCGCAAACCAACGAGGTTCGCCGCTCCATCGCACTGCTCGCCGGCTTCCTCACGTTTGCGAAAAACTGGCAAGACCCCATCGACATGCTTGAAATCGGCGCCAGCGCCGGCCTCAACTTGAACTGGGATCGCTTCCAGTATCGCACCTCGAGTTGGTCTTGGGGCGGGGACAGTCCTGTCGCGATCGACACGGATTGGAGCGGCCCGCCGCCCCCGGATGTGGCGGCAAATGTACGCACCCGCGCCGCTTGCGATCTCAATCCGCTCGACATCAACGATCCGTCGCAGCTGCTGCGTCTGCGTTCCTACATCTGGCCCGATCAGCCGGAACGGCTTGCACGTTTCGACGGCGCGGTGGCTCTGGCGCAGAACGCCGGCGTGCAAGTCGAGCGCGCGGACGCCGCAACGTGGCTGCACCGCAAGCTCTCAGATCGCGCACGCGATGCGGCGACCATTGTCTATCACTCGATATTTCTGCAGTATCCGCCGCGCGATGCGCGCGCCGCCATCGTCGCTGCGATTCGTGAAGCCGGAGAGGCGGCGAGCGCTGACGCGCCGCTGGCCTGGGTGCGGGTCGAACCTGAAGCGCTCACCGACGGCGTGCGCGACAGTTTGCGCATGGTGATCGATCTTACCACTTGGCCTGGCGGCGAGCGTCGCATTCTGGGCTACACCGACGGCCACGTCCGCGCCGTCGCGGCTGTCCGCGTCTAAAGCCCGTTCGCCAGCTTGCGTTTGCGTTCGACGGAGGAGGGTATCCGCAAGCTTTCACGATACTTGGCCACAGTGCGCCGAGCGATGTCGATGCCTTTTTCCATCAGGATCTCGACGATGCGGTCGTCGCTTAAAATCTCCGCCGGCGTTTCGCTGTCGATCAGCGACTTGATCTGATGGCGCACCGCTTCGGCGGAGTGCGCTTCGCCGCCGCCGGCAGCGTTGATCGAGGCAGTAAAGAAATATTTCAGCTCAAACAGGCCGCGCGCGCAGGCGAGATATTTGTTCGAGGTGACGCGGCTCACGGTCGATTCGTGCATCTCGATCGCCGTCGCCACGGTCTTCAGGTTCAGCGGCCGCAAATGCGCAACGCCATGCGCGAAGAACCCGTCCTGCTGACGCACGATTTCACGCGCGACTTTAAGGATGGTGCGCGCGCGTTGGTCCAGGCTCTTTACAAGCCACGACGCGTTCTGTGCGCACTCGGTCAGAAACAGCTTGTCTTCCTGACGCGTCGCGGTCCTCGCCACATTAGCGTAATAGCGCTGGTTCATCAGCACGCGGGGCATGGTGTCGGTGTTGAGCTCCACCAGCCATGTGCCGTCGGGCGCTTGTTTGACATAGACATCCGGCGCGACCGACTGCACCACGCCGCCGCCGAAACCGGCGCCCGGCTTGGGAGTCAGCGCTCGGATCTCGGCGATCATCTCCTGCAGATCCTCGCGATCGACGCCGCAGATCGTCATCAGGCGATCGACATGGCCTTTGGCCAGCAGGTCGAGGTGCTGCAACAGCTTTTCCATGGCCGGATCGAAGCGGCGTCGCTCCTTGAGCTGCAAAGCCAGGCACTCAGGGATGTCGCGGGCCATCACGCCGGTGGGCTCGAAGCCCTGCATGAGCTCCAGGACCCGCACGACCATCGGGTAGGGCGCGCCGATGCGGGCCGCGATATCGAGGAGATCGGCCCGCATATAGCCCCAGTCGTCCACCGCATCGATCAGCACGCCGCCGATCATGCGTTCCACCGCGGACAATCCTGCTTGCGTTAGCTGCGCGTCGAGATGTTCAGCCAGAGTCTTTTCGCGCGTGAGCGTTTCCTCAAGGCCCGGTAAATCGTCGAAGCTCTTGCCTGAAGAGGCTTTGGACCAATCGGCCAGCGGCGCAGCGCCCGCTTCAGCGAGATCGGTTTGGCTCAAGTCCGGCGCCATGTCAGCGACGTCCACATCGAGCGCTGGCTGGTTCGGCGCGTCGCCTTCAAAATCGAGAACTTGGGATTCCGCGTTCGTATCCGGCTTCGGCGCGTCGGCCTGGCTTTCCTCCCGCTCCAGCAGTGGATTGCGCTCGAGTTCCGCCTCGACGAACTCCTGCAGTTCGATGTTGGAGAGTTGCAGCAGCTTGATGGCCTGCTGCAGCTGCGGCGTCATCACCAGGGCTTGACCCTGGCGCAGCTCCAAGCGGGGGATCATCGCCATCGCGGCCCCCGTCTAGTGGTAATCTTTGCCGAGATACCTTTCGCGCACGACGTCGGACGCCATCACTTCGGAGGGCGTGCCTTCGAACATCACTTCACCGTCGAACATGATCGAAGCCCGGTCCACGATTTGCAGCGTTTCGCGCACATTGTGGTCGGTGATCAAAATGCCGAGGCCGCGGTTCTTCAAGAACAGGATCAGCTCTCGGATGTCGTTGATGGCAAGCGGGTCGATGCCGGCGAAAGGCTCGTCGAGCAGCATGAACGAGGGCCGCGTCGCCAGAGCGCGCGCGATCTCGACCCGACGCCGTTCGCCGCCCGAGAGGGCGGAGGCGGGCGCGTCCTTCAGGTGATCTACGCGCAGTTCAGCTAAGAGCCCATCGACGACCTCTTGGCGTTTGGAGCGCGTGCGCTCCGTCAGCTCGACGATCGACATGACGTTCTGTTCGACGGTCAGACCACGGAAGATCGACGGCTCTTGCGGCAGGTAGCCGACGCCGAGCCGGGCGCGCTGATACATGGGCAGCGTTGTGACGTCTTGGCCGTCCAACAAGATCTGTCCCTGGTCCACGCGTATGAGCCCCGTGATCATGTAAAAGCAGGTAGTTTTGCCTGCTCCGTTGGGGCCCAGCAGACCGACGACTTCGCCACGGTTCAGGAACAACGAAACGTCCTTCACCACAGCTCGGCCGCGATAGGATTTTCCGATCGAAACCGCGCCCAAGCCGCCTTGCGCGGTCTGGGCCTTGGCCGAACGGCTTGCAGCGCCCTCGGGGCTCATATCCACCTGCCGCGGCTAAGAATTCGTGAAACTTCGGGCGTCACTGCGATCTTTGGCCCGAATTTTGCTGATTATTCTCACTGGGCGAGAAAACGCCGCGCACGCGCCCGCCCTCGGAGGGCCGGATCACAGTGCGCCGATTGGTGATATTCAAGACCAGCGTTTCGCCGCGAATGACGTTTTCATCCGATGCGATAACGACGTTGCCGGTAAACGTGACGCTGTCGTTGGCTACGTTGTAGACGGCGTGATTGCCTCGCGCCGATTGAGTCGGGCGCACGTAATAGACTTCGCCTTCGGCGATCATGCGCTGGATATCGCCCGACGCCAGGCCCTGGCCTTCGCCGCCGCCGGTCGACTGGCTGAAGAACAACGTGATGCGGTCCGCTCGAAGCCGGGCGTCGTTCTGCACGATGTCGACGTCACCGGTCAGCACCAGTCGCCGTTCCCCGTCGAAATATTCCAGATTGTCGGCTGAGTAGGACACGGGTCCGCCATTCTCGGAGAGCTGGGCGTGGGCGACGGGGCCGCTCATTACGCCTGCAAGGAAGGCTCCTGCGGCGGCGAGAAAGGCTGCGGGCTTCATTGCGACGTTTCCCCATTCTGTTGATTGCGGTCAGGAATCTGGCCGCGGACGCCGCCCCGAAGCACTAGCGCCCGGTCGCTATCCCGCAATTCATAACTTTCAGCCTGGAGCACGCCAAGGGGGCCGGCGCCAGTAACGCCGCCTCGGCCCGTCAGCGTGCCCTGCTCCAGGTCCACGATCATGTTCGGGGTCGTGAAGCGATTGCCCTGCCGGTCGGCAAACATGACCTCCCCGTCGAACACGACGGTCTGGGCCTGCTCATCGTAGATGCCGCGCGGGGCGAGCATAATGGTGCCTGCTTCGGTCCGGTAAACCGGTGCGATCAGCTCGATCGGCTGGTTCTCCCCGCGCGGGCGCTCAGCCATCTCGGCGGAGAGCTGATACGGTCCGCCGCTATCGGTGCGGCCGATGAAGCGCGGGTTGATCATGCGAAGCGGCTCGGACGGACCGTAGGCCGCCGCATTGAATCCGCCCTGAACGGCGTTGAGGCCCATGAACACGAAGACGGCCGCGAACGAAGCGCCCGCGCCGGCCACGAAAATGCGCCGCAGCGCCGCGACGACGCGTGAGCGTCGCCGCGCCCGGCGCAGCGTCAGCGCGCGCTTGGGCTCCCAGTCGACGTCGGCGTGAGCGACCGCACTCATTGGCTCGGCTTGTCGCCGCGTTCCGGGGCGGAAGCAAGGCGGGGCGCCTGCAGCGTGCCGGCGCCGGTCATTGTGGGCTCGATTGCGGCGGCGTCGTTTTTAGAGGCGGCGGCGCCGGCGGGGGCAAAGCGGGCAACACGATGTCCACCCGGTCTGCAGTGAATTCCCCTTCAGCCGGCAACGCCAGCGCGCGGGGCTGCGCCGACCATTGGGGGATCTCGGCGCGGCGCGCGGCGTCGTTAAAACGCGCCACTAACGCAGCGGCGGCGCGGCTCTGGCGTCCGTCATAATAGACATACCCGGACTGCTGGGGATCGCGCGGGCGCATAACATTGATAATGACCTGCAAATCCTCCGCGCCGTTCAGCACCGCGCCCAAAGGGCGCGCCACATTCGCATCATGATCGCTGCGCGCATGCAACACGAGCGTGCGCAACGCCGGCGCCGGCGCAAAAATGTCGCCCAGAATGCCACGCGGATCGAAGCCGGCGTCGACGCCGGCTTCGGCCGTCACACCGGCCCGGCGCAGCGTGTCGCCGACTTCGTTCGGGTACGTTCGGCCACGCAAGTCAGGCGTGCTCACCACCGTCGGCCCCGACGGTACGACGATCCCGCGCGCAGCGAGTTCGCCCTCAAGCTGCACGACGCGGTCACGCAACCGATCACGATCGCGCATGACTTCATTGGTCACCGCAAGTGTCCAACCCGCCAGGGCGACGGCAACGACGCTCACGAAGAGCTGCACCGCCAGCATCTGTCGCGTTCCGCCGACGAGGGCGCGAAGCAGCTGGCGCGCCATCGATCAGGCGGCCGCGCGCGACAGGCTGAACAATCGCTGTGCGCCTAGGCCGACACACAAGCCCGCCACAGCTAAAATGCCAACGAGGACGACCTGCGATTGCTCCGGAGTCATAACGCCATTGAAGGTCGCGCCAAGAACGCCCGCAAATGCGGTCAGCACTGCAGCTGCAGCGAAGGTTACGAGCTTGGGCGTCCCGGCGGCTGAGATCGTGGGCGCGAGGCCTAAGTCGAATTGGGGCGCTGCAGCGCTTTCTCCGTTTTTCACGAGGTGCGAGAGGGCATGTTCCAGCGGCCCCCATTCGGAGCCCGTCAGATCGGCGGCCTCACTACCGTCGAATGGAACGGGCGGCGCGACGTCGTCGAGCTTCACCTGCAACAGTTTGCCCAAATCGCGCGCAAGGGCCGCTTCAGCGTGCACTTCAGCAGCATTGCGGCCGTTGCTGCTCCACACCGCGAGCACTGCGCGTGCGGAGTCGAGCGCTCGGTCACGTTCGTCGATCAAGCCTTGACGCGGACGCTCGGATTGGCCCCACCAAACCGAATAGCCGAGCGATCCAAGCCGCTCGGCGAGCGGCTTCACGCGCTCGCGGTCGAGCCGCGAATACGAGATAAAGACATCTGCCACGCGTCCCTCCGCAGCGCTGGCGATGTTAGCCAGGAAGGCGGGTGTGGGCGAGAGAAAAGCGCTCGGGTAGCCAAGCGCGCACAACGTGCGATATGCCCTCGCGCAG
>CAZIOD010000065.1:0-15586 GCA_964540785.1 uncultured Terricaulis sp.
GGCTCTGCAGATCCTGGTAGTTCAGCGCTTCCAGCTGCTGTTCGCCGAACGCCGTGACGGCCACGGGCACGTCCTGCACGTTGCGCTCCCCGTGCTTGAGAGCCGTGACGACTACATCTTGTTCGGCGGCGCTCACCGCTTGCGCCCAGGCGCTCGGCGCCAGCGCCAACATGCCGCCGACGCCCAGGGCGGCGGTGATCACGGCGCCAAAACGCGCGCCAAGCCGATCGATCCGCTTTGTCATTGAGCTCCCTCCCGCGTTGCAGAGTTTCTCGCTCTGCCATACACAGGTGTATGGTCTCGTAACGATCAGGGCTTGTCCACAACCGCCGGCGTTCATAATTGTAATCGATATTACGGTGGTCTGGCTGCAACACCGCTTGCCGATCAGGAGCAGAAATGAAGTCCCCCACAGCTGCCGTGTCCGTCACGACACTGGATGCGGCCGCCTGGATCGAAGCCGGATTCGACGCGCTGGCGGAAGGCGGCATCGACGCGGTTCGTGTGGAGCCGCTGGCTAAACGCCTCGGCGTCACTCGCGGCAGCTTCTACTGGCACTTCAAAGACCGCGAGGCGCTGCACCAGGCGATGCTGAAGCAATGGCGCAAGCACGCGACCTATCAGGTGGGCGATCGCCTTGAACGCGCCGCCCCCGATGCCGGCGAGCGTTTGAGACGAACTTTGGCGCTGCCGGCCTCCGGCCCGCGCGCGACGCGCGCCGCCGCCATTGAGTTGGCCATACGGCTGTGGGCCAGGCGCGATCAGGAGGCCGCAAAGGCGGTCGAACGCATCGACGGCCATCGCTTGCGCTATTATGCGAAACTCTTCGGCGAACTCGGTCACGCGCCTGAAGAAGCGCGCCGGCGCGCATATCTCTTCTACGCCGCGTTGATGTCCCAAGCCATCGTTCGAACTGACGCGACGACCGACGTGCGCAAGCACCTCGCGCGCATGGTTGTCGGCGAGGAGCGCTAGCGGATCTTTTCGACCTGGCCGTATTCGAGATCGACTGGCGTCTCGCGGCCAAAGATCATCACCGCCACCTTAAGGCGGCCGCGCTCCTCGTCCACTTCCGACACCATGCCTTCGAAGCTTTGGAACGGGCCGTCCGAGACGCGCACGCGTTCGCCGGTCTCAAAGTGAATCATCTGCCGCGGTTTGGCGGCGCCGACTTCCGCGACACGCCCTAGGATGCGCTCCACTTCACGGTCGCTTACCGGCTGCGGCTTGTTTTGCGTGCCGAGAAAACCCGTTACTTTTGGCGTATTCTTGACGAGGTGGTAGGCCTCGTCGGTCATTTCCATTTTCACCAACACGTACCCGGGAAAGTGGCGATGCTGGCGAACTTTCTTGGCGCCGCGCACCACTTCGGTGACTTCTTCGGTCGGCACCTGGATGTCCTCGAACTGATCTTCGAGACCCTGACGGCCGGCCTGTTCACGTATGGATTCGGCCACCTTCTGCTCGAAGTTCGAGTAGGCGTGGACGATGTACCATTTGGCTTTGCCGGAGTAGCGCGGCTGCTTTTGTTCGGCGCCGGCTTCAGTTTGCTCTTCGACCATTGTGTTCAACCGAAATTGAGAAAAAGGCTGATGATGAAGCGCAGCGTCGAGTCCACCAGGAAGAAGAAGAACCCGGCCGCCACGCCGAAAATCAGCACCATGATCGTCGATACCGTAACTTCCTGGCGCGTCGCCCAAGTCACCTTGCGCGCCTCCGCGCGCACTTCTCCAAAGAGGCGGAACGGACCCCCGCCCTTGCGCCGCGGTTCAGAGTCTTGATCGGCCGTATCCATCGTCATCTGACTTCCAGTTTCCTTCGCGTTCACATCGGACCGGCGGCGCGCGCCGGCAAGAGCCGGGTGGCAGGAGTTGAGGGACTCGAACCCACGACCTACGGTTTTGGAGACCGTCGCTCTACCAGCTGAGCTAAACTCCTATACCGCCCCGCCGCCCTCCCCGGGCGGCTGAAATCGCTGGGCATGGCGGAGGATACGGCCGCGCCTTCTCGCGCGCCGGTCCAGGCGGCGCTTATGCCCGAACCCCCTCCAGGGAGCAAGGCTATCCAACGGCCAGATTTCAGGGCGCGGAGCGGGAAAAGCTGTGGCGAGGCGTCCGCGCCCGCTGGTTCAGCCCAGCCGCGCGAGCACTGCTTCGGTGATGCGGTCGCAGCGGGCGCCGAGGAACGGGAAGGCATCCGTCAAAGTCGCGGCCAGACGCTCATTCAGGGCCGCACGCAACAGCCGGCGGGCGCGATGCAGGCGTGTTTTGACCGTCTCCTCGCGGACGCCGAGACATGCCGCCGTTTCGGCGATGCTGCACTCTTCGACATCGCGCATGATGAAGACGACCCGAAATGCCTCGGGCAGATCGTCGATTGCGGTCTCGATCAGCTGTCGCACTTGCGCGCGTGCGACGTCCGCCTCTGGTGTTGCAGAAGGGTCTGCACCGGGAAACATGATCACATGCGCTCCACTGGCTTGCGCAGCCTCAATCTCATCGAGGTCAACGAACGCCTTTTGCCGTCTTAGCCGTCCGTTCGCCTCGTTGAGCGTGATGCGTGTGAGCCACGTCAGGACGCTGGCCTCGCCGCGAAACGCCGCAATGCCGGCAAACGCACGGAGATAAGCTTCCTGCACTACGTCTTCCGCTTCGGCGTCGTTGCGCACGAGGGCGCGCGCCGTGCGAAATAGCCGCTGATTGCAGCGCCGCATGATGGCGCGAAACGCATCGCGCTCGCCAGCCTGCGCGCGGCGCACCAATTCGCCTTCCTGCATAGCCTCGTAATCGAGACGTGGGGCGCCGTTCTGCATCGCCATGCCGGCCTCCTGTTTCTTGTACCCTATTGGATGCAGCCGTCACGGCAAGGTTCCCGGCTATCTCAGCAGCGACAGCACGTCCTGGCGTGGCCCGGGCTCGCGGTAGATACCGCGGAATGCGCGGGTGACCAGAGATGCGCCATGTTTGCGCACCCCGCGCGAACTCATGCATTCGTGCGCGGCGTCGACGATCACCGCAACGCCGCGCGGCCGCAACGTCTGCTCGATTGCGGTGGCGATCTGGGAGGTCAAGCGCTCCTGCACCTGTAGGCGCCGCGCAAACGCGTCCACCACGCGGGCCAGCTTGGAAATTCCGACCACGCGCCGCGACGGCAGGTACGCCACATGAGCGCGCCCGCGGATTGGCGCCATGTGATGCTCGCACACGGATTCCACCGCGATGTCGCGCAATACCACGACCTCGTCGTAACCGCCGACCTCGTCGAACGTGCGGTTGAGAATAGCTGAGGGCGCCGCCCCGTACCCGGCGAACCACTCTTCGTAGGCGCGCACCACGCGCGCCGGAGTTTGCACGAGCCCTTCTCTTTCGGGACGATCGCCGGCCCATCGGATCAGCGTGCGCACCGCCTCTTCCGCCTGCGCACGCGTGGGTCGCGCTGACGGCGCCAAAGCAGTCGCCTCGTGTCGGGCCTCGTCAACTTCGAAGGTCGTCGATACGGTTTCCAGCATGTTTCACCTCGTCGACCATTGGATAGATCCGCAGGCGTTTGGTTCCCGGGAACGTTTCGTCTTTCGTGGCATCAATTGAGCGGAGGAGGCGGCCATGGGCGCGCAAAAACAGGCGAGCGGAGCGGATTTCGCGGCGGGCGTGTTTCTCGGCGAGATTGCTGATGGCGCAACGCTTGCTGGACGCGTCGACGACACGCCAGTCCTGGTTTCGCGTCGCGGCGATCGCTTTCACGCGGTCGCCGGCGTTTGCACGCACTACGGCGCCCCGCTCGGTCAGGGCCATGTTGCCGGCGATCGCGTGCGCTGTCCGTGGCACCACGCCTGCTTCGATCTCAAAACTGGCGAAGCCGTCGCGGCGCCGGCCTTCGCACCGCTACAGCAATGGCGGGTCGAGGTGCGTGATGATCGCGTTTTCGTGCGAGAGGCCGTCGAACAGGCCCGACCGCAGCGCGGCTCCAACCGGCATCCGGGGCGCATCGTCATTGTCGGCGGCGGCGCCGCGGGCTTTGCCGCCGCTGATATGCTGCGCCGCCGCGGCTTTGGCGGATCGCTGATCGTGCTCAGCAGCGATGACGCTGCGCCATACGATCGGCCCAATCTCTCCAAGGACTATCTCGCCGGCACGGCGCCCGAAGAATGGATTCCGCTGAAGGATGAGGCCTTCTACCGCGAGCGCGAAATCGATCTGCGCCTCAACGCGCCGGTGGCGCGCCTCGACCCCGCCGCGCATGAGGTCACGACACGTGCGGGTGAGACGCTACGTTATGACGCGCTCCTTCTCGCCACTGGCGCCACACCCGTACGCCTTGGCGGCTTTGACCGGCCCAACGTGCACGTACTGCGCACGCTGGCCGATAGCCGCGCTCTGATCGCGGGCGCGTCCGGGGCGAGCAACGCCGCGATCATTGGCGCTGGCTTCATCGGCCTGGAGACCGCCGCTGCCTTGCGCGCGCGGGGGCTCGAGGTTGCAATCATCGCGCCCGACGCTGTACCGCTCGCCCGCGTGCTTGGGAGCGAACTCGGCCATTTTGTGCAGCAGCTCCACGAAGCTAAAGGCGTGCGCTTCCACCTCGGAGCAACGGCAAACTCGTTCGATGGAGCCCGGGTCGAACTCAGCAACGGCCGCAACGTCGCCGCCGACCTCGTTATCCTTGGAGTCGGCGTCCGGCCCAATATCGAGCTCGCGCAAGACGCTGGCCTTGCTGTCGACAAGGGCGTCGTTACCGACGCCCAGCTCCGCACCAATGCGCCTGACATTTTCGCCGCCGGCGACATTGCCCGCTATCCCGATTTGCGTACGGGTCAGCTCATACGCATCGAGCACTGGGTGGCTGCGCAACGCCAAGGCCAGACCGCAGCGCTCAACATGCTCGGTGAAGCAACGCCCCACGTTGACGCGCCATTTTTCTGGAGCAATCACTACGACGCGAACATTCGTTATGTCGGCCACGCGCACGAATGGGACGAGCTGCGCATCGACGGTTCGATCGAGGCGCGCGACTTCACTGCACGCTACCTGCAGAACGGGCGCCTGCTCGCGGCCGCCAGTATTGGGCGAGACTGCGAAAACGCCGCTCTCCACGAAGAATTGAACTCAGACGCGCAGAAGGCGGCGTGATGCTGGCCTTCGCCGTCTTTGCGGTCGCGGCGCTCTTGGCGCTGCTCGAAGCGCGCCGCTCTGCCTACGAGTCACACGCGCATTGGCAGAGCGAGGTGCGCATCAGCCTCGTGCTCGGCGCGGGCGCGCTTGCGATCGACGTGCTCCTGCCGGATCAATCGGCGGGGCCGGCCTGGCGGCACGGCCTGGTCGTCGCGCCGCTCGTTTTTCTCGCCGACGACCTTCTTTATTATGTCAGCCACAGGCTTGCACATCGCGTGCACCTGTTTTGGGCCTCCCACGCGGTTCACCATTCGCCGGTGCGCTACAATCTCTTCACCGGCCTCAGGCAGCCGCCAACCTGGCTGCTCACGCCGGCGGCCGCCGCGCCGGTGCTCCTGCTTGCCTTGGGCGCGCCAGCTGCGCTGGTCGCTGCGTCCGCGAGTTTGCGCGCGCTGCATCATTTTTTGATTCATACAGAACGGGTGCGGCGCCTTCCCAGCTGGATCGAGTTTGTGTTTAACACGCCCTCACATCATCGCGTTCACCACTCGAACGAGGCGGCTTTTCTCGACAAGAATTACGGCGGCGTGCTGATCGTGTGGGACCGTCTGTTCGGCACGTTCTGTTCAGAGCCCGCGGCAGGCGTTCGCAATTATGGGCTCGTCCGTCCGATTGGCGGGGGCGTCTGGCGTACGCTGGCCGAGCCTTGGCGACGGCTCTTCGCGGCTGTCGGACAGGCGCCTTCGCGGCTTCACGCCGTGCGCCGGCTGCTGGCGCCTCCGTCCGCAGACGCGACGCCGGCGGGATACACGATCTCCGCCGGCCAAGTCGGCAGACAGAGGCCGTCCTACTCGTCGCCGTCGAACAGCACTTCCCACACGTGACCATCCGGATCGGTGAAGTACCCGGAGTAAACGCCATCCTCATCTGAAGCTGGCGATACGTGGGCGCCGGCCGCTTTCGCCTTGGCCATGAACGCGTCGACGTCCGCCTTGCTATCGGCGAAGTAGCTGACGATCGTCTCTGCCGCGCCGCGCGCTGCAGGACGATGGCCGACTTTTTCCACGTATGTGCCGAACTCGCTGCGGTCGAGAATGACGAAATAGACACCGTCGAGTTCAAACGCGGCGTGCTCTTCATCGCTCTCATCGATCGTCAGCCCGAGGCCGTCCCGATAGAAAGCGATCGACTTCTGCAAATCGTCGACCGGAAATGTTACGCATGAAATCGCTGCGGGCATGCCTCACCTCCATGGGCGCATTGTGCGCTTACGCGCAGGGTTGGAGGGATTCTGCAGCGGCGAAAAGGCATGGCCGGTCAGTCTCCCACAACCCGCCACGGGCGGGCTGGCTACTGAGTCAATGCGCCGCCGCCCGCGGGTATCGCGAGCCCTGGGAATTAATGAGAGTAATCCCCGCGCAGTCGAAGTCGCCGGCGCTGCTCCGAAATCGTCCCGTACAACCGATGCCGCGGCAGAACGTCAGGCGCGCGCGTCGCTTTTTCCCCTACCGGTTGAGATCACCACGCGCAGCACTGTGACTTTCCAGCATCATGGAGGCTTAATCGTTAACGGACGGAGGATGTGGAATTGTGCGCTACGGCACTCACGGCCATTTGTTGCGCACCCAGAACGGGTGAACACTAAGGGGTACACACGAATGCGTAATTGGATCATCGGCGCAGCGGCCGCGCTGGCGGCTGCGGCTGCGCCGAGCGTCGCCGCGGCGCAAGCCACCGGCTATGTCGGCGCGGTCTACAACAACTCGGATTTCGGCGGCGGCGGCGACGTCGAATCCTGGGGCGCGGAAGGCGCTGTGGCGTTTGCCGGCTCGGGCTCGATCGTATTCGAAATCGACGCCTCGCTGGGCATCACCGACGATACGATGTCGGGGGACGACGAGACGGCCTATGGCCTCGTCGGCCACGTCTATGCCCGCAATAGCGACCACCTGTTCGGCGGCTTTGTCGGCATCGCAGGCGGCGAAGACACGGAAACGTGGATTGCCGGGCTCGAAGCCAGCAAATTCTTTGCGCAATGGACTTTGGCGGGCGCCCTCTTCTACGGAAACAATGACGACTTCGATACGGACGGCTTCGGCGCGAACGTCGAAGGTCGCGTGTTCCTCGCCGACAACTTCCGCCTGAATGGGAACATCGGCTGGGTGTCGCTCGATGACGGGGTCAGCGACGACGACGCGATGCTCTATGGCGTTGGCGGCGAATTCCAGTTCGCCACCCTGCCGATCAGCATCGGCGCCGGCTGGTCAACCATCGATTTCGATGGCGGCGACGTGGATACCTGGACGCTGGGCGTTCGCTACAACTTCGGCGGCCAGACGCTGATGGATCGCGATCGCAACGGCGCGAGCCAGGCTTCGGTCATTGGGCTCGCAAACGCTTTCTGATCGATACTCTGGACGTAATGATCCTCAACGCCCCGGCCTGGCCGGGGCGTTTTTTTTGGCGACCCGTTAACACTTGTGTTGCGCCGGAATCACACGCCGCTGCGTCGCGACGCCCGCCAGCTTCTCGTTAAGACCTCGGTAACCGTCCCGGCTCGATTGTTTCGCCCGCGCCCCATGCGGCGACCTCAGAAGGAAACTTGGGACATGAAGAACATCTTGTTGGGCGCTGCGGCGGCCATCGCGATTGCTGCGCCGTCTGTCGCGGCTGCCGACACCAATGCGGTCGTGGGCCTGCAATATTCAGACACGGACATCGACTCGGCGGGCGATTTCGAACAATACGGGCTCAACGGCGCATTCAGCCACGACTTGGCCAACGGCGCGGTGCTGCAAATGGACGGCGTAATGGGCCGCGTCGACGCCGGCGCCTGTTGCGTGGCCAACAGCTATGCGGCCGTGCACTACGGCTGGCGCAATGACTCTCATGCGCTCGGCGGCTTCGTCAGCTTCAACGACTTTTTCATCGCGTCGGGCATCGGCGTCGGCCTGGAAGGCCAGCTCTTCCTCGGCAATCTGAACCTCGGCGGCTCGATCGGCCACGTGGATTTCGACGATTTCGATCTGGACGCGACCTCGGCGCAGGTCGACGGCGCTTACTTCTTCACGCCGAACTTTGCCCTCACGGGTCTTGTCGCGTATAGCGAAGCCGACGCAAGCGGCACGGACACCGACTGGACGACAGTTGGCATCGGCGGCGAATGGCGTTTCGACCATTCGCCCTTCAGCATCAATGCCGGTTATCGCAATTACGACTTCGACGGCGCCGACGGCGATTCCTGGACCGTGGGCTTCGCGTGGGATCTCGGCACCGGCTCGGTGCAAGAGCGCAGCCGTTCGGGTCCAGGCCTCAACGGCGCGCGCAACATGTACACTGCGCTGTCTGTCCTGCCCTAACCGATCTGCAAGTTTGCGACTGAACGCCCCGGCTTCGCCGGGGCGTTTTGTTTGTCGCGCCAAACGTGTCGTTCGTCGCGCGCGATGAACCTCGTTTCATCTTTCTGTGCTCGCGCCGCCACAACTCACACTCACGCGCAGCCAACGCATGAAACGCCCCTAACCCGCCACGAAGCGACACCCATCTACGCGCCAGCCGAGTCTGCGGCTAACCGAAAGGGGATATCATCGATGAAGAAGTTTCTATTGGGCGCCGCGGCGGCGCTGGCGATCACTGCGCCTGGCGTCGCGACGGCGCAATCCGGTTATTTCGATCTCGGCTATCAGTCGACCGAAGTTGACGTCGGCGGCCTCAGCGGCGACGGCGACGCTTGGACGTTGGGCGGCGCGGCCGCGTGGGGCGGCAACGGCACGCTTGGCGTACAGATCGACGGCCTCGTGAGTTCGGCTGACGCCGATGGCGGGGGCGAGGCCGATATCTGGAATCTCGGCGGCCATCTGTTCACGCGTCACGAGGGCGGCCTGATCGGCGGTTTTGTCAATTACGGCAATGCCGACATCGGCGGCGCCGGTGATTTCGACTTCTGGACCGCCGGAATTGAAGGCCAGCTCTACATGTCACGCACCACGCTCGACGGTGCGCTCAGCTATTCGGAGGCGGACGACACCGATGCCTCTCTCACCGCTGCCGACCTCGGCCTCACGCATTTCGTGAGCGACAATTTCTCGCTCGGGGCCAATGTTGGTTTTGGTCAGATCGATGACGGCGCTAACGACGCCGATCTCGTCAGCTTCGGAGTCGGCGCCGAATATCAGTTTGCCGCGATGCCCCTTAGCATCTTCGGCGGCTGGCAGCGTAGTGAGATCGACGATCTGGACGCCGACGCGGACTCGCTCGGCATCGGCGTGCGGTACAATTTCGGCGGCTCGCTGTTTGAACGCAACCGTTCCGGCGCAAGCTTGGCGCGCGGCGGCGGCATTAGCCGCTTCGCCGGCCTGCTCTAAGCTCGATACCGCGCCAGATATGGCAAGGGCCCCGGCTACGGCCGGGGCCCTCTTCATGTGTCTTAATTGCCAAGCCGCGCATTGCCGGAGCCGGTATCGACCAATCGTTCCAAACGCCCTGCGTTGCTCACGACGACATCGCCGGAACTGCGTACTTCGATGGTGGACACCCCGGCCGAACCACCAAAGCGCACGCTGCCAGAACCCGAATTGCGCGCATTGAGCCGCTCGACGCGCCCTCCGCGCACACGCACGTCGCCGGAAGAGGATTGGCTCAGCTCCGCGCTCGGCCCTTCCACAGAAGCGATATCGATCGAGCCCGAACCGCTGAGGTCGGCGCGCAAGGGACCGCTCACGCTCCCCACATCGACGTCGCCCGACCCTTGCAGCGTCAGACGCGCGCCTTCTGCGGCGGCGCCGATCTCGATGCCTCCAGAGCCGCCGAGCCTTGCGTCGACCGCGCCGGTGATCTCACCGACATCGATATCTCCCGATCCATTGAGCCGAACCACGGCATGGCGGGCGCGCTCGACGCGCAAATTGCCCGAGCCCGCGAGCACGACATCAACGTCGCCCCCGACCGGCCCCATACGCAAATCGCCTGAGCCGTTCAGTCGCAGCTGGGCTTGGCCCCCCGCACGTCCGATGCGAAGCGAGCCAGAACCGTTCAGCGCGGCCGTCAACGCGCCGCTCACGTGCGTCACCTCCACATCGCCTGAACCGTTGAGAGCTACATCGAGCGCGCCTGAGACGTCGGCGACATTAGTGTCGCCGCAGCCGTTATGCCTGACCGCACCGCCGTTCGAGGCGCCGATGCTGGAGAACACCGCACCGCCAATGCTCAGATCCAGCGTACGCGGCGTGCGCACTGTAATGCGCGGCAAGTCCGTCCGCGCAACATTGCCGAGACCGCGAATGCGGACGCGCTCGCCGCCGCCAAGTGTGTGCGTGCAACCCTGCAAACGATTGCGCAAGCCGCCATCGATCACGACCCGGTCGCCTTCCACACGCACGCTAGGCGTGGGCAGGCGCCCTGCAGGCGAGATCGACACATCCACGTCGCTTCGGTCCTCGGCAATGACCATCAGTTCTGCCGCCACGTCGTCCAGCCGCGCACCGCTTGCGCGATAGCTGTCGGCCGCTGACGGCGCGGCCAGGAGGCCGAGCGCGGCTCCGGTCAGAAACAATAGGCGCACGAAATCCTCCCTCGTGGGTTCCCCTTCTCCGGGGAAGATGCTGCGCGGAGGCGGCTTGGATGCACGGCATCCGATGCGGGCCGCCTGAAGAAAACGCAATGTTGCGACTTGCGGATTGACCCCATCCGACATCGCCGCGAGCTTTCGCGCTGGAGGGGGGCAGCAACGGGGGAGACCGTTATGCGCACTCTGCTGATGAGCGCGGCGTTCGCGATTGGAATGGCGGCGCCGAATGTGGCCTTGGCTCAAAGCGGCCACGTGGATGTGAGCCACGCCAGCTTCAACGAAGACTTTGGCGTCGGCGAACTGGACATCGACATCACGCGCGTCGCCGGTCAAGCGGCCTTCGATACCGATCCTATCGCCTTCCAGGTCGACGCCAGCTACGCAAACTGGGAAATCAATGACGACCTCGAAGCATGGAGTTTGGGCGCGCACGCCGCCCGGCGCGGCTTGCGCTGGCTGGTCGGCGGCTATCTCGGCTACGACTCCTTGGATACTATCGAGGCCTGGACCGGCGCGATCGAAACACAATACTACATGCCGCGCGGCACGTTCTCCGGCGTCCTGAGCTATAGCGATGCAGAGGATGAGTCGTTGACGGGTATCGTGCTCGAAGGAAAATACCGGCACTTTGCAACAGATAATCTAAGTGTGTACGGCGGCCTCGGCGTGGGAGAGCTTGAGCTGGCCGGCGTCGATGTTGAATTTTGGCAAGCCGATGTCGGCGGGGAATGGCGGCTCGAAACTCTGCCGATCAGCCTCTTCGCGGGTTATCGCCATGCCGAGTATGATGTACCGGCGGTCGATCTCACGAGCGGCACGGCAACGATTGGCGTTCGCTACAATTGGGGCGGCTCGCTTTTGGACCGTGACCGTAGCGGGGCCGGCCTCGATCGGGTCCTGCCGGTGTTCGAGCGCCTCTTAGTGTAGGGCGTCGGCCAAGTCATCGCGCTGGGCGAATGCGGTCATTGCTTAGCAATGCGCCGTTTTCAACGCGCGACCACCAAAGAAATCGCCGTCGCTCCATCTCGGCGAAGCGATAGGGAAACGCGCGCCCCTCGCGCAAATCGTAGATTGGCCTGTCCTGCACGTGAATGTGCAAATGCGGAAAATCCGAATTCCCGGAATTGCCGGCCAAGCCGATCGGCTGGCCCGCATGCACGCGCTCGCCTACACCGACGCTCACGCTGTCCTGCTGCAGGTGCGCGAGCGCGACATAGCGGCCGTCTGCAAACGCGATGACTACATGATTGCCGGGCAGGACTTCGCGGCTGGCGCCATCCGCCAGGCCGTCAAGAACATGCACGACCTCACCGTCGACCGGCGAAAGCACGGGGACACCGAAGGTGCAGGATTCCTCCTGCGTTCTCCCCTCCCCGCGGAACAATCGGCCGTCTTCACAGAGCGCGGCCACGTCCGCGGCGTATTTCTGGGAAGCGATACGATCGTGGTGGTTCGTGGCGCCGGTGGCGCCCGCGCCGGTCGCCGCCCATTCGCCATCGAAGGGCGTCCGCGCCAAGATCACACTCTCCTCCGGCGCAGGATAGTCGAAGGCGCTCATTGCGTTGATCGTGAGCAGCAGGCCGAGCGCGCCCACCCCCGCCATGCCCAACGCGCCAATCGCACGCAACCAGAGCGAGCGGGGACGCGGCCATAGCGCGACGACGATCTCGAACAAGATGTACGAGGCAAAGACGATAGCGAAGACGGTCTGCAGCACCGTTGGCATGAAAATCGTCCCGCGCTGAACGACGAACAAGTGCATGAGAAACCCGTAGCCGATCAAAATCAGCGCCAGGACGCTCAGCACCTGCAGCAGCTGCAAGGGCATGGACGCGGCGAAGAGGCTTTGCCTTTGCACGCGCGTGCGCGTGACCCACCACACGCGCATCAAGAACAACAACACGAAGACGACCGATCCGGCGATGGCCGCCGTGCGCATGATATTCTCGAACTCAGCCAGCACGCGATCCTCCCTCGGCCGATCCGGGTCCGAAGGGTAGTCGGCCACGTCCGCCAAGGCCAGTCGGTGCGCCGATACAGAAAAGAGCCGCCCCATTGGAGCGGCTCTTGCTAGCTGTCGCGCCGGCGGGTCGAGCTCCGCTGATTAAATCTTACGCACGGAGTTTTGCCAGGACCTCCTGGCTGACGGCCCGAGGGACCTCTTCGTAGTGATCGAATTCCATCACGTACGACGCGCGCCCCTGGGAGAACGAGCGCAACGTGTTCACATAGCCGAACATATTCGCCAGAGGCACCATGGCGTTGATAATGGTGGCGTTGCCGCGCATGTCCTGGCCCTGGATCATGCCGCGGCGCGAGTTCAGATCGCCGATGACTGAGCCGACATATTCCTCAGGGCTCGTGACTTCGACTTTCATGATCGGCTCGAGCAAACGCGCGTCCCCCTTCTCCTTCAGTTCGCGGAACGCGGCCTGCGCTGCAATCTGGAACGTCAAGACGTTTGAGTCGACGTCGTGATAAGCGCCATCCACTAGGCGCGCCGTCACGTCGATGACCGGGAAGCCGGCGAGCAAGCCGTTTTCCTTGGCCATGTTGAGGCCCTTCTCGACGCCGGGGATGTATTCCTTCGGCACGGCCCCGCCGACGATCTTGTTCTCGAACACGAAGCCCGAACCAGGTTCGCCCGGCTCGAACTCGATCTTCACGCGCGCGAACTGGCCTGAACCGCCGGTCTGCTTCTTGTGCGTGTAATCGATGGTTGCCGCACGGCCCAGCTTCTCGCGATAGGCTACTTGAGGCGCCCCGACATTGGCTTCGACTTTGTACGTGCGCTTCAAGATGTCGATTTTGATGTCGAGGTGCAGCTCGCCCATCCCTTTGAGGATGGTCTGGCCGCTCTCCTGATCGGTCGAGACGCGGAAGGACGGATCCTCGTTGGCGAGCTTGGAGAGCGCCACGCCCAGCTTCTCCTGGTCGGCCTTCGACTTCGGCTCGATTGCGACTTCGATGACGGGCTCCGGAAACTCCATGCGCTCGAGGATGACAGGCTTTTGCGGATCGCAGAGCGTGTCGCCCGTGCGCACGTCCTTAAGCCCGGCAAGCGCGAGAATGTCGCCGGCATAGGCTTCCTTGATGTCCTCGCGGTTGTTGGCGTGCATGAGCAACATGCGCCCTGCGCGCTCTTTCTTCTCGCGGGTCGAGTTCAACAGAGCATCGCCCGCGTTGAGGATGCCGGAATAGATGCGGCAGAACGTGATGGTCCCGACAAACGGGTCGTCCATGATCTTGAACGCCAGGATCGACAACGGCTCGCTATCCGAGGACTTGCGGATAATTTCCTTTTCCGGGTCGTTCATGTCGACGCCGCGGATATCCGGGACGTCGACCGGGCTCGGCAGATAGTCGACGACGGCGTCCAGCAGCGGCTGGATGCCCTTGTTCTTGAAGGCGGAGCCGCAGAACATCGGATAGAAGGCGCTCTTGAGCACGGCAGTGCGGATCAGACGCTTCAGCGTCGGCACGTCCGGCTCCTCGCCTTCCAAATATTTTTCCATGACCGCGTCGTCCATCTCGACGGCGGCTTCAATGAGACCGGAGCGAAACTCGGCGGCCTTGTCCTTCAAATCGTCGGGAATGTCGGTGACCTCGAACTTCATGCCCGAGGGATCGTCCTTCCAGACAATCGCCTTCATCTCGACCAGATCGACCATCCCCCGAAACGTCGACTCGGCGCCGATCGGCAATTGCATCGGCACCGGACGCGCGCCAAGGCGCTTCTTGATGTCCTCGATACACATGTAAAAATCGGCGCCAATCTTATCCATCTTGTTGGCGAAGATGATGCGCGGAACCTTGTACTTGTCGCCCTGACGCCAAACGGTTTCAGTCTGCGGCTCGACGCCCTGGTTGCCGTCGAGCACGACCACGGCGCCATCAAGCACGCGCAGCGACCGCTCCACTTCGATCGTGAAGTCGACGTGGCCGGGCGTGTCGATGATGTTGAGACGTTTGTCCTTCCAAAAGGTCGTCGTCGCCGCTGACGTAATAGTGATGCCGCGCTCCTGCTCCTGCTCCATCCAGTCCATGGTGGCGGAGCCTTCGTGCGTTTCGCCGATCTTGTGGTTCTTGCCGCTGAAGAACAGGATCCGCTCGGTCGTCGTGGTTTTGCCCGCATCGATGTGGGCCATGATGCCGAAATTGCGGTAGTCTTCGATTTTGTATTGACGGGGCATGGGAGATTCTTCCGTGTTCGGACTACCGGTCTCAAGCCGGCTGTCCGCGTGCCGGCTGAAGCCGGCGCTCCAGCGATTACCAGCGATAGTGCGAGAAGGCCCGGTTCGCTTCCGCCATCCGGTGCGTGTCTTCCCGCTTCTTCACCGCGTTGCCGCGGTTGTTCGATGCATCGATCAGTTCGCCGGCGAGCCGCTCCTGCATGGTGTTTTCGTTGCGCGCGCGCGCGGCGCCCACCAGCCAGCGGATCGCGAGCGCCTGGCGGCGCTCGGGGCGAACCTCAACCGGCACCTGATAGGTCGCGCCGCCAACCCGGCGCGACCGCACTTCGATCGCCGGCGCGACGTTGCCCAACGCATCGTGGAACACTTCGATGGACGGGCGCTTCAGCTTTTTCTCGACCGTGTCGAGCGCACCGTAAACGATCTGCTCGGCGACCGACTTCTTGCCCTCGTACATCACGTAATTCATGAACTTCGTGAGCACGATGTCGCCATGGACGGGATCGGGCAGAACTTCGCGCGGCTCGGCGCGGTGACGGCGAGACATGGGCTTTCCTTACTTGGGTCGTTTCGCGCCGTAGAGCGAACGGCGTTGTTTGCGGTCCTTGACGCCCTGGGTGTCCAGAACGCCGCGCAGAATGTGGTAGCGCACGCCCGGCAAGTCCTTCACACGACCGCCGCGGATCAGCACGACCGAGTGTTCCTGCAGGTTATGGCCC
>CAZIOD010000066.1:0-14970 GCA_964540785.1 uncultured Terricaulis sp.
GGCGAGTGCGGGTCGGTCAGGATCTGGTTGCGCAGCGCCGCATCGCGGATGAGGCCGCGCCAGGCTTGCGCCCAGCCGAGGAAGAAGCGCTGATCGCCGGTGACGCCATCGAGCACCGGCGATTCCTGCCCGTTCAGTGACAAGGTGTAGGCGTGATAGGCGACTTGCAGGCCGCCATTATCGCCGATGTTTTCGCCGAGCGTCAGACGTCCGTTCACGGTGATGCCTTCGAGCGGGCTGAAGGCGTTGTACTGCTCGACAAGCCTATCGGTTACAGCGGTGAAGTTCGCGACGTCCTGCTCATTCCACCAGTCGCGTAAGACGCCATGCGCATCGGACTTGGCGCCTTGGTCGTCGAAACCATGGCCCATCTCGTGGCCGATGACGCCGCCGATGGCGCCGTAATTCACCGCCGGATCGGCGTTCGGGTCGAAGAAGGGCGGCTGCAGGATCGCCGCGGGGAACACGATCTCGTTGAACACCGGATTGTAGTAGGCGTTCACGGTCTGCGGCGTCATGAACCACTCGTCCTTATCGGTCGGGCGGGAGAGACGCGCGAGATCGAAGTTCCAGTCGAAAATCTGTTGGCGCTTGGCGTTGCCGTACGCATCGCCGGCGCGCACTTCGAGGCCCGAATAATCCTTCCAGCGATCGGGATAGCCGATCTTCGGGCGGAAGGTGGCGAGCTTCTCGCGTGCGGCGATCTTGGTTTCCGCCGACATCCAGGGCAGGCGATCGATGCGCTGGCCGTACGCGGTGCGCAGATTTTCAACCAGCTCGGTCATCTGCGCCTTGGCTTCCGGCGGGAAGTGGCGCTGCACGTAGATCTGGCCCACCGCCTCGCCGAGCGAGCCGTTCACCGCCTGCACCGCGCGCTTCCAGCGCTCGCGCTGCTGCGGTTGGCCGTTCAATGTGCGGCCGTAGAAGTCGAACACTTCATCGTCGACGTTGCGCGGCAGCACAGCGGCATTGTTGCGGACGAGGTGATAGGAAAGATACGACTTCCAGGTGTCGACCGGCGTCGCCATGGCGAGTTCGGCGAGCGGGCCCATGGCGGAGAGCTCGCTGATCACGACTTCCTCAACCGCGCCCATGCCGGCCGCCTCGAACGCAGCGTCCCACGGGAAGTTGGGGGCGAGTGCGCGGATTTCGGCGCGGGTCTTCAGATTGTAGGTGCGGCTGCGGTCGCGCCGATCCGCGATCGGCCAGTGCCGTTCGGCGATCTGCGTTTCGAAGTCCATGATCGCGCGCGCGCGCGCGCCGGCGTTGTTCAGACCGGCCAGTGTCAGCGTACGTTCGATATGAGCGACATAAGCGTTGCGCAGATTGGGAAACTCGCCGTCGGTGCGGCGGTAATATTCGCGCTCGGGCATGCCGAGGCCCGCGTGCACCATGCCGGTGACGTAGCGGTCGGGGTTACGCTCATCGAGCGTGACGAACATGGCGATCGGCGAGTTCACGGCCACGCCCGGCGTGGCGATGAAGCGGACCACGTCCTCGTGCGTGCGCAGCGCCGCGATCTGATCCAGTTCCGGCTGCACCGGCGCCATGCCGCGCGCATCGATCGCGTCCTGGTTCAGGAAAGAATTGTAGTAGTCGGAGATCTTCTGCTGGTTGGAGCCCGGCGCGCCGCCTGCCAAGGCGACCTCTTCGATAATGACCCGCTGATCGTTGTCGGACTTCTCGCGCAGGATGTCGAACGTGCCCCAGCGGGTGCGGTCGGCTGGGATTTCCGTATTCGCCATCCATGTGCCGTTGGCGTACCGGAAGAAGTCTTCGCCCGGCTTCACGCTGAGATCGCGCGCCGCAAGGTCGACGCCGAAACTGCCGATGGCGGCTTGCCCACGCGGTTGCGCGGCGGTTGTCGCGCCGGTCGCGCATCCAGCCAATAGCGCCACCGTCGACGCGCCCATGGCGCGACGTGTCAACATCATCATTGGTCTTTCCTCCGAGTGCCTCTTTATTCCGCCGCCGCCAGTTTGCGGCGTCCCCCATAGAGCCGTGCGTAGAACCCGAACAGGCCCGTTGTCACACGCTTGATATCGATGCCGATCATGTAGAAGGCGGGCGTCAGGATCAAGGTCGCGGGCATGCAGAGCAGCACGCCAAACGCAAGGCTGATCACCATCGGCTTCAGGAACTGTACGATCGCAGCGTTCTCCAGGATCATCGGCGAGGTGCCGACGAACTCGGTGACCGACGTCAGAAAAATCTGGCGGAAACGCGAGATCGAGGCCTCGGTGATGCCGCGCTCGGCCTTCACCCGCATGACCTGAAAGCCCAGCTCTTCGAGCACCAGCGCTCGCTCGCGGTATTCCGAACTGTCGAAGCGCATCTGTTCGGAGGTGCGCAATTCGATTGGACCTTTCTGGAAGCCCGATTGGGCGCCTTCGACGATCATCTCCTCATGCGGCTCGAGGTCGGGCGCGATCGCGATGTACTCCACCACCTGCCCATTCGGCAGCGTGATGTCGTGCGGCTCCCAGCCTTCCTCTTCGCTGAGCACCGGCGCGCCCGGCCGCTTCATGCGCAGCGCGAAATAGCCGCGGATCTGGTTGCAGCGGTCCACCAGGACGACGTTGTCGTTCACGACGACGCCGATGGCGGCGATGACGCCGAGCCAGGAGAAAAGGGCGAAGCTGATGCCGAACACCAAGTGTCCGACAAGCGCGCCCACCACGGCAAACGGGATGACGCAAAGGATCATCGCTGGTTGCGCGTAAGAGCGGAACGTTACCGCGAGCAGGAAGTAGATTCCCGCGAAGGCGAGCAACAAGAGCTGCATGAATTGCTGCATGAACTCGGCCTGGCCTTCGGCCTCGCCGATGGCGCGGCGCGAGACTGTGCTGAAGCGGGTCTCGAAGGCCGGCCAGAACTCGCGGTCCAGTGTGCGCATGATCTCCTGGCGCGCCTCGGCGTTCACCAGGTCGGCTGTGACGAGGATCGAGCTCTGGCGCTGGCGCCGGTCGAGACCGGTCACGCCGGGCGCGAACTCCCAGGTCGCCACTTCCGCCAGCGGCACCTCGCGGCCGTCGGCGGTGCGAATACGGAACGAACCGAGGCTTTCAAGCGTGCGGCGATCATCGCGCGGGTAGCGGACATAGACGCGCACGTCGTCGCCTTGGCGCGGCAGCCGCTGCACTTCCTCGCCGAAATAGGCTTGGCGCACCTGGCGCGTGACATCGCTCAGCGTGATGCCGAGCTGCTGAGCGCCCGGCAGCAGCGCAAATTGCAGCTCTTCGTTTGCGGCGTCCTGGCTGTCACGCACGCTGGTCACGTCACTGAACTGCAGCAGGCGGGCTTTGAGATCTTCTACTGCGGCGTCGAGGTCTTCCTTGTTCTCGCCGAGCAGCGCCATGTCGATCGAAGGCGAGCCCGATCCCGAGAGCGAGAAGCTGATCTCGTCGGCGTCAGGCACTTCGCCCAGCAATTCCTCGAGCCGTTCGGTCACCTGCCGCGAGCGCAGCTGCGGGCGGCCTTCCGGCGGCGTAAGACCGACATAGGCGCGGATGTTGTTTTCTTCGATCGACTGGCTCCAGGAGCGCACCACCCCGCGAGACATGTGGCCCGTGTTCTCGTCTTCCACCGCCACATCGGCCGTTTCCGCCTCCAGCGCCCTCCGCGCGGCGTCAAGCTGCTCGGCGACCTGCTCCATGCGCGAGAACGGCGTCGTTTGCGGCAGCGTGATCGTCGCGATCATGAAGTCGCCCTCGACCTCTGGCATAAAGGTCTGCTTCACGCGCCCCGAGGTCATCAGCCCGATCGCGAGCACCATGGCTACGGCGAATACAGCCCAGGTTACGTAGCGGAAGCGCACGGCAAGGCGCACGAGAGGCGCGTGCAGATGTTTGGCGACCCACAATACTGAGTGCGCGCATTTCTGCTGCAATTGCATCAGGCGGCTGACGAACGTCTTTCCGTCCGGGTCCGGCTTGGTCACGTGCGCCAGGTGGGCCGGCAGAATGATAAGGCTCTCGATCAGCGAGAACACGAGCGTCGACATGACGACGATGGAAATGGCGCGCGTGAACTGGCGTGCATCGCCCTCGATCAGCATCCAGGGGCTGAAGGCGATCATCGTGACGAACACCGACGCCATCAGCGGCTTCAGCACCAGCTGTGTCGAGAGGATCGCCGCATCGGCCCCGGATTGTCCGCGCTCCGCGCGCTCGTAGACCGCCTCGCCGACGATGATCGCGTCGTCGACCATGATGCCGAGCACCAGAAGGAAGCCGAACACGCTCATGAAATTGAGCGAAACGTCCACGTACGGCAGAATGAAGAACGATCCGGCGAACGCGGTCATCACGCCCAGCGTCGCCCAGAACGCGACCTTCGGGTGCAGCGTCAGCAACAGCAGCAGAAAGATCAGGAAGAAGCCTTGCGCGGCGTTCTGGAAGAGGATGTCCAGCAGGGCGTTGTAGTCTTCATTCTCATCGTAGATGGTGGTGACTTGTACGCCCGTCGGCATCTGCGTGCGAAACTCGGCCAGTGCTTCTTTGACGGCTTCGCTAGTGCGCCAGATGTTGAAGCGATCCGCTGTCTGCACCGTCACCATGGCGGACGGCTCGCCGTTCATGCGCGAATAGAGGTTCACGTCCTGGAAGCCGTCGATGACGGTGGCCACGTCGCGGACGCGCACAGCGCCGGCGTCCGGCGTCTGCCGGACTATGATGTTCTCGAAGTCGATTCGCGTATCCGCCAGGTTGCGGGCCTGGAGCGTGAAATTGCCGTCCGTGGTCCGGACCTGACCGGCGCCGGCGTTGATTGAGGTCGAGCGCACGGCGCGCGCCACTTCGTCGAAAGTAAGCCCCCAAGCCTGCAGAGCCGCTTCCGACACCTCGATCGACACTTCCGGCGTGCGCGTGCCGACGACGATCGTGTTTGCGGCGCCCGGCAGCAGCGAAAGCCGGTCGCGCAAAAGTTCGGCCGTGTCGCGAAGCGTGCGTTCGTCGACATTGCCGTGCACGCCGATGATGATCGACCAGTTGCGGCCGACGCTGCGCGCGACTTGGATCGGCTCCATGCCCTGGGGAAGCCCGGAGATCGACGCGACGCGCGAGCGCACTTCTTCGGTCATCGCATCGACGTCGGTCGAGGGATTGGCCTGGATGTTGATCCAGCCGTAGCCCTCGCCGGACCGCGAGCGCACCCAGTCCACATTGTCGAGATCGGCGGTCGCCTCCTCAATGCGGACGATGACCTGGGTCTCCATGTCCGCAGGGCTGGCGCCGGGCCAAAACGCCTGGATGAAGACGCCGTCGCCACGTCCGGCCGGCCAGAATTCCTTCTCCATCCGGTTGAAGGAGAAGACGCCGGCCAGCACGGCGAAGATCATGAGCAGGTTGCCGGCGACGGGATTGCGTCCCCACCAGGCGACGATGCCTCTCATCATGTGACGTCTCCGGTGCGGAGGCTGCGCCCACTTCCTCCTCCACAGGGGAGGTGTCGAGCGCTGCGCGCGCGACGGAGGGGGCGCGCCCTCGGCGGTTCAATCTTCAATACCAAGGGATTCACCCCTCCCGTCGTCGACGGCGTCGGCGACACCCGCCCCATCGCGGGGAGAGGTGGGCGCGAGCGCAGCATCATTCGCGAATGTCCAAGTTCTCTTCTTGCGCCGCCGCCGGTTCGGCCGTGCTTTCGCCGGCGCGGTTGATTGGGGTCACCGCCATGCCTTCGCGCGGCGATGTCAACACGGAAACGACAACCCGCTCGCCATCTGCGACGCCTTCACGGAACAGCACCTCGTCAGCGGTGGTCTGCGCTGGGCGCACTTCGCGCACGTCGATCGTATTTTCCGGGGTGACCACGTAGACGAACGCATTGCGCTTGAGGGCGCTCCGCGGCGCGGCGACCAGCGTCTCGCGGCCCGCCCCTTCGAGTCGTGCGGACACGAACATCCCCGGCGCCAGCGGCGTGGTGTTGCGCGCCGCAAACGGATCGCGCACCTCGACCGTGCCATAGACGAGCCGTGTGCGCGGATCGACGGAAGCTTCGGTCCGCACCAGCCGGCCTTCCCATGTCACGATGCGTCCGCCCATCACGTTGGTGACGTGCGCGGTGGGTCCGGGCGTGGCGTCGGAGCCATTGAAGCCGAGCGGGACACGCAAGCTTGCGAGATCTGCGTCGGTGAGCGGCACGCGGATTTCCATCGTCTCGGTGCCGAACATCACGGCGACAGGCGAGCCGGGGCCGACATAGTCGCCGATATTGGCGCGTCGCTCGCGCACGCGGCCGGTAAACGGCGCGCGGATGTTGGTGCGGGCGAGGTCGAGTTCGGCGGACCGCAGCGCCGCCTGAGCGGCGGCGAGCGCGGCGCGCGCTTGCGCCAATTGCGGCTCGCGCACGGCGAGCGGCGGCGGCTCGCCCTGGCCCAACGCCTGCCAGTCCTGGCGGGCTAGTTCGGCTTCCGCTTCCTCGCGCGCCAGAGCTTCCTCAGCCTGGGCCACCTGGCTGCGCGCGCGCACCACTGCGAGCTGGTAATCGGCCCCATCGACGCGCGCGAGCGTTTCGCCTTCGGCGAACGCCCCGCCCGCCGCGAATTGCGGGCTCACCCAGACAATGCGTCCGGCGACCTGGGCCGCGAGTGTCGCTTCGTAGCGCGGACGTGCTTCGCCTTGAACGTTGATGGCGATGGTGGTCGGCCGCGCATGCGCGACGGCGAACTGCACTGCTGGGGGATGGGGATTGCCGTTCTTCTCTTCGGGCTTTGGCGCGGTGGCCATCATCAGTCCGAAGAGGGCGATGCCGGCCACGATCACGACGACCGGCGCAGCAAAAATCAGCACGCCCTTGATCCGGCGCCAAAGCGTTTTGGGCTTTTCCTCGTCCGTCGCAGCGGTCTCGGTCAGCATGTTGAGGTCCATCTTGTTCATGGCGCGAGGTCCCGCTCTTCGTCGATGCCGCCCGTCCGGGCGCCGCCGCCAAGGGCGACGTGATAGGTGATGCGATTGGAAACGCGCGCCGCGCGCGCGGTTATGAGGCCGCGCTCCGCATCGATACGGCGCGTGTAGGAGTCGATCAATTCAAACAAGGTGGCCACGCCGCGCGCGTATTCGCGCTCGGCCAATTCCTGGGCTTCGCGCGCCTCTTCGGCAGCAATGGCGAATTGCGTCTCGCGCGTCTCCAGGCTTCGGTCGGCGCTGATCGCACCTTCCACTTCGCGCCACGCGGCGATCGAGGTGCGCACGTAATCGGCGGCGGCGGCGCGCCGGTCGGCGACGCTCGCGCGCGATTCGGAGAACAGCGCGCCGCCCTGGAAGATCGGCATGGTGAGCCCGGCCACCAGGTTCGACACCATGTTCACGCTGTCGTCGATATCGTTGATGCCTTGTCCGCTGTTGCCGGCCGAGCCAGTCAGTGTGAGCCGCGGCAGCATCGCGGCGCGCGCTTCATGCATGCGAAAGCCCGCCGCCCGCATACGGTTCTCGGCGGCCAAAACGTCCGGCCGGCGGTCCAGCAGATCGGTTGGGGCGCCGGCGGCGGCTAGCGGCGACAGCGCTGGCAGCGCCCCTTGCGCCCGCAGCGTCCCGTCCGGATAGCGGCCCATGATTTCCTGCAAGCGGCGCGAGGAAATCAGCATCGAATCCTGCGCCTGCGCCTCGAAAGCGCGCGCGGATGCGACTTGGCTGCGGGCGGTGCGCAGCGCCAGCGACGTCGCTATGCCGGCATCGTAACGGCGCTGCGTCAGATCGAGCGCGCGTTCGCGGGTCTGCAGGTCTTCCTGCGCCAGCGCCAGCAATTGTTGCGCTTCGATGAGGTCGACCCAGGCGCGCGAAGCCTGGCCGGCGACCGACAGACGTGCGCCGTTCAAATCTTCTTCCGCGGCGTCGGCCGTGAGGTCCGCGGCCAACGCGCGCGATGTAAGGCGGCCCCACAGATCGATTTCCCAGCTCGCGATCACGCTCGATGTCATGAATTCGGTGCGGATGCGCTCTTCGCCGCCAGTGGGCACTTCCTCGCGCACGCCGTCCACGCCGACACTCAAGTTGGGCAGGAGGTTGCCGCCGAACGCGCCGCGCGCGCGCCAGCGCGCCGCACGGTATTGCGCCTCGACGATTTGCAGATCGGGACTGCCCGCGAGCGCCTCGCGCGCAAGCTGCGACATCTCAGCGGAATTCATGTCGTCGAGCCATGTCGAGGCGGGCGAGGCCGCAAGCTCGGCGGCGCGCTCGGCGCCAATCGCGTCCGCCGCGACGTAGCTGTCGGGCTCGGGCGGGAGATTGCGCGCCGCGCATGCATTGACTGCGGCGGCAAGCCCCAGTCCGATCAAGATGCGCGTCGGCTTGGCCATTCATTCCTCGCAGCTCGGCTCTGCCTACGCGTCACCCTCTCGAAAGTCAATAAACATGTATTGATTTTCGATAAGGTTCTGCCGGGTCGGACCGGTCTTTCTTCTCGCGACATTCGCTAGGATGCCGGGGGTCTTGGCTTTGGATGCGCTGACCGGCGCCGGTTGACGAAGCTTTGCTGCCCCGAAGCCTGCGAACGCCTAAGTTGAAGGCGATGAATCGGGCGCTCGCAATCGGCTGGCGGCGGCTGGAACGGCTGCCTGCAGTGGCTTGGGTCGCAATGGGCCTGGCGGCGTTCGCGCTATTGGCGGCGTTCGCCATCAGCGCGCAAGCCTCCTTGTTGATGACGCTGGCGGCCGCCGCCTGTTTCTGGGCGGGGCGCGAGGCCCGGCGTTTCATCATCGCGCCAAGCGCATCCGCCGAGACCGCATTGATCGGCCTCGGCGCCTTGACGCCCGTGATCGAAGCTCTGCCTGAACCGGCGCTGCTCATCGACGAGCAGAGCCGTATCGCCGGATCCAACGCGGCCGCGCGCCGGCAGATGTCTTTCGAGACACGCGGGCAGTTTCTCACCTCCATCATACGTCATCCGGATGTGCTCGAAGCTGTGCACGCCGCCATCCGCAGCGGCGAGAGGCGCGCCGTAGAGTACGAAACGGCGGCGCACGTCGACCGGCACACACGCTGTTATGTGGCGCCCGTGAACTGGGGGGCGGACCGTGCGGCGATGCTGGTTTTCCACGATCAAACCGCCAAACTCAGCACCGAGCGCATGCGTGCGGACTTCCTTGCGAATGCAAGTCACGAATTGCGCACGCCACTGGCGTCCCTGACATTGCTGATCGAAACGCTCTCTGGGCCTGCGCGCGATGACCCGGCCGATCGCGATCGTTTCCTCGCTATGATGCAGGTCCAGGCCGATCGCATGCGCCGGCTGATAGACGATCTGCTTTCGCTCTCGCGCATCGAACTCGATGAGCACGTGCCGCCGTCCGATCGGGCCGATCTCGGCGCGGTGGCGCGCGAAGTCGTGGACGCGATGGAAGCCGTCGCCGGCGAGCAGAAAGTGCGTCTGGCGCTGAACGCGCCGTCCCATCCCC
The DNA here is from genome assembly GCA_964540785.1 of uncultured Terricaulis sp. GTDB lineage: Bacteria > Pseudomonadota > Alphaproteobacteria > Caulobacterales > Aquidulcibacteraceae > Vitreimonas. The sequence goes on from CAZIOD010000066.1 coordinate 9,392, forward strand.
TGCGGGTGTTCGGCGAGCGCTTTCAGCTCACGCAGGTGATCCAGAACCTGATCGACAACGCCGTGAAATACAGTGCGGAGGGCGGCGAAGTTCGAATCGAGGTCGGCGCATCGGGCGACCGCGAGGAAGTTGCGGCGCTCGCGGGGCGACGTTGGGAAGAGGCCGCGCGCGTCGCCTTGTTGACGCCGGCGGCCGCAGCCAACCGTTCCTATGCCTACGTGCGGGTGGAGGATGATGGGCCGGGCGTGTCGCGCCACTACCTGCCGCGCCTGGGCGAGCGCTTTTTCCGAGTCGAGCGCGAGCAAGGCCAGGAGCGGGGCGGCACCGGACTTGGCCTGGCCATCGTCAAACACATCGTCAATCGCCATCGCGGCGGGCTGGTGGTCGAAAGCCAGCCCGGCCGGGGAACCGCTATCGCGGCCTATGTGGAACTAGCAGGCGAGGTCTGACGCAGCGCATGCCCGGTTTCACATCAGTGTCACGAAACCTCACTAAATACCGGGGCGAGACAGGGACGATTCGCGGTTCGAAAGAGCCTGTGCGAAGGGGCCGAAAATGGAGTTTGCTGGTGCCGGCGTGGATCGAAACGGCGCTGCTCCCATGTCGATGACCGCGCCTGCGTTGCGCGCCGACGCCGGCACGATCCAGGGCGGCGCGGTCAAAATCAGCGCGCACGACGTCAACGTCTTCTACGGCGACAAGCAGGCGCTGTACGATGTGTCGATCGACATTCCGGATCGGGCCGTCACCGCCTTCATTGGACCGTCCGGCTGCGGCAAGACGACGTTCCTGCGCTGCTTCAACCGCATGAACGACACGATCGAAGGCGCGCGCGTCAGCGGCTCGATCCAGATTGAAGGCAAGGACGCCTACGCCAAGAATGTCGACCCGGTCGTGCTGCGCACGCATGTCGGCATGGTGTTCCAGAAGCCCAATCCATTTCCGAAATCGATCTACGACAATGTCGCCTATGGCCCGCGCATCCACGGCATGGCCAAGAAGAAGGCCGACATGGACGGCGTGGTCGAGCAATCACTGCGCCGCGCCGGCTTGTGGGAAGAGGTCAAGGACCGGCTGGGCCAGCCGGGCACAAGTCTTTCCGGAGGCCAGCAACAGCGTCTGGTGATCGCCCGCACCGTCGCGGTTAATCCCGACGTGATCCTGATGGACGAGCCATGCTCGGCGCTGGACCCGATCGCGACAGCAAAGATCGAGGAGCTGATCGACGAACTGCGGGAAAATTACTGCATCGTCATCGTTACGCACTCGATGGCGCAGGCGGCGCGCGTGTCGCAGAAAACGGCCTTCTTCCACCTCGGCAAGCTGGTGGAGACCGGGGCGACCGAGGAAATTTTCACCAATCCTCGCGACTCGCGCACGCAGGATTATATTACTGGCCGGTTCGGCTGATTGGCCGGCCCGTAATGAAGGCGAGCATGGCCGAGCACACCGTCAAGGCGTTTTCCGAGGAGCTGGACGGCATAACCCAAGAGGTCGCGCGGATGGGCGGCCTCGCCGAGACGGCTTTGAATGACGCGCTTGCCGCGATCGCGCGGCGCGACACCGAGCTGGCGCAGGCGGTCATCCAGCGCGATCCCAAGATCGACGCCGCCCAGCGCGAGGTGGAAAAGCGCGCAATCAAGCTGTTTGCGCTGCGCCAGCCGATGGCCAGCGATTTGCGCGTGGTGCTTACCGCCTGGCGCATCGCCACCGAGCTGGAGCGGGTTGGCGATCTGGCCAAGAACATCGCCAAGCGCGCGCTAATTCTCAATCAGGACGAGCCTTTGCAGCTGACGCGCAGCGCCGAGCGCATGGGCAAGATCGCTGCTGCGCACCTGAAGCAGGTGCTGGACGCCTACGCCGCCAAAGACCTGGAAGCGGCGATCAATGTCTGGAACAGCGACGACAATATAGACGCCCATTACAACTCGCTGTTTCGCGAATTGCTCACGTACATGATCGAGGATCCGCGCACCATCAGCTCCTGTGCGCACCTGCTGTTCATCGCCAAGAACCTGGAACGCATCGGCGACCACGGCACCAACATCGCCGAGTATATCCACTTCCTGATCACTGGCGAAGAGATCGCGGCGGAGCGCCCGCGGGTCGAGGCGGAGTCGGATTAGCGCGATGGCCCAGCCCATCCATGTGCTGGTGGCCGAGGACGAAGAGGCCCTGGCGCAGCTGCTCAAGTACAATCTTGAGAAAGAAGGCTACCGCGTCACCACAGCCGGCGACGGCGAAGAGGCGCTCATGCTGGCCGCGGAGGCGCCGCCCGACCTTGTCGTGCTGGACTGGATGTTGCCCAAGACGGCTGGCATCGAAGTGTGCCGGCGTCTGCGCGCGCGTCAACACACGCGCAACATCCCTATCGTCATGCTGACCGCCCGCGCCGAAGAGGGCGATCGCATCCGCGGCCTCGACGTCGGCGCCGACGACTACGTCACCAAGCCGTTTTCGATGAATGAATTGCTGGCGCGCCTGCGCGCCGTGATGCGCCGCATTCGTCCTGCGCTGGCCGACGACAAGGTGCAGCGGGGCGACATCCTGCTGGACCGGGCTTCGCACCGGGTGCGCCGCGGCGAGCGGGAAGTCCATCTCGGCCCCACCGAGTTCCGCATGCTGGATCATTTGATGCAGCACCCCGGCCGCGTGTTCAGCCGCCAGCAATTGCTCGATGCGGTGTGGGGATCGGACGTCGACGTGGAGGCGCGCACCGTAGACGTGCATATCGGTCGTCTGCGCAAGGCGCTGGTGGTTGGCGACGAGACCGACCCCATCCGCACCGTCCGCAGCGCCGGTTACTCCCTCGATGTGGCTGCAGCGCCCGCCTGAGACGCCGCCCGCCCCGCAAACAGCGGGTGCGGCTTGATTCACGGCCGAACTCGTCCCTAAGCTTGCCCCGATTTTGGGGGTCCACTATGGGTATTTGGTCGAAAGCCGCGGCGGCGCTTGCGCTGGGCGGCGCGCTGTTTTCCGCATCGTTGGCGCAGGCGCAGTCGCCGCCGCCGGTCGAAGCTTACGGGCGGCTGCCGGGCGTCAGTTCGGTGGCGATTTCGCCGGACGGCCAAAGGCTGATCGCCGGGGTGAATGAAGGCGACGCTTCGGCGTTCCAGATCATCAATCTGCGCACCGGCCAGACCGAGCACAATTACGGCGTGCCGGAGGATCTCTCGCTCCGCGGCGTCAGCTGGGCCGACGACGGTCACGCCATCCTTTCGCTCAGCCGCGCGGTGAGCCACGCCGGCACCCGCCGCTACGAGGTCGGCACCACCGTTGCGTTCACGCTGTCCAATCAGCGCCAGCGCGATCTCACCAACAATGGCGGCCTGCGCCCGGTCCCGAACGAACCCGGCATCGGCATGGGTCTTGGACGCGATGAGAGCCGGCGCCTTTCAGTGTACCGGGTGAACCTGGAAAACGGCACCTCGCGGCGCATCACCTCGGCGGTGCAGGACACCGTCGACATTCTGTTCGACGAGCAGGGCGCCCTGCTTGCGCGTGTCGATTCCGATCAGGACACCAATCGCTGGTCGCTGCACGTCTATAGCGGCGGGTCGTCGCAGCAGGTCATCGACGAGCCCACCGATATCGGGCTCGAGCCGATCAGCCTCGAAGGCGTCTTGCCTGACGGGCGCATCGTGGCGGTAGGACGCCGGCAGAGCGATCCGCGCGCGCGCATGTTTGCGATCTCCGCGGCAGGCGAAATTGAAATCTACGCCGAAAACGAGCGCTACGATATTGGCGGCGCGATCCGCGAGCCGCGAACCGACCGGGTTGTCGGCGTGATGTGGACCGAAGACCTGCCCAAGCAACGCTTCTTCGACTCCGAACTGCAGTCAATCGCAGATCGCATCAATGCGTTCTTCGCCACGGGCTACGCGGTGATCACCAGCTGGTCGCGCGATCGTCAGCGCTTCGTCGTCCTGGCTGAGACCAACGCGGACGGCGGCGCCTTCTACCTGTTCGAACCGGCGTCAAACAGCATGCGCCTGATCCGGCGCCGCTATCCCGAGCTGACCACGGTGGAGGCCGTGGGCGAACGGCAAAGCATCATGTATGCGGCGCGCGACGGCACGCGCATTCCGGCGTACCTGACGCTGCCGGTGGGCGTGGAGCGGGAAAACCTGCCTTTGGTGCTGCTGCCGCACGGCGGGCCGCATGCCCGGGATGTGTTTTCGTTCGATTGGTGGGCCTCCTTCCTGGCCTCGCGTGGGTATGCAGTGTTGCAGCCGAACTTCCGCGGCTCGACCGGGTATGGCTTCGACTGGTTCAACGCCGGCCGCAACAATTGGGGCGACGGCATCATGCAGACCGATATCGAAGACGGCGTCGATGCGCTGATCCGCGCCGGCATTGCCGACCGCAACCGCGTTTGCATCGTTGGCGCCTCCTATGGCGGCTATGCTGCGCTGGCCGGCGCGACCATCACGCCGGACCGCTATCGCTGCGTGATCAGCATTGCGGGCGTTTCCGATCTCCAGCGCATGATCGACGTCACCGCGCGGGACTCGGGTTCGCGGTACAGCAGCATCTCCGACTGGTGGCGCGGCTCCATGGGCGATCCCGGGCGGCTGCGCACCATTTCGCCGGCCATGAACGCGGCCAATGTGCGCGCGCCCATTCTGCTCATGCACGGCGACAACGATTCCGTCGTGCCGATGGAGCAATCGCGCCGCATGGAGAGCGCGTTGCGCGACGCCGGCAAGGAATGGCAATTCATCGTGCTCGAGAACGACGACCACTGGCTGTCGAACGCCACCACCCGCACGCAGATGCTGCGCGAGATGGAGCGGTTCCTCGCCCGGCACTTGCGCACCGGCAGCGTGGAGATCGACGCCGCGGGCAGCGACGATTCGGTGAACTGAACGCCCAGGCGCGAGCCTGAAGAGCCGCCGGTCTCCAGCCGGCGGCTCTTTGCTTGTGCGCGCACGCGCCCATGCACGCCGAGGGTTAAGCTTTAGTGGCGCCGGTCCCAGCGGTTTTCGCGCCTATCCCAGCGATTTTCGCGCCGGTCCCAGCGATCCTCGCGCCGGTCGCGGACGTCTTCGCGCGCATCCCACACATCTTCCCGCCGGTCTCGCCAACCGCCGTCATGGCGCGCGTCCCAAACGTCTTCGCGCGCGTCGCGCCGGTCTTCGCGCCGGTCCCAGCGGTTCTCGCGGCGATCCCATCGGTTTTCGGCGCGGTCGAGGCGATCCTCGATCCGATCCCAATCGCGCGCGTCTGCCGGCTGGGTCGCAGCAAAAGCCGTGAGGCCAAGCGCGGCGGCAAGGAGAATCTGTTTCATGTCGTCATGCTCCTCAGCTGTCCCTCGGAGCTTCAACGCCGCGCCGCGGCGCTTCCGTCGCGCGTGCCGCCATGGACGCTGGCTGGCGCCATCGCTATATCCCGCGTTCTGTTTCCCGAAGGACGACGCAGACATGGCGGCGCAGCCGGCACAATACATTTTCACCATGCAGGGCCTCACCAAGGCCTATCCGGGCGGCAAGAAGGTGTTCGAGAACATCTGGCTGTCGTTTTTCCCGGACGCGAAGATCGGCGTCGTCGGCGTCAACGGCTCGGGCAAGTCGACGCTG
>CAZIOD010000067.1:0-14575 GCA_964540785.1 uncultured Terricaulis sp.
GCGCGCGCGAAATCGAAAATTTCCTTGTAGTCAGGCCCGTAGGAGCCGCCGACGGCGAGACGCTCGTTCATCAGCGTCACCAGCGCGACGCCCCAGCCTTGGCCCGGCTCGCCCAGCCGGTTCTTGTCGGGGATGCGCACATCGGTGAAATAGACTTCGTTGAAGTCGCGCCCGCCCGAGGCCTGGTGGATCTGGCGCACGTCGACGCCCTTGGCCTTCATGTCGACGATGAACATGGTAAGGCCCTTGTGCTTCTCCACGTCCGGATTGGTGCGCACCAGGAGAATGCCGAAGTCGGCGAAGTGCGCGCCTGTGGTCCAGACCTTCTGGCCGTTGACGATCCAGTCATCGCCATCGCGCACGGCCTTGGTTTTCGAGGCGGCGACGTCCGAGCCGGCGCCCGGCTCTGAGAAGAGCTGACACCAGATTTCCTCGCCGCGCAGCGCCTTGGCGACGTAGCGATCCTTGGTCGCTTCATCCGCAAACGCGATCACGGTCGGCACGCACATGCCAAGACCGATCGAGAACGGAGCGGACGGCGCGTCGAACTTCGCTTCTTCCTGGTTGAAGATCACGGCGTAGATCGGCGCCAGGCCGCGCCCGCCCTGCTCCTTGGCCCAGGTGATGCCGGCAAAGCCCGCTTCGGCCTTCTTGCGCTGATAATCCTTCGCCGCCTTCAGATACTCAGCCGGCGAGAGCTTGCGCGCCAAGCGCTCGCTTTCGTCGCTCTTCGGCTTCAGGTTCGCTTCCAGAAACGCGCGCGCTTCGGCGCGGAAATTGGCTTCCTCGGGCGTGTCGTTGAAATCCATGGCCGGGCTCCTGTGACGCAAGCTAGGCGCATCCCGCCGCCGCCTCAACTGGCGCCGTGAGGGCAGCCGTGCTAGATTTCTGCCGATGGCCGACACCGCCCGCCTCCGCCGCAGGCCAACGACGCTCGATGAGTTTCTCGAGTGGGAAGAAGCGCAGGCCGACAAACACGAGTTCCGCAACGGCCAAATCCGCATGATGACCGGCGGCACGCAGCGGCACAACGCCATCGCCACCAACATACTCGTGGCGCTCCGCATCAAGCTCGGCAAGGGTCCGTGCAGACCCTCCGCGATGAACTCACGGGTCGCCCTTCGCGAGACGGATGCGGGATATTATCCTGATGTTGTGGTCGATTGCGGTCCTTATGCCGCTAATGCTCTGGCGACGACCAAGCCAACTGTCGTTTTCGAAGTGCTTTCTGCAAGCACTCGGAACATGGATTTCTCCGAGAAAGTGCCGGATTATAGGGACACGGAAAGCATCGTTCAGATTGTGCTTGTCGAGCCCGATGAGCAAAAGCTGCATGTGTGGACCAAGACAGGCAGCACTTGGCGGCAATCCGAAATCGAATCCGACAAAGGCCGCTTAAGCCTAGACTCCCTCGGTGTGGAGCTGACCTTCGACGAAATTTACGAAGCGGTTTTCGACTAAACCACGCGCTCGGTCATACGACGGAGCGGGCGCGTTCGTCGCATCACCCTAAGCCGCGTTGCGCTGTTCGAGCCGCTTCACCAGCTTCTCCTTCCACACCGCCGGGCTGCCTGCCTGCAATGCGAGCAGCTTGGCGCGGCGGAAGAAGAGGTGGCAGTCAACCTCCCAGGTGAAGCCCATGCCGCCGTGGGTTTGGATGTTTTCCTTGGCGCAGAGATAATAGGCATCGCTCGCAGCCGCGCGCGCGGCCGCGGCGGCAAAGGGAAGTTCGGCCGCTTCGGTCGAAAGCGCCCAGGCGCCGTAATAGGCGTTCGAGCGCGCCACCTCGATCGCGACATACATGTCGGCGAGCTTGTGCTTGATCGCCTGGAACGAGCCGATCGGACGCGAAAACGCGTAACGCTGCTTGGCGTAGCCGACCGCCATCTCCAGGCACGCCGCGCTGCCGCCGACTTGTTCAAAGGCGAGCAGCACCGCGGCGCGATCGAGGATCGCTTCCGCCAATTCCCAACCCTGCCCCGCCGCGCCGAGGCGTTCGGCCTTCGCGCTTCTGAACTCCAGCTTCGCATGCCCGCGCGTGGGGTCGAGCGTCTTCAGCGTCGTGCGCGTGACGCCCGGCTGATTGAGATCGACAAGCGCGAGTGAGACGCCCGCGCCTTCTTTCGCAACTACGATGGCGTGGGTGGCGCAATCGCCGTCAGTTACCGGAATCTTGGCGCCGCTCAGCGTTGCGCCATCGAACTTGGCGGCGATGCTCTGCGCCGTTGGCGCGCCGGGCCCTTCGCTCGACGCAAAGCAACCAATCACCTCGCCGGCGGCGATCTTCGGCAGCAGCGCCTGCTTCTGCGCGTCGCTGCCGGCGAGCAGCAGCGCTTCGGCAAAGAAGTAAACCGTCGAGGAAAACGGAATCGGCGCTACAGCGCGGCCCAATTCTTCGGCCAGCACGCACAGCTCGAGCCGGCCAAGCCCCGTGCCGCCGTACTCTTCAGGAATGGCCGCGCCAACCCAGCCCATCTCTGCGACCGAGCGCCAGAGGCCTTCGTCGTAGGAAATGCTCGCGTCGTCCAAGACGCGCCGCGTGATTTTCGCGCCGGCCTTCTCGCTGAGGAAACGCCGCGCCTCCTCGCGCAGGCTCTTTTGGTCGTCGGAAAAATCGAAATTCACCCCGTCCTCCCGGGTCTTATGGTTGACGCCACTCTAACGCGCCCGCCCACGCCGCCGAAAGACTGTCTTGGCGTCAATGTCTCTTCACGAAGGCGCAAGGTCGCTGCGCTAGGCTGGGCTTTCAAAATTGGGGGTGAAGCATCGATGGCGAAGGCTGTCTTCCATAAAGGCCAGCGCGTTTACGTGAAGCCGGTCGCCACCTGGGCGGTGATCGAGGCGGTGAACCCGCAATGGGTCAAGGGCGTGGAGGAGCCGCTCCGCGTCACCTACGACACCGGGCTTGGGCGCGACTTCCATGCGCACGAACTCTCCGCCGAAGAGCGGGAACCGGATAAGCCCGACCTCATCGAGACCGAGAATTGGCGCGTGCTGCGCGCGGTCAACCGCCTCTCCGCCGACGCCCGCGATCCGCGCCACCCCTACCCCGGCACGTTCCCGGTCGTGGTGACGGATGAGAAAGACTGGGGCGGCTGGCGCGTGCCGATGGCCGAGTACGACCGCGATCCGATCCGCATCGAGCACCAGTCCCGCGTGATCGCCAACGCCATGCGCCTGATGCGCGTCGCGCGCGAACTCATCGAATTTGCGCAGGACAATCCGCACGAGACGCCGGGCCAGTTGCAGGACCTGGCGATGCAAGCGGAGATGGTGATGGCCGCCATCTACCACGATCCGGCGCCGAAGAGTGAAGCTGTGGCGGCGGCCGAATAGGCGCTGGCGCGCCTGACTCAGAAAGCAGAAGCCAGAAGCCAGCCGGCGGCGTAGCGGGCCTCTTTCTGATTTCTGAATTCTGGTTTTTGACTCCTGTTCCCGGTTTCTGGTTTTCGATTTCTGCCCTATGTGAAGCTCTTGCCGGAGTTCCACATGCGCGACGCTGAAACCGCCACCGTTCACCTGTCCGAGTATGCGCCGCCTGCGTACCTGATCGACGAGATCGCGCTGGTTTTTTCGCTGGACCCCAGCGCGACTGTGGTCGCCGCGCGCAGCCATGTGCGGCGCGTCGCGGAAGCCCCCGAGCCGCTGGTGCTGAACGGTGAACGGCTCGATCTGCAGAGCATCGCCATAGACGGCGCGCCGCTCGACACCAGCCAATATCGCATCGAACCGGGCCAATTGGTGATCGACAACCCACCCGCGGCGTTCCGGCTCGACATCGTCACGCGGATAAATCCAGCGGCGAACACGCACCTGGAGGGGCTCTACATGTCGGGTGGGCGCTTCTGCACGCAGTGCGAAGCGGAAGGTTTTCGCGCCATCACTTTTGCGCTTGACCGCCCCGATGTGCTGGCGCGCTACGCGGTGCGCGTCGAAGCCGACAAGACGGCTTATCCGACGCTGTTGTCGAACGGAAACCTCACCGAGAGCGGCGACATGGAAGGGGGACGTCATTACGCGGTCTGGGTCGACCCCCATCCCAAGCCGTCCTACTTGTTCGCGCTGGTGGCGGGGCGCTTCGATTCCATCCACGACGATTTCGTCACCCGCAGCGGCCGCAAAGTCGATCTCGGCATTTTCGTCGATCCCGGCGACGCCGGACGCGCGCACTACGCCATGGATGCGCTCAAGCGCGCCATGAAATGGGATGAAGAGACCTTTCAGCGCGAATACGATCTCGACGTATTCAACATCGTCGCCGTGCGCGATTTCAATTTCGGCGCGATGGAGAACAAAGGCCTCAACATCTTCAACTCCTCGCTCATCCTCGCGGACGCCGAGACCGCGACCGACGCCGATTTCGAAGCGATAGAGGCCGTGGTGGGCCACGAGTATTTCCACAACTGGACCGGCAACCGCATCACCTGCCGCGACTGGTTTCAGCTGTGCCTCAAAGAAGGCCTCACGGTCTATCGCGAACAGGAATTCTCAGCCGATCAGCGCTCGCGCGCGGTGCAGCGGATCAAGGACGTCAAGCGTCTGCGTGGGCGCCAGTTCGGCGAGGACGCAGGGCCGCTCGCGCACCCGGTGCGGCCGCAACGGTATCAGAAAATCGACAATTTCTACACCGCCACAGTCTATGAAAAGGGCGGCGAGGTCATCCGCATGCTGAAGCGCATCGTCGGCGCAGAAGCGTTCGATCGGGGCATGCAGCTCTATTTCGAACGCCGCGACGGCACCGCCTCCACGGTGGAAGACTTCATCGCGTGTTTCGCGGAAGCCTCCGGCCAGGACCTCACGCAATTCATGCGTTGGTACGACCAGGCCGGCACGCCGGCGCTCAATGTGCGCGGCAAGCACGACGCGGCCGCGCAAACCTACGACCTCACCGTTTCTCAGCACATCGCCCCGACGCCGGGACAACCGGAAAAGCACCCCGCGCCGATCCCGCTCGATGTCAGCTTCATCGCAGCCGACGGCGCCCAGCTCGCGGCCGTAGCCGACGGCGAAACCCGCGCTAAGCGACAACATGCGCTCATCCTCGATAGCGAGCAGCGCACGTTCCGGTTTTCCGGTCTGCCAGAGGCGCCCATTCCAGCCGTGCTGCGCGGCTTTTCCGCGCCGGTGACGCTCAAGGACCATCTGAGCGTGCGCGAACGTCTGGCGCAAATGGCGCACGACCCTGACCCGTTCACCCGCTGGGAGGCCGGACAGGCGATCGCCCGCGCCATCATGCTTGGCGATCGGGACGCGTCAGCAACCGAGCTTGCAACCGCGCTCGGTCGCGAGCTGGATCGGGCGCAGGAAGATCCCGCGTTCGCTGCTCTGACGCTGCGCCTTCCCGATCTCAACGAACTCATTCTCGCCGCGCCGGCGCCCGATCCTGAAGCGCTTTATACCGCGCGCGAAGCGCTGCGGCGCACAATTGCGACGACGCTGCGCGAACGGCTCGAACCCATCGCCCTCGCCAAGAGCGAAACGCCATTCTCGCCAAGCGCCGACGCGGCGGGCCGGCGCGCACTGAAGAGCGCCGCGCTAGACTTGCTCTCCGCGCTGGGGTCCCCGCAAGCCGATCTCTTCATGGCCGCCTTCGACGGCGCCCAAAGCATGACGGAGTGCGTCGCGGCGCTGGAGGCGCTGGGCGCCTCAGGCAGCGACCGGTTCGACGACGCGCTCGTTACTTTCTACGATCGCTGGCGCGCCAATCCGCTGGTGATCGACAAATGGTTCGCCATCCAGGCCGCATCGCCACGCGCCGACGCGCTTTCGCGCGTTGAAGGTTTGCGCAAGCACGCCGATTTTAGCACGCGCAATCCGAACCGCGTGCGCTCGCTCGCCGCCGCGTTCGCGATGCGCAACCCGCGCGCCTTCCACAGCGCCGACGGCGGGGGCTATCGCTTCCTGGCGTCGCTGGCCGCGGACATCGATCCGCTCAACCCCACCCTCGCCGCGCGGCTCTTGACACCTTTCGAATCATGGAAGCGATTCGACGAAGCCAGGCGGGGCCACGCGCGCGCGGCTCTGGAAGGGCTGTTGGGGCTGCCCAACCTGTCCAAGAACACCCGCGAAGTGGTGGAACGCACGCTCGCCTGACGCTTTTCGGCGACGCTCAACGCGGGCGTTGGGAATAGTCGCCGCGGCCCGCTCGACAGACTCTTTACCGGGTCTATACGATTTGAGTCCTTCAGGATTCCGAACGGCGATTCGGGGCGGCCGGGGAAACTGGTGTCGAAGTCGAAACACAACGAAGGCGCCCCTGCGAGCGCGCCCGACAAGGCCATCCGCCCGTTCATGGCGCTGGTCCTTATCTTCGTCGCCGCATTCGCGGCGGCGACCGCGGCGCAAATCCGCGCGCACCACGACAACGCCGCCAATATGCTGCTCGCCGCCCAAGCATCGGCGACCGGTCTCATCGCCGAACGCGTCAATGCGAACATGGCGCTCGCCGTGGGCGCAAGCGCCGGCGCCGCCGAACTCGCCCGCACGTCGAACGCCGACGCCTATGCCGTGGCCAACGCTGCGGCGCACGCCCAGCCGGCGAGCGGTGCGGCAGTCGTCAACGCCGCGGGCGCCATTGAAGCCACCACCAACAGCGAACACACCGCGCTCATCCGCGCCGCTCTGGAGAGCGCTTCATCGACGGGACTGTGGATCGGCGCCCCCGACATGGGCGCCCTACAAACCGCGCCCGTGATCGTCCGGCGCATCGGTGAGCGCGCAATCGTCACCGTCGTCGATCCCACCCAGCTGCTGCCGGCGCTGCAGCCGAGCACACGCGTGCTGATCGTGTCGCCGGATGGGGGAACGATCTACGCCTCGCCTGCGCTTCAACGCGCAGGCCCGCGCGCGCAACAGCAGGTGCTTGCCGCAGCGCGCGCAAACGACGTCGGCCGGTTGATCCGGGACGGCGACGGCGCGACGTGGGCGGCGACGGAGTCCGTTGCGCAGCTCGGCGCCCTGCGCGTAATGGCCGCCTCCCCGGCGCCCAACGATCTTTCGATCTGGCTCGCGGCGCTGCTGCGCTTTGCGCTGATGGCCGCGGCGCCGCTGGCGGCCATGGGCGTGCTTTATCTGTTGATGCGTCAGAATGCGCAGCGCGCGCGCCTCGCGGAAGCGGAGGTGTCGCGCGTGGAAACCCATTTCCGCATCGCCGCCGACGGCGCGCGCGTGGGTGTCATCGAGTGGCGTTCCGGCACCGGCGAAGTGCAGCTTTCCGAGCAAGCGGCCCGGCTGCTCAATGCGCCGCGCGACACGCTTTCGCTGCGCGAGATGCTGGAGCTGATCCAGCAGGACGACCGGTTCGGCGTTGAGGAAGAATTCCATCACGCGCGCCAATCCGGGTTGCTGGACGCGCGCTTCCGGGTCATTCGCGGCAATGGCTTCGCATGGATCGAAATCCGGGGCGCGGCGGTAGAGGACGCGAGCAAGCGGATCGAGACACGCGTGTTCGGCACGGTGATCGACGCTACGCAGCGCTACGAAGCCGAAGCACGGGTGTCGCGGCTCGAGAGACAACTGCGCGCCGCGATCGAGAATTTCTCCGGCCCGTTCGCGCTCTGGGATCCGCGCCGGCGCCTGCTGCTCTGGAACCAGAGCTTCGCCGACGCTTTCAAGCTGGGGCCGGAATTGCTGCGCCCGCGCGCGTCCTACGAGGCGATCGCCGCGGCGGCCGCCGCTCATATCCGGCGCGAGAAGCACGATCCAGCCAACCCCGACGTGCGCGTGATCGAGCTTTCCAATGGCGAATGGCTGCACGTCGTTGAGCGGCGCGCCGCCGATGGCGGCATCATTACGGTCGGCGTCGACATCACTCCCCTCAAGCGCAAGGAAGAAGAACTCGCGCGCAACGAGCGGCGCCTTTCGGATGCGCTAGGGCGGGCCGAGAGCCAGGAATACCGGATCAAGGCGCTGGCGCGCGAAGCGCACGAGGAGCGCCAGAAAGCGGAGGAAGCCAGCCGCGCCAAATCAACGTTCCTCGCCAATATGAGCCATGAATTGCGCACCCCGCTCAACGCGGTGATCGGATTCTCGGAGATCATGGCCAAGGAATTGTTCGGGCCCATCGGCAACGAGCAATACAAGCAATACGCCACGGACATCTTCGACAGCGGCAACCATCTGCTGGAGCTGATCAACGACATCCTCGATATGGCGAAGATCGAAGCGGGCAAGCTGACGCTCTCGCCCAAACCGCTCGACCCCATGGTTGCGGTCGAGCAAGCGGTGCGGCTCACCAAGCGCAAAGCCGAGGAGAAGGGTCTCTCCGTCGTCGTCGACGCAGAGAACGTGCCCGAGATCGAGGCCGATCATCGCGCGGTGAAGCAAATCCTGCTCAACCTCTTGTCCAACGCCGTGAAGTTCACCGAACAGGGCGCGATCATGGTGCATGTGCGCGGCACAGCGAACGGGCTGACGTTGCGCGTTGTCGACACGGGCTGCGGCATCCCGCCCGAGCATCTGCCGCGTCTCGCGCGCCCGTTCGAGCAGGTCGAGCAGGAGCTCACGCGCACCAACGCCGGCACCGGCCTTGGCCTTGCCCTCACCAAGTCGCTGACGGAAATGCACGGCGGCAAGCTCTCCATCCAGAGCGAACTCGGCCGCGGCACGATCGTGACGATTACGCTACCGCACACGTTCGGCGGACGGCGCACGCAAACCCCGGAAGCAACGGCGGCGGAATAGTCAGGGCGTCTGCTCCTGACGCCTCGCGCGCCGCTCGCGACGGCGTTGTTCGAGAAGTTCTCGCAGCTTCTGTTCACGCCCCGGTTCGCTCTCTTGTGTGGAAGGCGTAGCCTCCTCGCCGGCGCCGCTGTCCGGGACGAGGCTCTGCCGACGCGCGGGCGCGGCGTTGCGCAAGGCCTCCATCGCTGCGCGCCGCTGGTCGGGCGTCAGGCGCGCGAACGCCTCGATGACATTGTCGTGGAAGACCCCGATGGCGCGCTGATCGGCCTCGCGCAGCCGCACGAAGGCGGCGCGCACCTGCTCGGCATCGTAGGGTTCTGTGGCGGCCGCGCGGAATGCGTCGCGGCGCGCCTCCAGAGCGGCGCGGCGCAAATCACGCGACCCCGACCAGCTCTGGATCAGTTCGCGCCGCATGATGACGCGCGTCTCGGGAGGCAACGCCGCCAGGAAAGCGCGCGGTCCCGGCATTCGCGCCAGGAGCGCGGCGTCGGCTTCGCGCTGAATGCGCACGCCTGCGCCCAAGGCGCCTACGACGGCCCCGATAATCAAGAGGTTCAGCGCCACCGACAGAAACAATAGCGTGCGCCAGGGAAAGCGGCTCATCCTTCCTCTCCGATCAGCAGCGGCGCTTCGAAAGCGGTCGCGAAATAGGCGTCGTAGACGTCGGCGGGGGGCGCGAGGCGTCCGCCGCCATAGCCGAGCACCAGTCCGAAAATCGCGCACGCCGCCAAGACGAATAACGCGCGCCGGTCAAGCCACACCGCCGCGCGCGGCGCGCCGGCGAGAATGCGTGCTGCGAGCGCTGAGGTGTCGCTCATCTCGCCGCGGGCATGATCCAGAGCGCGATCGAGCGCCTGCGCCTCACGCAACGCGCCGGCGGCCTCGGCCGACTGCGCAGCATACAGCGTCGCCGCCGCGCGCTCCTGCGCAGGCCAGCGCCGTAAATCCCCGCCATAAGCGGCCAGCAGGTGCTCGAACCGTTCGCGGTCCATGCTCTTCCTTCCTCACGCCCGCGGGACGCCGTCGGCGTCCCCGATCAGATCGTCAACGACAAGCGCCAGCGCAGCGCGCAGCGCACGCCGCCCGCGCGCCAGCAGCGATTCTAAAGCTTCAACGCTGACGCCCAGCATTTCCGCCGCCGCAATGTTGGTCAGCTCCTGATAATGCACCAGGACGATGGCCGCGCGCTGGCGTTCCGGAAGCTGGGCCAAAGCCGCCTCCACTCTTGCGGCGCGCTGGCGCGCGAGCCAATGGTCGGACGGGGTCGGTGCGCTATCGGCTATGTCGATCCCCGCGTTCGCATCGGTGCGTTCGCGCCGCCGGCGCAGCCGGTCATAGCAGAGGTTGAGCGCAACCCGGTGCATCCAGGTTTCGAACTTCGCCGCGCCGGGGCGCCAGCGCGGCGCTTCGCGCCACACGCGCAGAAATACTTCCTGCGCAACATCTTCCGCCTCGCTGGCGTCGCCCAACATGCGGCGCGCAAGGCCGACCATGCGCTCCAGATGCCGACGCACCAGCGCTTCGGCGGCGCGCGCATCGCCCGCACCGGCATTGCGTACAAGGTCGGCGTCCGGGTCGATCACGTTCTGACGAGTCCCTGCCACGCCGCTTCTAGCGCATCTGTCGCACCGTCGCTGAACTAACGGCGTGCGCCGCCGTTTCCGTCGCCGGCCGCGCCGACAATCTGCAGAAAATCCCGCCGCACGGCATGCTGCACGCTCGCGATCCGGGCCTGCAAGGCCTCGGACGTGTCCACGCCGGCGATCGCGGCAAGTCTCGCTCTCAGGGGCGCTGGGGCGGTGTCCGGATTGAATTCGCCGGCGACGCAAATGCGCAGCATCTGCGTAAGGTCGCTCCACAGCCGCCAGGCGCCGGCCAGCCGGGCGCCGACGTCGGGCGCGATGAGGCCTGCCGCCGCGAGCTTCGCCAGCGCCTCGCCGGTATTGGGCGACACTACGTCGGGCGCGAGCGGTCCTGCCGTCAATTGCAGCGCCTGGGCGATGAATTCGATGTCGATGAAGCCGCCAGGCGCGAGCTTCAGATCCCACGCGCTCTTGCTGCGCCGCTCGCGGTCCATGCGCGCGCGCATGTCGGCGACGTCGGCAAGCGTTTTGGCCGCATCGCGCGGGCGCGCCAGCGTGGTTTGCACGATTTGCTCGACGCGCGCGCCCAGCGCTGCATCGCCGGCGACGAAGCGGCAGCGGCTCAACGCCTGCAGCTCCCAGGTCCAAGCTTCTTCGGCGTAATAGCGTTCGAACGAGGTGAGACGGACCGCAACGGGGCCTTTCGAGCCCGATGGCCGCAGCTTGGTGTCGATCTCGTAGAGCTCGCCTTCCTCTGTCGGCGCGGACAGCGCGCTAATCAAGCGCTGCGTCAGCTTGGCGTAGTAGTCGCTCGCCCCGCTGCCGGCCGGCGCGTCGTACACAAGCATGAGGTCGAGGTCGGCGCCTTCGGATAGTTCGCGCCCGCCGAATTTGCCGAGAGCGAGAACGACGAAAGATCCGGGCGGCTTGCCCATCGTGCGCGCGACTTCCTGCTGCGCCGCTTCCGCCATGGCCGCGACACACGCTTCGGCCAATTCAGCATGGGCTACGCCGGCTTCGGCGGCGCTGATGGCGCCTTCCAGCAATTGCACGCCGATGCGGAAGGCTTCCTCGCGCTGGAAACGGCGCGCGCCGTTGAGCTTTGCCTCGAAGCTCGGCTCATCGCCGAGCCGCTCCAGCAAGTCCGCGCGCCGCGCGCCCGGATCGTCCTGCGACACCGGCGTAGCGAAGCGCGGTTCGATCAGCGCATCCAGCAAGGCTGGGCGGCGCGCCAACTCGTCGGCGAGGCGGGGCGCGAGCGTCAGCAGGCGCGCCAGCAAGTCGAGCAAGGCCGGGCGCGCATCGAGCAAAGCCAGCACCTGCACGCCGGCATTCAGCCCGGCGAAGAACGACGCAAAACGGGCGAATGCCTGATCGGGCTCGCCAGCACCGGAAAAGGCGCGCAACAACCGCGGGGTCAGCCGAGTCAGCAATTCGCGCGCGCGCGCGGAGCGCATGGCGCGGATGCGGCCGTGGTGCCACCCGCGGATCGTCTGGCTGACGGCGGCGGCATTGGCGAAGCCGAGCTTGCCAATGGTGCGCAGGGTCTCGGGGTGATCTTCGACGCCAGTGAAGATAAGGCTCCCTAGCGGATCGGCCAGGCTGTCGCCGCGGCCGAACAGCTCGTGGTCGATCTCGGCGACGATGCGCCGGCGTTCGATCAGCGCCTCGTCGAAATCGGCAAGCGAGGCAAAGCCGGCCAGCGCAGCCACGCGTGCGCGTGCTTCGGGTTCTTCAGGTACCTGATGCGTTTGCGCATCCTCGAGCATCTGGATGCGATGTTCGATCTCGCGAAAGAACACATAGGCTTCGCACAGCGCATCGCGCGCCACAGGCGCAATCGCGCCCGCCGCCGACAGCGCCTGCAGCGCCGCGAGCGTGCCCGAGACGCGCAGCTGACGATTGCGTCCGCCCAGAATCAATTGCTGCGTCTGCGCGAACAGTTCGATGTCGCGGATGCCGCCGCGGCCCAGCTTCACATCGAACACAGGCACGCCGAGTTCGGCGCTGCGATGGGCCGACAATATCTGCCGCTTGATCGAGTGAACGTCCTCCACCGCGGCAAAATCGAGATGCTTGCGCCAGATGAAGGGCTGCAACGCGGCGAGGAAATCGCGGCCGCAGTTCAAGTCGCCGGCGGCAGCGCGCGCTTTGATGAAAGCCGCGCGTTCCCAATTCTGCCCGAGGTTCTGGTAATAGTGCTCGGCAGCTGCGACGGAAACGGCGACCGGCGTTGAGCCGGGATCGGGACGCAAACGCAAATCGGTGCGGAAGAGATACCCATCCGGCGTCACTTCCTCCATCGCGCGCGCTATCGGCGCCACCAGACGCACGGCGGCGACGCGCGGCTCCTGGGCCGCAAAACGCTGCGGATCGAAGAAAACCGAGAAATCGATGTCGCTCGAATAATTGAGTTCACGGGCGCCCATTTTGCCCATGGCGATCAGCGCAAAACCCGGCGCCGGCCCTTCATCGCCGCCGGCCTCGGAGAGCGTGAGCTGGCCGCGCTCTGCGCGCTCGCGCGCGCCCATCGCCAGCGCTGCACGCAGCGCGGCGTCAGCAAAATCGGTGAGCGCGCCGGTGACGCGATCCAGCGGCCAGACGCGCGAGAGATCGGCCAACGCCGCGGCGAGATGGACGGCGTCTTTTGCGCGCCGCAGAACGCGCATGCCCTCATCCATGGGCGGCGGCGCGGCGGCGACGTTTGCAGCTGTCTCCAAAGCTTCGCGCAGCATCCGCTCGGGCCACTCGACGTCCACGCAAGCGAGCAGATCGGGGCGACGCGCCATCAAGCGCTTCAGATACGGCGCATTCTCGATGGCGGACGCGGCGGCTTGTTCGAAGGAAGCGCCGGAGAAGTTCGGCGGCGCCGCGCCCCGTGCAATCGCCGGGCCGACAGCGCGCATCACCGCACCGCCAGCGCCGGCAGAACCAGGGCGGCCCCCAACCCCGTGCCGTCGCCATTGCTCAGCCCATCGCGCAAATGCAGCCCGCCACGGTGCAGGCGGGCGACGGCGGCGACGAGACTGAGGCCCAGCCCCACGCCCGGCGAGGCGCGATGCGATTCCAGACGCACGAAGCGTTCGAGCACGCGATCGCGTTCCGCCGGCGGCACGCCGGGCCCATCGTCGAGCACGTCGACCTCGATGCGACCGTCCGGGCGGCGCACGGCGCGCACTTCGACATTGCCGCCCGGGTCGGTGTACTTCATCGCGTTCTCGATCAAATTCGAGACGGCCTGCGTGAAGAGACCGTGATCGCCCTTGAGCAGCAGACCATCCTGAATGGTCGCGGTCAGCTTGCGGCCCTGTTCCTCGGCGGCCGGTTCGTAGAATTCCACCAGCTCGCGCAGGATCGCGGTGGCGTCGACACGCTCGAATTTCCAGTTGCTCGCCGCTTCCACACGCGCCAGGCGCAGCACCGCGGCGAACATGTCGAGCAACCGGTCCGCTTCGTCGAGCGCCTTGCGCAGCGCCTCGCGGTCGGCGGCCGAATCGGGCGGCGCTTCGAGCGCGGCTTCGAGCTTTTGCCGGAAGCGCGTCAGCGGCGAGCGCAGATCGTGCGCGATGGCGTCGCCTGCGGTGCGTGTTGTCTGCATCAATTGCTCGAGCCGGTCGAGCATGGCGTTCATCGCCTCGGCCAACGCATCGAATTCATCGCCGGCGCCGCGCACCGGCGCCCGCCGCGTCAAATCCCCGGCCATCACTTCGCGCGCGGTGTTGGAAAGCCCCTCGGCCAGCCGCGCCGCCTGATTTGCGGCGAGCAGGCCGCTGATCACCGACAGGATCACGCCGACAAACGCCACCGTCAGCAGCACGCGCGTGATGCGCGCCGCGAGCGCTTCGCTGTCGGCAAGGTCGCGCGCCACCAGCAGGATGGGCCCGTTGATCAGGCGTCCGATGCGCCCGCTTGCGCGCCCGCGCACCGGCTCGCCGCTATCGTCAAGACGTTCGAAGCTGAATGAAATGCGCTCGGGCGTTTCACCGGGCGCGGTGGGCAGCTGCTGAAAGTCGCCGGTGATGACCACCCCGTTGCTTTCGGCCAGCACGTAAAGGAACGGGCCCTGCCGGGCCGCGCGCTCCACCACTTCCTGATTGAGACGGCGCATGCCGCCTTCAGCATAGGCGCGCTCGAGCGTGGCGTATTCCTGATCGGCCAGGTCGTCGGAGTCGCGCACCAGCTGCCCGGCCGTTGCAAAGTAGACGTACACGAGCATCAGGACGACGAAAGACAGGACGACTCCGGCCTGCACCAAGGCAAGCCGGAACGTTGTCGTGCGAAGCAGCGAGTCGAGGCGGGGCCTCATCCCT
>CAZIOD010000068.1:0-14561 GCA_964540785.1 uncultured Terricaulis sp.
CGAAGCGGGAGCGATTGCACTGCAATCGCAACGCCGAACGGCAGGGTGAGGGTGGGGCGCCGGCGATTGGTGAGCGGGAGCGCGTCGCTCCGCGACGCATGCGCGGCGGAGCCGCGCGCTCCAACTGCAAAGCTCGGCGCTGGCCCTTCACCCTAACTTCTCCCGCACATGCGGGCGGGGAACGACGCAGTCATTTGATAAAACAGCACCGCGCGCACATCCCACGCGGAACGCCACGCACGGGCGGCTGTTGTGCGGCCATGCCACTTTTCACCCTCGCCCGTTTCCTCTTTACGCTCGTCTCGCTCGCGGTGCTCGGCGCCGCCGGCTACCTGATCTGGAGCTGGTTCGAGAGCGATCTCGTCGCTGCGTCCGATGGCGCACTGATCCGCGAACGCGAGGATTGGCGCCTCTGGACCGGCCTTGCGCTGCTCGGCTGGTCCTTCCTCGGCCGCTTCCTGGCGCTCCCGCTGCTCGCGCGTCCCGACCGCGATCCGATCGAATTCAAGCGCGGCGCCGGCCGCATGATCGACGGGGCCGAAGGCGCATCGCTCTACATCGAAGAAGACGGCGCGCGCGACAAACCCGTGCTCGTGTTCACGCACGGCCAAGCCGTCGACGCTACGTTCTGGTCCTACGCTCGCCGCGACCTTGGACCCGCCTATCGCATCATCACCTGGGATTTGCCCGGCCTCGGTAAATCGAAAGCGCCGCGAAGGGCGCTAAGCGTCCCCGCCGCTGCACAAAATCTCCGCCACGTCATCGCCGCAGCCCGCGCCGAGCGCCTCGTGCTCATCGGCCACAGCTTCGGCGGCATGACGATCCAGGAGTTCGCGCAGTCCGAGCCCGATCTCTTCCGCCGCCACGTCGCCGGCGTCGTCCTGCTCAACACGACCTTCACCAACCCGCTCCGCACCATGGTGCTCAGCAAGCTCGCGCTCGCGCTGCGGAAGCCGGTGCTTGAGCCAATGCACCGCCTCACTTCATGGATTCAGCCGCTCGCTTGGCTCAGCAACTGGCAGGCCTATCTCAGCGGCTTTGCGCACATGGCGAGCCGCATCCAGTTTGCCGACAAAGTGACCCGCAAACAGCTCGATTACGCAGCGCTCCTCGCCACCCGCAGCCCGCCCGCCTCGGTCGAGTTGCGCAACGTCGCGATGTATCATTGGCGCGGGCTGGAGAACGGGGCCTTCGGCGTGCCGGTGCTGGTCGTCGGCGGCGGCGTCGACATCGTCACGAAGCTCGAAGCCAATAAGCGCATCGCCGCCGACATCGACGATGCACGGCTGATGGTCGTGGAGAAGGCCAACCATATGGGACCGCTGGAGTTTTCCGAGGAGTACAATGCCGCGATCGCCGATTTTGCCGAAGCGGTGTTCGCAAAGCGCCCGGTGACGGTCCAATAACCTCCCTTGAAAGGAGGGGAGCGCGCCCGCACCTCACTTTCCACCCCGGAAACTTATCACTTGCCAAAGTGGAAAATAACGCCTAACTTTCCATCATGGAAAGTGAGGATATCATGACGAAAGACGATCCCAAGGCGGCGCTGGCTTCGATCCAGGCCGCGCGCGCCGGGACGCCGGGAAAGCTGGAGTACCCATTCACCTACGATCTCGCCTATGGCGGCGCGTGTGCGTTGCTGGCGGCCGGGCAGGGCATGCCCCGGCCCTGGGATTTCATCGCGCTTGCGCTCGGTTTTGTCGCGCTGATCGGGATGATCGTGTGGTGGCGCAAGCGCTTCGGCTGGTGGGTCAGCGGCTACTCGCCGCGCCGTGCGCGCTGGGTGGCGTTCGCGCTGGCCGCGGTGCTGCTCGGCCTCATCGGACTTTCGCTCTACGGCCGCTATGTCGGCCCGGCTTGGTTGTGGATGGTCTCCGGCGCAGTCGCCTTCCTCGCCGCCATCGTCGGCAGCCGGTTGTGGATGCGCATCTGGCGCAAAGAACTGGCCGAGGCGCCGCAATGAGCCCCGCGCCGGTGTTCGATCCCGTCATCCATGCGCCCGGCCGGCTGCAGATCTGCGCCATTCTTTCCGGCGTCGACGAAGCCGAATTTGCACTCGTGCGCGACCGCATCGGCGTTTCCGATTCGGTGATGTCCAAACACGTTCGGCAATTGGAGGAGGCGGGCTACGTCGCCGTCGCCAAAGCGCCCTTGGACGGGCGTCAGCGCACCTGGCTTTCGCTGACGCGCGCCGGCCGCAAGGCCTTCGCCGCCCATGTCGCCGAACTCAATCGCCTGGCGTCGAGCTCGGTCTGACCCGCGCGCGGGCGGATCGGGTCGCGTTTGCCAGCAGATCCTGCTGCAAGCGTTGTTTCAAAACAGACCGGCGCAATCGTGCGGAGTAGCCTGCACGATGGTTCTAAATTCATTCGGCTTTGCCGAACGGTTTGATCGGCTGGCCGAGTTCATAATACTCGGTGCCGCCCTCGCTCTGCATGACGAGATAGCGCTTGTCATGTTCGGGATAGGAGACGACGTCGATCGGCTTGTCCTCGCCGCCCATCAGGTAGACGCACTCCTCGTCGAACGTGTTGCGCAAGAGGTGCGGTGCGGCGGGCGTGGCGAAGCCCATGAAATCGCCGGGCCCAACTTCGTGCGATGTCCCGTCGATGTCGGCCATGGCCCGGCCGGAGAGGATGTAAATCCACTCCTCCTCGAGCATGTGCGCGTGATAGGCAAAGCTGTGCTTTCCGGGCGGCAAGCGCACCAAGCTGACATGCGCACGGCTCATGCCGGCCAAACGCGAAAGCCCCGCGGCCCGGAACAGCGAATTGGGATTGAGCTTTTGCGTGAACGGGCGCAGCGCCGGCGCGATCTCACCAGCGCGCCACAATGGCTTTAGCGGTTTGTCCATGTGCCCTCCGTCACCTTTCAGCCGCTCGGGACCATCTTATACGGAATCGACCTCTTGCCGATGTCGCGGGGTGAGCAGATAGTCGGCCCTCTCGAAGGAGGGTGCGCATGCGTATGCTGGTCCCGACGCTGGCGCTTTCGATAGCGCTTTCGGTTCAGCCGGTCGCCGCCCAGGATTACGAGGCGATGGCCGCCCAGATGGAGCAATCGGTGGCCGACGCGCAGGCGCAGGCGCAGCGGCCCGGTGATGAAACGCTGACGTGCGAACAACTCGAAAGCGAAGTCGTCGCTACGATGCAGGATCCGCAGGTGCAATCGGTGATGGCTCAAAACGGCGCCTGGGCGCAGGGCCAATTGGACCAGATGAACGCCGCCCAGGGACGCGCCCAAGCACAGATCGCCACAAGCCTGTTCATGGGCGTCGCCAGTTCGTTCATCCCCGGACTAGGTTACGCGCAGATGGCGCAACAGCGCGTGATGGCGGCCGAGCAACAGCGTCAGGCGCAGCAGAACATCGCCCAGATGATGGAGATGAGCCAGCGCATGAGCAGCATCATGCCGCAACTTATGCGCGGTCAGCGCGTGTTTGAGCTAGGTCAGGCCAAGCAGTGCGGATTCACGCAGCCGCAAGCGGCGGACGGTCCGCCTCAGAATTGAACCGGCTCGTACGGGCGCCATTCTCCACCGAGCAAAAGCTCAAGCGGACGGAACGCGGCCTTGTAGTCCATCTTTTCCGAACCGGGGATCCAGTATCCGAGGTAGAGGTAGGCGTAGCCGGCTGCGCGCGCCTGCTGGATATGATCCAGGATTGTGTAAATGCCGAGACTGCGCCTGCTCTCATCCGGGTCGAAGAAGGAATAGACGAGACTCAAGCCATCGCCGAGCACGTCCACGAGAGCGCCTGCCGCGAGTTCTCCGTTCTTGGGTCCTGATGTGTAGCGATACTCCACCATATGCGTGCGGACCGCCGTTTCCTCCACCATCGCCGCGTAGTCGCTCATCGACATATCGGCCATGCCGCCATGAGCATGCCGGGAGTTGAGGTAGCGGCGCAGAAGCCAGAATTGTTCTTCGGTCGCTTCAGCGCGGCGCAGACTACGCGTGAGGTCGGCGTTCCTCGACATGATCTTGCGCCAGCGGCGCGCGAACTCGAAGCGTGTGGCCGGCACGCGCGCGGAAACACAGGCTTCGCACGCATCGCAGGACGGCCGATAGGCGATGTTCTGGGACCGCCGAAAGCCGGCATGCGTCAGCACGTCGTGCAGCGCTTCAGCGTCGAGCCCGTCCAGTCCGGTGAACACCTTTCTTTCGCGCTTGCCCGGCAGGTAGGGGCAAGGCGAGGGTGCGGTCAGGAAGAACCGCAGGTTCTTGGTCGGGAAAGGCTTTGTCACGCTGGCGCCATCGTCGCCGAACCTTGCAGGAGGTCAAGATGTGAGGCGCATTGCGCGCCCGTAGGCTTAACAAACGCTTGCAAACGGGCGCATTTCCGCCGCGGAGCTAAAAATGTTGAGAGAAGGGAGACTTTCCTCTCCAGCTTGGGGAAATTTCTGATATGGTCGGGGTAATATGCCGTTCGGAGAGGGGGAGCTGTTCGGCCGAAACAGAGGGAGGCGCCGGTGGCGCAATCTGTGACGGCTATATTGTCCCGTCAGGGCGAACTCGCCGAGAAGGCGCGCGCTTATACCAATGACACCAACGAAGCCAGCCTTTTGGTCGGCAAAGTCATGTCACGCGCATTCTCGACCTTCCGGAACGGGGAGGCCGACGACGTAATCGTCCATTCCATGCGTCGCGACCTTGATCGGCTGATTGCGCAGTTGCGCGCCGCGAAACTCTAATCGCCGAGGAATTTGTCGCCGCGTCCGAGCGGGTCCGGCAAGGGCTCCCCTTGCGGGACGAAGGCGAGCGAGACCGAATTTATGCAATACCGCAAACCAGTTGGTCGCGGTCCATCTGGAAAGACGTGCCCCTGGTGGCTATCGCAGCGCGCACAGCGCGTCTCAACCCGCCTCATGCCGTAGGAATTGTCTTCAACGCTTCGGACGTGCTGAGGGTCGATCGGTTCATAAAAGCTTGGCCAGCCGGTGCCGCTTTCGAACTTGGCCGTCTGCTGGAAGAGCGGCAGCCCACACAGGCGGCAGCAATAGGCGCCGGCCTTCTTCTGGTTCAGCAGCCCCCCGCAAAATGGCGCCTCCGTGCCGTGATGCAGCAGGACGCGGCGTTCCTCCTCAGAGAGACTCGCCTCCAGGACCGCGCGTTCCGCGGCGCTTGGCGCGGCCAGGTCAAAACCAGTAGAAGAGCGGGTCATAGGCATGATCCTGGGAACGCCGCCTGCGTTCGTCCAGTGCCAAGTCCATCAAACGACGGTTTCGCGGCCGCCATGCAGTTTGGTCAGGTGCGCCACCAGGGTGCGCGCGCCGTCTCGGATCTGATCGTCACTCAGTTTTCGCGCCCGTAACTGGCGCGCCGCATCCGCGAGGCCCTTTGGTGCAATCGGCAACTTTCGACGGTGTTTCTTGGCGAGATGTTCGACCAGCAGATCCGCTTTTTCAGAGGCGGGACCGAGGATCGGCTTGAGCGTCTGCTCGAGATCGCGCACCAGCGGGTCCTTCTTGCGCTTGGGTGTTTGCTTTCTAGCCGGCGCGATGGCGCTAAGTAGTGCGCGGTCATCATGGGCGCGTGCGGCCCTGAAGATGCGCTTTAAGTCCGCGCGGGAGCAGCCGCGGAACGCCCGGCGCAGCAGCCTTGCGGTGTCCTCAGGCACGGTCACGATTGCATCGCCCTGCGCAGGATGGTCGCCGCGGCGCCGGTGAGCGCTTCCTTTGCAGGGCGTCCGCCAACACGCATCATGGCCGTCACGTTGATGGGGTTGGCGGCAAAGCGTTCCATGGGCGCTGAACGCAGCACGGCGGAATAGGGAACCTCGACAGACAGGAGCGTGGAATTGAAGAACGCCGCGCTCTGAATTTCTGCGCGCGTCAACGCATCGGCGTCACCGGTTTCACTGGATCGCGTTCGGTCGTTCACGCCATTCAAGAGCACCGAAAACTCGCTCGGCCGCAAGGCCCTTCCCCTCACTTCGCGCACAACATGTTCCAGCATATTCAGGCCGGTGAGCGAATACTTCTCAGGTCGCACCGGCGCGACGATGTGATCCGCGCAGGTGATCGCCAGGCGGGTGAGGAATGTGGCGCACGGGTTTGCGTCGATCACGACCACTTCCGATCGGGCGCGCAAGGCTTGCACCAACGCCCGAAACCGCATGAATGCCGCCGCCTTATCGCGATCTGAGCGAGTATCGAGTGTGAACTCGAACAGGCGTTCGTCTCCAGCGATAAGCTCGAAGTTCGGATGCCGGCCGCGCGCGCGGTTCAGCGGCGCGGCGATCGCTGCAAAGGTTTCCCGCCTTGCACTCGTCTCGCCACGCGGGTTGAGGATGTTGTAGATCGTGTGGTTGCGGTCACGGATGCGGTTGCGCTCGCCCGGCGACAAGAAATACTGCGTAAGATTGTGCTGCGGATCGAGGTCAATGAAGCTCACTGACCGCTTGTCGGCCAGATGCGCGGCGGCAAACAAATTAGCGGCAAGTACTGTTTTTCCGACGCCGCCCTTGATGTTCAGCATCGCAATCACCCGGCCGCGGCTGGATGCGGCGCGCGCGCGTTCGATGACTTGCCCCAGATTTTCCGATGTGAGCCCCGGCCGAGCATCGACGCTGTCTGCGGTGTCGAGCGTCGCGCTTATCCAGGACCCCTCCGGAATGTCGCCGGTCTGGATGACGATCACCGGCCGGCCATTGTTCAGCGCCGCGGCAACTTCTCGCTGGCACCAGGAGCTTTCGTGAGCGGCCGCAGAAGCAAGCACGCCCACGATGCCGGCCTCGCCCACGGCTTGCACGAGTGCGCCGAACTTTTCATCGGCCCTCAGGCCAGGGCTGGAGCCGCTCACGCTCCAACCGTTTCGCTCCAGCTCGGCGGCTATGTCCCTGGCCGCAGCTTCGTCCACAGGCTCGAAGACCAGATACGCAGTTGTCGCCATTCCCGGTATTGGGCCCCCGTCAGGGCAACCCTAGTCGGGCGTATTACGTCTTGGCAATGCGCGATGCACACCTGCCAGGAGCGCGTCATGGCGCCCCTGCAAAAGGGCAGCAGAATAGCCGGAACACAAAATGCCCGACCCCTTCTTACTTGACCTCTTTCAGCGGCTGGGACTTGCCCTCGGCATTGGTTTTCTCGTCGGCGTGGAACGCGAGTGGAAACACCGGGACGTGCCGGAGGGGCAACGCGCCGCGGGTGTCCGGACCCACGCCATCATCGGGCTGATGGGCGGCATTTCCGCGACAATGCTGCCAGCGATCGGACAGTTGGGATTCGCGGCGCTGGCTCTAGGCTACGCAGCGGCGCTGATCATTTTCAAAGTGCGCGAGTCCGAGTTCGACCGGGACATGTCGGTGACCGGTACGATTGCGGCGCTGCTCGTCTACGCGCTCGGCGCTTATTCCGTGGTCGGCCATGTGATTGTCGCCGCCGCGGCTGGCGTGACCTTGGCCGGACTTCTCGCCTTCAAGGACGCAATCCACGACTGGGTCGACACACTAACCTGGAAGGAACTGCGTTCAGCGCTGCTGATCCTCGCCGCCACCGCGATCGCGCTGCCCATGTTGCCTGATCGCGCGATCGACCCATGGGAGGCGATCAATCCGCGAGAATTGTGGCTTCTCACCATCCTTGTGGCTGGCGCCTCGTTTGCCGGCTACATCGCTGTGCGCTGGCTTGGCGACGACGTCGGATTGCTCGCTGGCGCAGCCGCGGGCGCCTTGGTGTCGTCGACGGTCGTCACCGCCGAACTGGGCCGGCGCGTGCGTGCCGGTGAAACAGGTCCCGCCATCGCGGCGGCAGCCGCTTCGGTCGCCGCCGCCGTCAGCTTGGCGCGGGTGGGCGTATTAATCGCGATTGCAGCAGCCCTGGTCTTACCGCAGGTCGCGCCGGCGCTGGCGGCGGCGACGCTCACTTTCTTGGCGGCGGCCGTCGTCGTGCGCGGTTTTGCCGACAAGGCGGGAACGAGCGGAGATGGTCGCAAGGAGCTGCAAAGTCCGTTGTACTTAGGCTCAGTGCTGAGCTTCGCCGCCTTCCTCGGACTTGTAATAATCGTGGGGCGGATCGTCGCCGACCAGTTCGGCGAGGCCGGCTTGTTGCCATTCGCCGCGACCGCGGGTCTGGGTGACGTCGATGCAGTAGCCTTAGCGGCGGGCAGTTTGGTCCGCGGCGGGCTGGACCCCGAAATCGGCGGCCATGCGGTGCTGACCGCCGTACTGGTTAACACCTATTCGAAGGCTGGCATCGGCTGGGTCACAGGCGGCTGGCGCTACGCCGCGCTCTATGCCGCTGCCGCGAGTGCGGCGGCAATCGTTGCCGCCGTCGCTTGGCTTACGACGCCGCTGTTCATGCCCATGTTCGGATAACACGCGAGAGGCCTCGCGCGCGCCCCGATTTGAGCTAAGCTCCCTTCGCAGATGCGAGAAAAATGGTCCCCCGCGAGCTGGCGCGCCAAGCCGGCCAAGCACATCCCGACGGATTACCCCGATCCGGCCGCGCTCGATCGCGTGGAGGCGCAGTTGCGCAGCTATCCCCCGCTCGTCTTCGCGGGCGAGGCGCGCAACCTCAAGGCGCAGTTGGCCGAGGTCGCGGACGGCAAAGCGTTTCTGTTGCAGGGCGGGGACTGCGCGGAGAGCTTCAAGGAATTTCACCCCGACAACATCCGCGACACATTCCGCACGCTGATGGCGATGAGCGTCGTTCTGACCTTTGCCGCCTCACGTCCGGTGGTGAAGCTCGGCCGTATCGCCGGCCAGTTCGGCAAGCCGCGCAGCGAGCAAACCGAGACCCAGGGCGGCGTCACCCTGCCGAGCTATCGCGGCGATAATATCAACGCCATGGACTTCACGCCCGAGGCGCGCACACCCGATCCCCAACGTTTGCTCAAGGCGTACGCCCAATCGGCGGCGACGCTGAATTTGATTCGCGCTTTTGCGAACGGCGGCTACGCGGATCTGCACAATGTGCATCGCTGGATGGTGGGCTTCGTCGCCGATAGTCCGCAGGGCAAGCGCTATCAGGAAATCGCGGACCGCATTTCCGAAGCGATCGACTTCATGCGGGCGTGTGGCATCACGCCCGACAGCGTGCCGCAGATGAAGCAGGTGGACGTCTATACAAGCCACGAGGCGTTGCTGCTTGGCTACGAGGAGGCGATGACGCGCGTCGATTCCACGACGGGCGATTGGTACGACACCAGCGCGCATTTCGTCTGGATCGGCGACCGCACGCGCCAGCCCGACGGCGCGCACGTGGAGTTTGCGCGCGGCATCAAGAACCCGATCGGTATGAAGTGCGGGCCTTCGCTTGAGCCGGATGAGCTGTTGCGGCTGATCGATCTACTCAACCCGGCCAATGAGCCTGGCCGGCTGACTCTGGTTGCGCGCTTTGGCTCGGACAAGGTCGATGCGGGGCTGCCGAAGCTGGTTCGTAAAGTTCAGAAAGAAGGCCGCGCCGTGGTGTGGTCCTGCGATCCGATGCACGGCAACACGCTGAAGACGGCGCAAGGCTACAAGACGCGGCCGTTCGATCGCATCCTCGCGGAAGTGCGCAGCTTCATGAGCATCCTCCCGGCGGAAGGGGCGTATCCTGGCGGCGTGCACGTCGAGATGACTGGACAGCAGGTCACCGAATGCCTCGGCGGCGCAGCGGCGTTGAAGGAAGAGGACCTCTCCAGCCGCTATCACACGCACTGCGACCCGCGCCTCAACGGCGCGCAAGCGATCGACCTGGCCTTCCTGATCGCGGAAGAATTGCGCGGCGCGCGCGGCAATGGACGCTCGGCGCAGGTCGGCTGACCCTTGAGCGCGCGCCTTTGGCGGCGTAGCAAGCTGTCATGAAGTCGCTCCGCATCGCCGTGCAGATGGATCCCATCGAGACGATGGTCGTCAATCACGACACGTCGCTGGCGCTGATGGTCGAAGCGCAGGCGCGCGGGCATGAGCTGTGGTGGTTCTCCCCAAACGATCTCTACTACGAGACCGGGACAGTGAAGGCGCGGGCGCGGCGTGTGTCGGTGAGCTTCGAAGAGGGCGCGCACTACAAGACGCTGGAGGAAGCGGCGCGGGCGGTTAACGATTTTGATGTGGTGCTGGTGCGGCAAGACCCGCCGTTCGACATGGCGTATGTCACCAACACTTATCTGCTGGAGCTGACCAAGGCGCTGGTGATCAATCCGCCGCGCGGTATTCGGAATATCTCCGAGAAGATGTCCATCCTGCAGTTTCCGGAGCTGACGCCGAAGACGTGGGTCGGCAGGGACATCGATGCGCTTGACGCATTTGCCAAGCGCTTCGATCAGGTGGTGCTGAAAGTGCTTTACCTGATGGGCGGCGATGGCGTGATCAAGCTGCAGAGCGGCGCCCCGGACTTTCGCGACAAAGCGGCGGCGTTCATCGAAGCGTCCAGACGCGAGCCGATTTTGGCGCAGGAGTTTTTGCCGGCGGTGACAGGCGGCGATAAGCGCGTGTTCGTGCTGAACGGGGAGCCTTTCGGCGCACTGAAACGCATGCCGAAGGCCGGTGATTTTCGGGCCAATCTGCACGTCGGCGGCAGCGCCGTGGCTGGCGACCTGGATGATGCGGATCGTGAAATCACGTCGGCGGTGGCGCCGTTGTTGAAACGGGAAGGTATCGTCTTCGCCGGCCTCGATGTCATCGCAGGCAAGCTGATCGAGATCAACGTCACCTCGCCGACGCTGGCGCAAGAGCTGAAGCGGCTCTCCGGGCTGGATCTACCGAAGGCGTTCTGGGAGCGTGTGGAGGCGATGTTATAATATGGACCGCCGGCGCCTCGCCGGCATGCGTTGGCCGGCGAAGGCGCCGGCGGTCCGTATTAGTCGCCTCGCGCCAGCCGCAAGAATTCCTCGCGCGTACGCGGATCGTCGCGCACTACGCCCATCAGGCGCGAGGTGACGAGGTTCGAGCCTGGCGTATTTACCCCGCGCATGGTCATGCAGGAGTGCTCGCTCTCGATCATGACGCCGACGCCCGCGGGCTCTAGGATGTCATTGATGGCTTCGGCAATTTCGGCGGTGAGTTTTTCCTGAATCTGCAAGCGGCGTGCAAAAGCGTTGACGACACGCGACAGCTTGGAAATGCCGACGACGCGGTTGGTTGGCAGGTAGCCAACGTGCGCGCGGCCGGTGAAGGGCAGCATGTGATGTTCACAGAAGCTGACGACGCGGATGTCGCGCAAGACGACAAGTTCATCGTAGCCGCCGACTTCCTCGAAGGTTTTTTCCAGATAGCCGCGTGGGTCGTCGTCATAGCCGGCGAACAGTTCGCGATAGGCCCGCGCCACGCGCGACGGCGTCTCCAAAAGGCCTTCGCGGTCGGGATCATCGCCCGCCCACTCGATCAGGACGCGGACTGCGGCCTCAGCTTCAGCCTGTGTGCGCTTGTGCATCTCGCTCCCTCTTGCGTCGGGAACATAGCGTGCGACCTGTAGAAGGCTACGCCGCCAGGGTCAGAACGAGAATAATTGCCGCGACGTTGAGCCCAAAGCCAACAGCCAGCATGCGCTTTAGCGTCACCATGGCCGAGGAATAGGCAATCGCATTGGGTGCGGTGGCCACGGGCAGCATGAAGGCAAAGCTTGCGGCGAGCGCTACGGGAAAGGCGAGCGGCTGCAACGGCGTTTCCGTGGCGCTGGCGACGGCGGCGACCACAGGCAGCATGGAGGTCAGCGTTGCGACGTTGCTGGCCAGTTCGGAAACCAGGATGGTGGCCACCACGAGGAGCGCCACGAGTCCGAAGGCCGACATCCCTTCAAGCCCTGCGATCCATGCTCCGATCCATGCGGCCAGACCCGTCGATTCCATGCCAGAGGCCAGCGACAGGCCGCCGCCGAACAACACGGCGATGCCCCACGGGATGCGTTCAGCTGTCTTCCAATCGATCAGCTTTTCGCCCCGTCCTCGCCCGGAGGGAATGAAGAAGAGCGAAAGCGCGCCGACAATGGCGATGCCGGTATCGGTCAAGGCGGACAGGCCCGGCAATTTCACCAGTTCGGTGCGGCTCATCCAGGCCAGGGCGACGATTGCGAACACGATTCCGATGCGTGCTTCCGGCCGCGTGACGGGCCCCAGCGCTTTCAGCGCGTCTCTTATCACGGCGCCAATAGCGTCAAAGCGGCTATGTCCCTTGCGTCCCAGCAAGGGCCAGCACAGCAGAAGCCAGGCCACGGGCATCATCAGCAGCATGATCGGCAGCGCACGCGCCATCCAGTCGATGAATGCCATGGGCTCACCGGCGCGTTCAAAGAAGGCGATCGCGATCAAATTGGTTGGCGTGCCGACCGGGGTACCGATGCCGCCGATCGTCGCGGCATGGGCAACGCCAAGCGTTAGTGCGCCGCCGAGCGCCAGATCCGCCTTGCCGCCGCCCGACATCGCCCGCGCTGCGCCGATGGCGATGGGTACGAGCATCAGTGTGGTCGCCGTGTTGGAGATCCACATCGAGATCAACATCGAGGCGAGCATGAAGCCGGCCACGAGCACCGCCGGGCGCCCCCCGGCGATGGCGGCGATCGAGAGTGCGATACGCTCGTGCAAGCGCCAGCGCTCAACACAGGCGGCAAGCATGAACCCGCCGATGAAGAGGAAAACGATCGGGTCGCCGTAGGGGCTCGCCGCGTCGCGCACCGTCGTCGCGCCAATGAGCGGCAACGCAGCCAGCGGCAAAAGCGCGGTAGCGTAGATCGGGATGGCTTCGCTCACCCAGAACACGACCATCAGGGCCGCAAGGGAAACGACGCGCCAGGCCTCCGGTGAAAGCCCGTCAGGCGGGGCGATGAGCTGAAGCGCCAGCGCCAGGGCTGGGCCGATAACGAGCCCCAATCTGCGTCCCAAACGGCCAAAGCCGGTGTTCTCGACCGCGATGGCCGCATCGGTCATGCATCTGCCCCCCGCGCGAACGATGGTGCCCCAGGCCCGACTCGAACGGGCACGCAGTTGCCTGCGGCAGATTTTGAGTCTGCTGCGTCTACCGATTCCGCCACTGGGGCCAAAGCCACTGGCGCGGGGCAGGAGGGTTAAGAGCGCCGCCCATCGGTGTCAAATCCGCCGCACAAAGGCCGCTTCGGCGCTGGCGCGAACCGTGCTAGCCGCTGGCCCATGCTCGCCGCCATGAAAGACCGGATGATGTCCGCCGCCCGCAGCCCCAATGCGGAGCGCGCGCTGTTCGTGGTGTCGTTCGCAGAAAGCTCGTTCTTCCCGCTGCCGCCGGACCTGATGCTAGGCCCAATGGCGGCGGCCGAACCGTCGAAGTGGCTGCGCTATGCGCTGACCTGCACCATCGCCTCGGTCCTCGGCGGCCTGCTTGGCTACGCCATCGGCATGTTCCTGATGGACCAGGTCGGCCGGCACATCCTCAACTTCTTCGGCTATTCCGGCGCGCGCGAGATGGAGCTGCGCGCCTTCTACGACCAGTGGGGGGCATGGTTCATCTTCCTCAAGGGTCTCACGCCCATCCCCTACAAGCTGGTGACCATCCTCTCCGGCGCGCTTCACTTTTCGCTGCCGGTTTTCGTCGTCGCTTCGATCATCACGCGTGGCTTGCGCTTCCTGGCGGTGGCGTGGGTTTTCCAGAAGTTCGGCCCGGCCATCGCGCCCATCATGGAAAAGCGCATGGGACTGGTGCTGCTGGGCGTGGCGGTGGTGATCGTGGTGGCGGTGCTGGCGCTCAGGTTTATGCACTAGCACCCAGCCCTCCCCTCGATGGGGTGGGCCGCCCGGTCTGTATCGCGCTGCGATACCGGCTGGGCGGGAGGGATGTTCGTGCAGCTCTTGAAGGACTGCCTCACGAGGCCAGTCTCGAAGAACCGCGGGCTTCACCCCCTCAGTCCGCGCTGCTGACAGCTCCGCCATCAAGGGGCAGCGAGATGGACGCGGCCCACCGCCGCAGAACGGCCGCGACTTTCTAGGTTAAACTGACCCCATGCTGGATCGCTTTCGCCCATACTGGCCGCTTGTGACGCTCGCCTTTTCAGGCGCCATGCTCGCGATGGCGATTGTCTATTTCCAGAACATCCGCGGGCTTGCGCCGTGTCCCTTATGTCTCGACCAGCGCAACTGGCACTGGGCCGTCGTGGGAGTTTCGGCGGCGGCCCTGGTGCTGGTATGGCTGAAACCTGCGTGGGCGCGCTGGGCCGTTTTGGTCATCGGCCTCGTTCTCCTGGGCAGCACGGCGATGGGAATGTACCACGTCGCGGTGGAGCAGCATTGGGTGGTGGCGCAGTGCGATGCGCGCATCGATCTAGACGATCTCACGCTTGGCGAAACGGGCTCGTTCGACGCACCGAAATGCGATGAGGTTGCCTGGCAGATGTTGGGCGTGTCGATGGCGGGCTGGAATGCGATCGCGTCGCTGCTGATGGCGCTGGCGAGCTTCGCTGTCGCCGCCGCGCGGGAGAGGAAGTCATGAGAGATCATCCGCCCATGCCTGGGGTCAGTGTCGAGGATCGCCGGCTTGCTGAGATGATCCGCGTCGATCATGCCGGCGAGTATGGCGCGGTGCAGATCTATCGCGGCCAGCGCGCGGTGTTCGACCGCATCGAAGGCAAGGCGCATGCGGCGCGCGTGATTGCCGACATGGAAGCGGGCGAGCAGGAGCA
>CAZIOD010000069.1:0-14520 GCA_964540785.1 uncultured Terricaulis sp.
ACTTGAGGCGCAAACGCGTTGCGGTTTTCGGGCTTGTTCATGCGCGTCTCTCCCTACGCCGGTGCGAGCCGGATCAGGTTCGGCGGGTCAGAGCGGAATTGCTCAATCTCAGCCGCATCGCGCGGCGCCCCGGAGAAGGTGTCGAGCCTAGTGTGTGCGGGCGCCGGGTCAAGCGGGGCGGCGGGCGAGGTAGCCGAAGTAACAAAGCACGGCGCCGATCAACAGCGTGACGGCGCCGCCGATCAGCGGCCAGGCTTCGCTGTCGAGCAGCGGCGACCAGAATGCGGCCAGCTGGCGGTGCGCGAAAATCCAGGACACGCAATCGATCACGGCGATCCAGCCGAGCAGGGTGATGAGCACGCGCCAATCCGCGCTCCAGACATTGTGCGCCAACACAAGCGCGACAGCGGCGAAGAGCGCGATGGCGGCGGCGATATAGATCAAGGTCGGATTGTCGATGACGTCCTGCGACAACGCCACGTAGCCGCTGCGGTCGAGCAGCATGCTCACGGCTATGACGACAAGCGGCGGGCCGATCAGGCGCGCGAGGTAATGCGAATTGGCCATCGCGTTGCTCCGTTAGGCTTGCTTCGGTTCGATCCAGAGCGCTTCGCTGCGGGCGAGAGCCGCGCCGCCGGCGGTGTAGAGCGCAGCGGCGCCGGTGTGTTTGCGCCCGCTGGACGACAGCGGCCAGGCGGCGACGATCAGTTCTTCGCCCGCGCGCGGCAGCGGGCCATCGATGCTCGACGCGAGACGCGCGAGCAGCGCCGGTTTACCCGCATGCGGCAGCGCCCAATAGCTCGGGCAATCGAGCGCGGCGTGGATGAATTCCGGGCGCACGACGCCGCTCTCGTCGGCGAGATCGGCGGCGGGCGTCCAGGTGCAGGCGACCATGGCGCGGCCTTCGACGGCGCCGGTGAAGAGATCGAGGCCGTCGTGGTGCGGCCGGCCTGTGCCGCAGACGAAACAGGTTGGGTAGCGATGATCGTGAAAACCGGCATAGCGCTTAGCAGCAGCGCGCGCATCGGCGAGCGTGGGCGCCGGCGCCGTCACAAGATCGAAGCGCGCGAGCGGTCTGGCTTCGGCGATCAGCGTCTCGCCGTGATGCAGCGTGACGGCGCCGCTCGATTCCCTCGCCAGCGTCAGCGGCCGTTCGAGCGGCGGCGGCGCGCGCAGCGCAACCTCGCTCGGACCGTCAATGAGATTGGCCATCAAGCCGCAGACATAGCCGCCATTGCCGGAACCGGGCGGGCCGTTGAAGCGGCGGGCAATGGTGAGCTGAGGCATCGGCCCGTTTAAGCACGGACGGCGCGGGGTCAAGCGTTGCGCGCACTGGCCTGCGCGCGCATGGTTGCGGCAGGAGACGTGCAGCATGGGATCGCCCGCGGACTACACCATTATCGTGCTCGTGGTGGCGCTCGGCGTGGCGGTGTGGACGCTGCTCGACCGCCTGGGCCAAGTGCAACGTGACCTCAATGCGATCAAGAGGAAGCTCGGCCTCGAGAGCGGCGAAAGCGGCGGAACCGATTCCGGCGGGCCGTGACTATTTCGCCGCCGAGGGCGGCTCGCCCACCGGAATCGGCGCATCCGGCGCCACCAGTTTGAGGTGCGGGAAGGAAATCTCGATGCCATTGGCATCGAACGCGAGTTTGATGCGCTTCAGATATTCGCGACCGACCATCCATTGCTTGATCGGCTTGGTCTTGATGCGCGCCTTCAGTTGGACGCCGCGCTCGCTGAGGCCGCTGACGCCGACCACTTCGATCGGTTCGATAATGGCGTCGTCATACGGCGGCTCGTGGCGCATCTGATCGCCCGTCTCCTTCATCACTTGCAGCGCCTTGTTGATGTCAGCGGAATAGGCGATCGACAGGTCGAAGGCGTAGAAGGAAAACGTCTTGGTCATGTTGTGAATGACCTGCGCTTCTCCATACGGGAAGATGTGCAGGGTGCCGTCGAAATCCCTGAGCCGAATGGTGCGCAGGGTCATATCCTCGACCAGGCCGCCGGAGTCGCCGATGCGGACAATATCGCCGACCGAGACAATGTCCTCGACGATGAAGAACACGCCCGTCAGAAAGTCCTTCACCAAGGATTGCGCGCCGAAACCGATGGCGATGCCGAGAATGCCCGCGCCGGCGATCATCGGGCCGATGTCGAGCCCGATCTCCGCCAGCGCCATCATCAGGGCGATGACGCCAACCAGTGAATGGGTCACGCCGGTGAGGACGGGCGTCAGCGTTCGCATCTGTCCGGCGCGACGCGGATTCTGCGATCCGCGCACGCTTCGCTGCAGGATGCGCGAGATGGCGAAGCCCGCGACTTCGCCGATCGCAGTGGCCAGCATGACGATGAAGCCGATGCGCCAGACGACGGTGAGCACCTGGCCCAGCGCGCCGGTGCGCACGTCGAAACCCCAGATCAGAAGCGCCCAGCCGATGGCGACGATTGCAACGATGAAGCGCGCGGCGACCATCGTCCAGGATCCGACATTGCGGCGCGCGCGCTTGGCCTGTTCTGAATCCTTATCGTGACGAGGGGAGAGGAAGCGGGCGGCGAGACGAAGGCAAAGACGCAGGACTCTCAGGATCACGAAGGCGCCGACGAGTATCGCCAGCGTCCATCCGGCGCGCACAGCGATCTCTTCCGGACCGAGACCGCTGAGTTGTTCAAGAAAGCGGCGAGTTTCGGCGACGAGAGCGTTGCCGGAGACGACCGGTTCGAAGACGGGCGCCGAGGGTCCTTCGGGCGTAGCGATCATGGATATCTCGCGGCAATCGAGCAGGCTGCAGCCATGTGAGAACGGTTAAACAGGAATTGAGTTTCGCACGGCTGTTTGCCGAGACGTGTGTCGACAGGTCTGCGTGCGCCGCCTAACGTGACAGATCTGGCGGATTAAAGGACGATCGATGCGGGGATTCAAGACGTGGACGTTTTCGTGCCTGATGCTGGCGGCGTGCGGCGGGTCCGGCTCGCCCGACATCGAGGTCGTCTCGCTGGTCGCCGCGCCGCTGCCGCAAGCCTCGCACGAATGGGTGCAGTTGACGCCGCAGCCGATCGAGATCGATGGCCAAATGGTCGAGCCCACTTGTTCGAACGCGCCGGGCGCCGATCCGGCCTACAAGTTCTGGGCCCGCCGGGGCGCGGAAAATCGGTTGGTTGTGTTCTTCGACGGCGGCGGCGCGTGCTGGGACGATGTTACCTGCGCCGTGCCCATCCTGGCGCGCGACGGCGGGCGCAGCGAAGGATTCTATAAGGCTGAACTCTTGCCGACCGACGATCCGCAGCGGATGGGCGGATTGTTCGATTTGACCGACACGCGCAATCCAGTGCGCGATTGGAGCTTCGTGTTTGTGCCGTATTGCACGGGCGATGTGCACTCCGGCTCGAATAGAGCGATCTACCGCGATCCCGACACGGACGAGCGTTACGCGATCGAGCATCGCGGCGCCGACAATTTCCGTTTGGTGCTGGAATGGATGCGCGCCAATTTTGCGGCGCCGGAACAAATCCTGGTCGCGGGCTCGAGCGCCGGCGCGTATGGCGCGGCGACGCATTATGCCCGCATCCGCGCAGCCTTTCCCGCCGGCCGCGCTGCGATGCTCGGTGACGCCGGGCAGGGGGTGACCACGCCGGATTTTCTCGAACGGCGCAACGGCAATTGGCGCTACCAATTGCCGGAGGACGTGTTCGGCGAAAACGCGCGGCTCACCTCCGACGACGACATCGTCGGCATATTGGCAGCGCACTATCCGAACGACCGGTTCGCGCAATACACGACCGCGCACGACCGCACGCAGGCGGGCTTCTATGCGCTGATGGGCGCGGCAAACGCCTGCCGGAGCTGGACCGAAAGGATGGCGCGCGATCTCACGCGCCGACAAAGCGCGCCGAACTTCCGGTCCTACCTGGCCGCCGGTTCGTCGCACACGATCCTGCGCGACCGCTCATTCTACACCGAGCAAAGCGGGGGTGTGGCGTTCCATGTGTGGGTGGCGGCGCTGCTCAGCCGCGATCAGGAGCAGAACCGGGCGTGTGAGGATTGCCTCGTTTCGCGCGAGCGGTGCCCATTCTGAAGCGATGATCTAAGCGCCCGTGGGAAATTTGCGCGACGGCTGTCAGACGTGGGCGCGCAGTTCCCTAGCGACACCTTGGCGACAAGCCGCGGCGCAAGTTGTAGCTTCGCCGACTCCACGCGCCCGCGGTGCCTTGTCTCGTTTGGATCGGGAGAGGGTATCCGCCCACGCCAAGATGGTGCAGCTTTCAGTGCAATCTACTTGACAGTAAATGATCGAGGCGCTGGCGTTTCGGCGCCGAGTGCAGCGAGAGCTTGATTCGCGCGTGCGCGGGCTGCGCTGATCTGGCGCAGCGACAATACCGATTCGCTCAATTGAGCTTGTCAGGGGACCGTTCTACTTCAGCGAGTCGTGTGAGTTCCGCTTGGCGGCGTAAGAGGGATCATACGCTCTCCCTTCGCGATGCGAGCTGGCGATCGAGTGAGAGGGATGACGAAATGAGCAACGCTAAACAGCTCTGGGCCTGGCTCGCAATCTTGCTGACCGTTTCGTTTGCCGCGCTGCTATGGAGCGGACGCGAAATCGATATCGCCAAGCCGCCGATGCCCGAGCAGGTCGTCTCCGAGTCGGGCGACGTTATTTATACCCGCGCCGAGATCGAGCGCGGACGCCAGGTCTGGCAATCAATCGGGGGCATGCAGCTCGGTTCGATTTGGGGCCACGGCGCGCTCGTGGCGCCGGACTGGTCAGCCGATTGGCTGCATCGTGAAGCAATCGCCATCCTCGACATCTGGGCACAGGAAAGCTTCGGTGGCGACTGGGCCTCTTTGAACGAAGAGCAGCAAGCCAGCCTGCAAGGGCGACTGCGCACGCGCATGCGGGAAAACACCTATCATTCCCAGACCGGCGTCATCACGTTGCCGGATTATCGCGCGCAGGCGATCCGTACGGTGTCCCAGCATTATGAGAGCCTGTTCGGCGTCGACCCGGACACGGCTGAATTGCGTGAAGCGTACGCCATGCGCAACGGCACGGTCCGAGACGCAGAGGACCGCCGTGTGATGAGCGCATATTTCTGGTGGACTGCCTGGGCTGCGACAACAACCCGTCCCAACGACACCGTGACCTACACCAACAATTGGCCAAGCGAGCCCCTCGTCGGCAATCGCCCGCCGACCAGCACCTTTCTGTGGTCGGCATTCAGCGTGACGTTCCTGCTGGCCGGCATCGGTCTGCTGGGCTGGCATTATGCGCGCACCCATGCCCGCACGGATGAACCGCACGAGCTGCCGGCTACGGATCCGATGCGCAGCATCGTCGTCACGCCCTCGATGAAGGCGACAGCGAAATACTTCTGGGTCGTGCTCGCGCTCTTCTTGGTGCAGATTCTGCTCGGCGCCATCACCGCACATTATCAGGTCGAGGGCCAACTCGTTTACGGCTACGAGATGGCCAACATCTTCCCGTATTCGATCACGCGAACCTGGCACACTCAGCTTGCGGTCTTGTGGATCGCGACGGCATGGGTCGGGACCGGGCTATATATTGCCCCCGCAATTTCCGGGCACGAGCCGAAATTCCAAGCTCTCGGCGTCAACGTCCTCTGGGTCTGCCTGTTGATCATCGTCGTCGGCTCGTTCGTCGGTCAGTGGCTCGCGGTGATGCAGCGCCTCGATCTCGATCAGAACTTCTGGTTTGGGCACCAAGGCTGGGAATACGCCGACATGGGCCGGTTCTGGCAGTGGTTCCTGTTTGTCGGCCTGCTGCTTTGGCTCGCCTTGGTTGCTCGTGCGCTATGGCCGACTTTGCGCGATCGCTCGCAATCGCGCTCGATCGTGATGTTGTTCTTCTTGTCGACGGTCGCCATCGGCCTGTTCTTCGGAGCAGCGCTAATGTGGGGCGAGCACACGCACCTCTCGATCGTCGAGTATTGGCGTTGGTGGCTGGTGCACCTGTGGGTCGAAGGCTTCTTCGAAGTGTTCGCAACCGCCGTGATCGCCTTCCTGTTCACGCGGCTCGGCTTACTCAAAGTGCAGACGGCGACAGTTGCCGTGCTCTTCGCCACCATCGTTTTCATGGCGGGCGGCGTCCTAGGCACCCTGCACCATCTCTATTTCGCGGGCTCGCCGACGCCGGTATTGGCTCTCGGCGCCAGTTTCTCGGCGCTGGAAGTGGTGCCGCTCGCCTATATTGGCTTTGAAGCCTACGATCAGTGGCGGCTTTCGGGGTCGACGCCGTGGATGCGCCGCTACAAGTGGCCGGTGCTGTTCTTCCTGGCGGTGGCGTTCTGGAACTTGGTGGGCGCCGGCCTGTTCGGCTTCCTGATCAATCCGCCGCTTTCGCTCTATTACATGCAAGGCCTCAACCTGACGCCGCTGCACGGACACACCGCGTTGTTCGGCGTTTACGGCATGCTCGGCATTGGCCTCGTGCTGTTTTGCCTGCGCGGCATGAAGCCCGATTTGGTTTGGAACGAGTCGATCCTGAGAGGCGCCTTCTGGTGCTTCAATATCGGTTTGGCGGGCATGGCGCTGCTAACCCTGCTGCCGCTCGGGACGTTGCAGCTGTTTGCCGCGATCAACGAGGGCTATTGGTACGCGCGTTCGGCGGAGTTCATGCAGCAGCCGTTGGTCGATCTGCTGGTCTGGATGCGGGTGCCTGGCGACACCATTTTCGCCATTGGCGCTCTATTGCTGGCGCTGTTCGTGGCAATGCTGTGGATCCATCCCAAGCGCGAAACTGATGCCGTGCCAGTGCCGCAAGGCGAGCCGACGCCTGGCATCGTGCCCGATCTCGATCAGACCGGCACGACCAGCGGCGCGCACGACTAAGCGGGCCCGATGGAGACGTTTTATCTGGAGATCCGCAACGTCCACATCGGCTCGGTGCTCGCCAGCGGCGCGCTGTTTCTGCTGCGCGGGCTCGGCGTCAACGTGCTGAACGCCAACTGGCCGATGTGGGCGCCGGTGCGCTACCTCAGCTACACGATCGACACCGTGCTGCTTACGGCCGCTCTGATGCTGATGACGATCACGCACTATTACCCGTTCGTGCATCATTGGCTGACCGTGAAGGTGGTGCTGCTGGTTGTTTATATTGTGCTCGGCAGCTTTGCGTTGAAGCGCGCCAGGACGCGCAAGGCGCGCATCGGCTATTTTATCGCCGCGCTTGCTGTGTTTGCATTCATCGTCTCGGTGGCCCGCGCGAAAGATCCTCTTGGCGTGCTTGTCACCGGACAGGTTTGGTAGCGCAGGCCGGACTAGCCGTTGATGCGGTTGGCGACGAGATCGTTCACCACAGACGGATCGGCGAGCGTAGACGTATCGCCAAGATTGGAGATGTCGTTCTCGGCGATCTTGCGCAGTATGCGGCGCATGATCTTGCCGGACCTGGTCTTCGGCAGGCTGGGTGCGAACTGGATCACATCCGGGCTGGCGATCGGGCCGATCTCCTGGCGCACGAACAACTTCAGCTGATCGCGTAGCGTATCGCTCGGCGTTTCGTGCGCGTTGAGCGTGACGTAGGCGTAAATGCCCTGACCCTTGATGTCGTGCGGATAGCCGACGACGGCGGCTTCCGCGACCTTGTCGTGCGCAACCAGCGCGCTTTCGATCTCAGCGGTGCCGAGCCGGTGGCCGGAGACGTTGAGAACGTCGTCGACGCGGCCGGTGATCCAGTAATAGCCGTCCTCGTCGCGCCGGCAGCCGTCGCCGCTGAAATACATGCCAGGATAGGTGCTGAAATAGGTCTCGAAGAAGCGGCGGTGATCGCCATAGACGGTGCGCATCTGGCCGGGCCATGAGTCGAGCAGCACCAGGTTGCCGCTGGCCGCGCCTTCGAGAATGGCGCCGCCTTCGTCGACCAGCGCCGGCTTCACGCCGAAGAAGGGCCGCGTGGCGCTGCCGGGTTTGAGTGCGGTGGCGCCCGGCAGCGGCGAAATCAGGATGCCGCCGGTTTCGGTTTGCCACCAGGTGTCGACCACCGGGCAGCGTTCCTCGCCAACCGTGCGCCAGTACCAGAGCCAGGCTTCCGGGTTGATCGGCTCGCCGACGCTGCCGAGCAGGCGCAGCGAGGCGCGCGAGGTTTTCTTCACCGGCTCTTCGCCTTCGCGCATCAGCGCGCGAATGGCGGTGGGCGCGGTATAGAAGATGTTGACCTTGTGCTTGTCGATGACCTCCCAGAAACGTGAACTGGTCGGGTAATTCGGCACGCCTTCGAACATCAGCGTTGTCGCGCCGTTCGCGAGCGGCCCATAGACGATGTAGCTGTGTCCGGTCACCCAGCCGACATCGGCGGTGCACCAATAGATGTCGCCGTCGCGATAATCGAACACGTATTGATGCGTCATCGCCGAGAAGACGAGATAACCTCCGGTGGTGTGCAAGACGCCCTTGGGCTTTCCTGTCGAGCCTGAGGTGTAGAGGATAAAGAGCGGATCCTCCGCGCCCATCGGCTCGGGCGGGCAACTGGAATCGACGTCCGCCGCCGCGTCTTCGTAGAGCACGTCGCGGCCTTCCTGCATCGGCACGCCTGCGCCGGTGCGGGTGACGACGATGACGCGGTCGACGCTGGGCGCGTGCTCGAGCGCGGCGTCGACATTGTGCTTCAGCGGAATGATTTTGCCGCCGCGCACGCCTTCATCGGCGGTGACGACGAGCCTGGAATCGCAGTCTCTGATGCGATTGGCGAGACTGTCGGGAGAGAAACCCCCAAACACGACCGAGTGGATGGCGCCGATGCGGGCGCAGGCCAGCATGGCGTAGGCCGTCTCGGGGATCATCGGCATATAGATCGTGACGCGGTCGCCTTTGCGCGCGCCGTTAGCCTTCAGCACGTTGGCGAATCGGCAGACCTCGGCGTGGAGTTCGCGATAGGTGATGGCGCGCGAATGCTCGGGGTTGTCGCCTTCCCAGATGATGGCGACCTGGTCGCCGCGCGTTTCCAGGTGGCGGTCGATGCAGTTGGCGGCGACGTTGAGAACGCCGTCTTCGTACCAGCTGATGCGGAAATCGGCTTCGTTGAAGCTGGTGTCCTTCACCTTGGTGTAGGGCTTGATCCAGTCGAGCCTGAGGCCCTGCTTGCCCCAGAACGCTTCGGGATCGGCCAGCGCGGCCGCGT
This sequence comes from uncultured Terricaulis sp., assembly GCA_964540785.1. Lineage (GTDB taxonomy): Bacteria > Pseudomonadota > Alphaproteobacteria > Caulobacterales > Aquidulcibacteraceae > Vitreimonas. Next base: position 9,135 of record CAZIOD010000069.1, read on the forward strand.
GCATGGCGCGATAACCGACATCGTCGACATAGGCGCGTTTGGCCCATTCTTCGGGGACGGGGATGATTTCGTCGGACATGGCGTTTCCTCGCGGCTTTAGGGCGCGGACTCCCACGGATTGATAAGCGTCAGCCCCACGCCTTGGAAATCGGATATGTTCCGCGTGGCGAATTCCATGCCGTAAGCTAGCGCGATGCCGGCGAGTTGGAGATCGAGCACGTTGGCCGGCACTTGATGTAAGCCCAGGCCGAGACGACGCGCGTGCTCGAACAGGCGCGCGGAGGCGAGCGCTGCTGGTGTATCGTAGGCGTAGACGCGAGGCCCGAAACGGCGCAACAGCCGGGTTACGCTTTCAGAGAAGACGTCGCGGCGTTTGCCTTCTGCTTGCTTGGCGATCCCGAGGTGAAGCTCAAACACGGTTATGCTTGAGATCGCGCATTCCGCAAAACGATTGTTGATCCAAGAAACGACAGGCCGCGCGGGCGCGGGCTTGAGCAATTCCGACACCACATTGGTGTCGAGCAAGATCATTGTTCGCCGAAGTCCACGGGCCGTATCGGCGCGGAGCGCAACATTTTCAACGTGTCGTCTAGATCAATTCCGGGACGCGTGATCGACACGAGCCAGTCGCCGAACGGGACTTGATCGTCGGGACTGTCAACTTCCTCTTGAGCGAGCCGCTCAAGCGTCTCACGCAGATCGGCCTCCAGGCTCTTGCCGCGTCGCTCGGCGCGGCGGCGCAGCAGCTCCTTTGTGGTCTCATCCACTTTGCGGATCAGAATATCGGCCATAAGCAAAATGATATCATGATATCATTCAACGTCAACGACGAGCGCCCCAATTGGCGTGTGCTTACGGTGCGCATATCGTCGTGCCGAAGGAGCACGCGATGATCGAGGACCTGTTTTCGCTGAAGGGGCGCGTGGCGCTGGTGACGGGCGGCTCGCGCGGCATCGGCAAGATGATTGCGCATGGTTTTCTGGAGTCGGGGGCGAAGGTCTACATCTCCTCGCGCAAGGCCGATGCGTGCGACGCGACCGCGGGCGAACTTTCGCAGTACGGCCCCTGCATTCCTCTGCCGCAGGATGTGTCGACGGTTGAGGGGTGCCAGGCGCTGGCGGGAAAGGTGAGCGACCTCGAGAACGGCAAGCTCGACATCCTGGTGAACAATGCGGGCGCGGCGTGGGGCGCGCCGTTCGAGGAATTTCCCGAGCACGGTTGGGACAAGGTGATGGACCTCAACGTGAAGTCGCCATTCTTCCTGACGCAGGCTTTGCATGGCGCGCTGAAGGCGGCGGCGTCGGCGGAGCGGCCGGCGAAAGTGATCAACATCGCCTCGATCGACGGCATCCGGCTCAATCCGTGGGAGACGTATTCGTATCACGCGTCGAAATCGGGCTTGCTCTATCTCACCAAGCGGATGGCGGCGCGGCTGATCGCGGACAATATCGTGGTGAGCGCCATCGCGCCGGGCGCATTCGCGTCGGAGATGAACCGCGCGGCGCGCGATCACGCCGACGCCGTGGCGCAACGCGTCCCGGCCAAGCGCATCGGCCGCGACGAAGATATGGCCGCGGCGGCGATCTATTTGGCGTCGAAGGCGGGGAATTATGTTGTCGGCGATTCGATCGCGGTCGACGGCGGCGTCGCCTATGCGAGCTTGCCGGGGATGTGAGCGCAACCTTTGAAAAACGCGGGTGTAAGAAAGTTGGAGCGCCCGCAAAGGCCCTAATGCGCGACGCTCGCGGCGCGTCTGAACACGGTGCGGATGGTAAAGTTGCTGACCAGCCGCCGCACACCAGGCAGGCGTGACAGCGTTTCCTGGTGGATGCGTTCGTAGCGGTCGTCGTCGGCGATGACGATGCGCAGGAGATAATCGCTTTCGCCGGTCATCAGGTGGCAGTCCTGCACGTCGCGGCATTGCGCGACGGCGCGTTCAAACTTGGCCATGGTTTCGCGGCGCTGGTCTTCCAGCGTGACGGCGACGAACACCGTGGAGCTGCGGCCGAGCGCTTTCTCCGAAAGGATCGCTGCGTAGCCTTCGATGACGCCGGCCGCCTCCATGGCTTTGACGCGGCGGTGACAGGCGGAAGGGGAAAGCCCGACACGCTCGGAGAGGGCGGCGGCGGTCAGCACGCCGTCGCGCTCCAGCTCGATCAGGATTTTGTGGTCGAACTCATCGAGCTGAACGGGAGATTTTTCCGCCATTACGTCCGCGTTGCCGAGAAACGAGCGTCAGATGCGGCTTTCGTAGCAAAATATCGAAGAAAGTGCACGTTATTTGCGATACGCCGCCGCCATTCAGGAGAAACTCCCATGCGCGTCGGCTGCCCGAAGGAAATCAAGGTTCATGAATATCGCGTCGGGCTGACGCCGGAGAGCGCCGCCGAACTGGTGCGCGCGGGCCATGAGGTGTCTCTGGAGACCAAAGCCGGCGAGGGCATCGGCGCGCCCGACGCGGTTTATGAGAAAGTCGGCGTGAAAATCCTGCCCACCGCGGACGCCGTGTTCGAGCAGGCCGAGATGATCGTGAAGGTGAAGGAGCCGCTGGCGCCGGAGATCGCGCGGCTGAAGCCGAACCACATCCTCTTCACCTATCTGCACCTCGCGCCCGATCCCGAGCAGGCTGCGGGGCTGCTGAAATCAGGCGCCACCGCCATCGCCTACGAGACCGTCACCGATCGCGACGGACGCCTGCCGCTGTTGAAGCCGATGAGCGAAGTGGCGGGCCGCATGTCGATCCAGGTCGGCGCGTACTTCTTGGAGAAGGCGCACGGCGGACGCGGGGTGCTGATGGGGGGCGTGCCGGGCGTGCGGCCCGCTGATGTCGTGATCCTCGGCGCCGGCGTCTCGGGCTACAACGCCGCGCAGATCGCGGTGGGCATGCGCGCGCGCGTGACGGTGTTCGACAAGAACCCGGCGCGCCTTGAAGAACTCGACCGCGAATTCAATGGCCGCCTAGAGACGGTCTATTCGACCAAGGCGGCGGTGGAAGAGGCGGTGAAGGAAGCCGATCTCGTCGTCGGCGCGGTGCTGGTGCCGGGCGCGGCGGCGCCGAAGCTGATCACGCGGCCGATGCTGAAGACGATGCGCCCCGGTGCAGTGCTGGTGGACATCTCCATCGATCAAGGCGGCTGCTTCGAGACATCGAAGCCTACGACGCACGATAATCCCGTGTTCAATGTCGACGGCATTCTCCATTATTGCGTCGCTAACATGCCGGGCGCGGTCTCGCGCACCTCGGCCTTTGCGCTCAACAACGCGACGCTGCCGTTCACGATGGCGCTGGCGAACAAGGGCTACAAAAAGGCGCTGCAGGACGATCCGCATCTGGCCAACGGCCTCAACGTGCATGACGGCGCCATCGCACACGAGGCGGTGGCGAACGATCTCGGCAAGCCGTTCAAGAAGCCGAGCTGGCTAAGCTAGCTGCTTGCCGCGGGGCGCGGCTCTGCTTAAGCAGGCGGGCGCGGGCGGGTGATGGACGCTTCATCAATCCTTGTATTGATCGGTTACGCGGCAAGTGTGATTGCGCTTGTCAGCGGTGCGGTCGCGCTGGTGCGGTTTCTACGCAGATATTGGCGTGCACGTCCGCGTTACCGCCGTATCACGCGATCGTCCGATGCTGCCTGGGCCGGCGTCAAGCTGATCCACGAAGACGAGTTCTCCACCGAGACCGGTGACGATATCGCCGACATGAAAGCCTGGATCGACCTCTGGCGTGAGCAGCGCAAGAATCCGGCCCACGACCTCGAAGAAATCCTGATGATTTCGCAGCAGCACGGCCGCGTGCTCGGTTACTTCTATGGCCAGTACTACAAGTCCTTCGGCATGCTGTTCGCGAGCTATCTGGCGATCGATCGGAACAATACCGATGCAAAAGTGCGCGGCGCGGAATTGCTCGCTGAAGGTCTCTACGCGGAGATGTGCAAACAGGACGGCTTCCGGGGCATCGTGGCGGAGCTCGAAGATAGGGCCAATACCTGGACCAGGTTGTCCGGCGATGCGCAGACCGCAACCTCCAAGGCCGCGGCGCGATTCAAAGCGTTCGACCGTCTTGCGCGGGCGATCAACAAGACGAATGACACCAACCTCAAAGTCTATCGCATCGACGCCGATTATTATCAGCCGTTTCTGCGCGAGGCGGACATTCAGGCGGCGCCCAGTCCGGGCGGGGGCTCAGCGTTCGCCTCGAGCCGAGGTTCGGCTGACTTCAAGCAATGGTTGATCTGGCTGCCGTTCCGCTCGGGCCCGCCGTTTATGGACAAGGATGAGGCCGCGCGCGTGTTCGAATTCATATTCGAGAAGGTGTATGGGGACGCGTTTCCCCAATCGGAGACCTACCGCGCCTACCTTGACGCCGAACGCGCGGCTCACATCGCGGCGCTGCCTGAGCGCGTCACGCTTGCAACGCATTGCTAGGAAAGACTGGGCGACGCGCGCCTGAACCGCCCGCGGCGGCCGCCCAACAACGTTCTGGCCATCGATGGCGCCGACGGTCCATATTGGCGCATGGCCGTAACCAAGTCGCGCGTCCGCAAGCTGGCGCTGTCCCTGGAGGGCGCGTTCGAGGTCATGCACGTGGACCGGCCCGCGTTCCGCACCAAGCGCAAGATCTTCGCAACGCTGCCGCCGGGCGAACAAGCGGTGAATCTCATGTTCGATCCGCCAACGCAGGAATTCTTCTGCGAGCAGGCGCCACAAGCGATCGCGCCGCTGCCGGGCGGGTGGGGGCGCATGGGGATGAGTCGGTGCGACCTCACGCGAGCGGATGAGTCGCTGATTCATTCCGCGCTCAAAGCCGCACATGCGCTCGCGGCGCCACGGTCGAAGAGGAAGCGCAACGCTTAGTGCGCTTGCGGGGTTGCGCACGGCGCGAAGCCGCGCATTCTCAAATCGCAAAGGTGCGGGGGAACGCCTCATTTCGCCTCAAACGCGCGAGCGCGCGATCACAAGTTTGTGGGCGCGCGTCTGCGGTGGACCCTGCAGGCATCTGCGTTGTTAGATCAGTGCTGAATACCGCACGGAAAGGTTTTGTTCAGCATTCTGTCGTTAACGTGAAAGACCGGAGTTGAGATCAATGCTCGAGAAGAAAATCGGCGAGCCTTGTCCGACCTGCCAGACGCCGCTGCAGCGGCGCCGGTCCACGTTTCGCACCATCGTCGGCGATGTCGCCTATTGCGCGCGCTGCTGCTCCTCGTTCGAGCTGGCGCGGGACGAGGACGAGGTCATGGCCGCCATGCGCGCTGAATTCGCGCCGATCTAAGTCGCGCGCAAGTTGAGCTGACGGCGGGCGCGAAGCCCGCCGCCCGAGAATAGCTCATCTGTTGTCCAGCTGCGGACGAACGGCGGCGAGGCCATCGCGCGTGATGCGATAGGGGCCGCC
>CAZIOD010000070.1:0-3243 GCA_964540785.1 uncultured Terricaulis sp.
CGCCGCGCACACCGCCCATTTCTTCGCCGCCGCCGGCGCGGCCGGGGCCGCCGTGTACCATGTGCGGCATGGGCGAGCCGTGGCCGGTGCTTTCCTTGGCGCTGTCGCGATCAATGAAAGCGATGCGGCCGTGGAACGCGCCTGCGCCGAGGACGAGCTCGCGCGCGAACGCGGTGTCATAAGTGAAAGCGCTCATCACCAGCGAGCCCTTGCCACGATTGGCGAGCGCGATGGCGTCGGCGGCGTCTTTGTACGGCATCAGCGTGGAGACCGGGCCGAAGGCCTCGACGTCGTGTACGGCGCGCGCAGACCATGGATCGTCGCAGCGGAAGAGCACCGGCGAGAGGAAGGCGCCCTTCTCGTTGACGGGCGCGGCGTCGGGATCGCCATAAACGATTCTGGCGTCGGCGCTGATCTCCTTGATTTTCTCGCGCACATCGTTGCGCTGGCTTGTGCTAACGAGCGCGCCCATGCGCGTGGCTTCGTCGCGCGGATCGCCGATTGTGAGCTTATCAAGCCGCGCTTTAAGCGCATCTTGCGCCGCGTCGAGCAACGCGGCCGGCACGAGGCCGCGGCGGATCGCGGTGCACTTCTGTCCCGCTTTCACGGTCATTTCCTTGGCGACCTCTTTGATGAAGAGATCGAACTCGGGCGAGTCGGGCGTCGCATCCGGGCCGAGCACGGAGGCATTGAGCGAATCTTGTTCGGCGACGAAACGCACGCTTTCGCGGACGATGACAGGATGGCTCTTGAGCTTGGTCGCCGTTGCGGCAGAGCCAGTAAAAGAGACGACATCCTGCGAGGTGAGGTGATCGAAAAGATCGCCGGTCGGGCCGACGATCAATTGCAGCGCGCCTTTCGGCAGCACATTGGCTTCAAGCATGATGCGCACGGCGGCTTCAGTGAGATAGGCCGTAGCGCTGGCGGGCTTCACGATCGCAGGCACGCCGGCGAGAAAGGTCGGCGCGAGCTTTTCCAGCATGCCCCAGACGGGAAAGTTGAAGGCGTTGATGTGAACGGCGGCGCCTTGCAGCGAGTTGAACACGTGCAGACCCTGGAACGTGCCGCCGCGCGAGAGCGCTTCGACATTGCCGTCGATCAGAATGGTGTCGTTCGGCAATTCGCGCCGGCCTTTGGATTGATAGACGGCGAAGGTGCCGATGCCGCCGTCGATGTCGATCCAGCTATCGGCCTTCGTGGCGCCGGTGTTGTAGCTGAGCTCGTAGAGCGCATCCTTCTTGGCGGTGAGCGCTTCGGCCAGCGCTTTCAGCATGCGCGCGCGTTCGTGGAACGTCAGCCCACGCAATGCCGGGCCGCCCTGCTCGCGCGCGAACTTCAGCATCGCGCCGAAATCCAGCCCTTGCGAGGAGGTGACGGCGACGACGTCGCCATCGATGGCGGAGCGCAGTTCGGCGAGTGAGCCGCCGCCTGATACCCACTTACCTTCGGCGAAATTCTGAAGGGTGATCGGCTTCATTTGATGCTCCACTGACTCGTCATTCCGGACGCGCGGCGCCCGATCCGGAATCCAGGGAATTGAAATGCGCTTCGTCATCCCCTGGGTTCCGGGTTCTCGCTTCGCGCGCCCCGGAATGACGAAGTATTTTCGCGCCTATGCGCCCGTGAACTTCGGCGCGCGCTTTTCCGTGAAGGCCGCGACGCCTTCTTTGTAGTCGCTGGTGCGCCCGAGCGCGCGTTGCGCGTCGCGTTCGGCGTCGAGTTCCTCGTCGAGCGTGCGCGTCCAGCTGGCGCGGATCAGTTGCTTGGTCATGGCAAGGCCGCGCGTTGGCGCTGCGGCGAACTTGGCGGCAAGCGCATTGACTTCCTCCGCAAGCTTATCGTCGTCGACGCATCTCCAAATCATGCCCCACGCCTCGGCGCGTTCGGCGGTGAGCGGCTCGCCGGTGAGCGCGAGGCCCATGGCGCGGGCTTGGCCGGCGAGGCGCGGCAAGGTCCATGCGCCCCCGCTATCGGGGATGAGCCCGATATTGGCAAAGCTTTGGATGAACTTGGCGCTCTTCGCCGCAATCACGATATCGCAGGCGAGCGCGATATTGGCGCCCGCGCCGGCGGCGACGCCGTTCACGGCGCAAATCACCGGCATCTCCAGCGTGGTCAGCCGCCGGATCAGCGGATTGTAGCGCTTCTCCAGCGACTCGCCGAGATCGACGCCCTCGCCTCCCGGCGCGACAGCGCGGTCCGACAAGTCTTGTCCCGCGCAAAAGCCGCGCCCGGCCCCCGTCAGCACCAGCACGCGCGCGTCGCTCTTCGACACCGCTTCCAGCGCACGCGAGACTTCATCGTGCATTTGCACAGTGAAACTGTTCAGGCGATCGGGACGGTTGAGCGTCAGGCGCGCGACGCCGTTGGCGTTCTCGAGCAGAATGGTTTCGTAGTCCATGAACCCTCCTCGCGCCCGGCGCTGGCGTATGATAGAACGCCCGATCGGTCAATTCACGAGAGATGCATGAGCCAAGCGGATGAGCTTGCGCGGCGCGTTGCGGAGACGCTGCTGCAACGCGAAGGCACCGGGCCCGCATGGGGCATCGCTATTGACGACGTCCGGGAGGGATACGCGCGGATTCGCATGACGCTGCGCGACGACATGCTGAACGGGCATCGCATTGGCCATGGCGGCATGATCTTCGCGCTCGCCGACACCGCATTCGCCTATGCGTGCAACTCGCGGAACGAAAACACCGTCGCACAGAACGCGAGCATTTCTTTTCTGGCGCCGGCGCAGCCGGGGGATGTGTTGATCGCCGAGGCCAGGGAAGTCTCCCGGGCGGGCCGAACCGGCGTCTATCAGGTCAGCGTGCGCACTGAGGACGGCCGCGCAATCGCTGAATTCACGGGACTTTCCCGCACCATCGGGGGCTCTGTGATTAATTGACCGATCGGTCAGGCAATACTATATTTAGAGGCTGAAGTTCCGAAGGCGCGACACATGTACACGACCGATATGAGCGGCAAGAAAAAGGCCGAAACCATCGCCGAGGATCCTGCGCGAGTCGCGGCCTTTGAGGCGCGCGTGGCGAACGATGAATTCATCGAACCGAAGGATTGGATGCCGGAGGCGTACCGCAAGACGCTGATCCGCCAGATCTCGCAGCACGCGCACAGCGAGATCGTCGGCATGCTGCCTGAAGGCAACTGGATCACGCGTGCGCCGAACTTGCGCCGCAAGGCGATCTTGCTCGCGAAGGTGCAGGACGAAGGCGGGCACGGGCTTTATCTCTATGC
>CAZIOD010000070.1:3343-14447 GCA_964540785.1 uncultured Terricaulis sp.
GGCTACGAGATCATGATGCATCTCGCCGCCGGCACGCCGGAGCAGAAGGCGATGGCGCAGGATGCGCTGGATCGCTGGTGGTGGCCCTCGCTGATGATGTTCGGCCCACCCGACGATAAGTCGCCGAACACCGAGCAAAGCATGCGCTGGCGCATCAAACGCGACACCAATGACGAGCTCCGTCAGAAATTCGTCGACATCACCGTGCCGCAGGCGGAAGCGATCGGCCTCAAAGTGCCTGACCCGGCGCTCAAATGGAACGAAGCGCGCGGCGCCTACGACTTCGGTGAGGTGGACTGGGAAGAGTTCTGGGCCGTCGTCAAAGGCGAAGGGCCAGTGGCGAAGGAGCGCATGGCCGCGCGACGCAAAGCCTGGGACGACGGCGCGTGGGTGCGCGAAGCGGCGCGGGTGCATGCGGAGAAGCGCGCAGCGGCGCGGATGGCGGCGGAGTGATTCAGAAGCCAGAAATTAGAAACTAGAAATCAGAACGCTTCTGACTTCTGGCTTTTGGCTTCTGCGAAGGAGCGAACGAAGTGAGCGACGTCACCAAAGAATGGCCGCTGTGGGAAGTGTTCGTGCGCGGCAAAGGCGGGCTTTCGCATCGCCATGTCGGCAGCGTGCACGCGGCGGACGCCAAGATGGCGGTCGAGCACGCGCGCGACACCTACACGCGGCGCTTGGAGGGCGTGAGCCTGTGGGTCGTGCCTTCGGCTGAGATCACGGCCTCCGATCCGGGCGACGCGGCGGCGCTGTTCGACCCGGCGGAGGACAAGGTCTATCGCCACCCGACGTTCTATTCGATCCCCGATCACATCAAGCACATCTGATGGACGCGCTCGCGACATACGCGCTGCGGCTTGGCGACGACGCGCTGATCATCGGTCAGCGCTTGAGCGAATGGTGCGGGCATGCGCCGGCGCTCGAAGTCGATCTTTCACTGGCGAACGTGGCGCTCGATCAGATTGGCCAGGCGACGCATTTTTTGGGCCTCGCCGCCGAGATTGAGGGCAAAGGCCGCGACGCCGACGCGCTCGCGTTTCGCCGCGACGTGATGGATTTTACCAATTGCCTTTTGGTCGAGCAGCCGAACGGCGATTTTGCGCAGACCATCGCGCGGCAGTTTCTGTTCTCGCACTATCAGGAGCTGCTGTACGCGGCGCTGGCGGCGTCGCAGGACGAACGTTTCGCGGCGATCGCCGCCAAGGCATTAAAGGAAGTGAAGTACCACACAACGCTGGCGAGCGACTGGGTGGTGCGTTTGGGCGACGGCACCGAAGAGAGCCGCACGCGCATGATCGCGGGCCTCGATTGGATGTGGCGGTTTGCTGACGAATTGTTCGAGATGGACGAGATCGATGCGGCCGCGCTCGAAGCGGGCGTCGGTGTCGACAAGCCGGCTCTACGACCGGCGTGGGATCAGCGCGTGGACGCCGTACTGGCGGATGCGGCGCTTGAGCGGCCCGCGGCGCGCCGTCCCGTGCTCGGCGGACGCATCGGCCGGCACTCGGAGCATCTTGGACATTTGCTGAGCGGGATGCAGTTTCTGCAGCGCGCCTATCCGGGGGCGACGTGGTGAGTGCGACCGCGCCGTCTTGGACCGCCGGCGTCTCGCCGGCGAACAGTGGTGGGGCTGAAGCAGCGCCGCCGGCGAGGACGCCGGCGGCCCAAGCGATCGTGCGCATTCTTGCCGACGTCCCCGATCCGGAGATTCCATGCGTTTCCGTGCTCGATCTCGGCATCGTACGCGACGTGAGCGCCGAGCGCGTTCTGATCACGCCGACCTACACCGGCTGCCCGGCGACGTTGGCCATCGAAAAAATGATCCGCGCGGCGTTGGATGCGCATGATTATCACCACGTCGCAATCGAAACCGTGCTGTCGCCTCCGTGGACCACTGATTGGATCAGCGACGAAGGGCGAGAGAAGCTGCGCGCCTATGGCATAGCGCCGCCGCCGAAGGGCGCCGGTCGCGCGTCGTTGCGCAACGACACGCATGCGCAATGCCCGCGTTGCGGCTCGATGAACACGGAAGAGATTTCGCGCTTCGGCTCGACGCCATGCAAGGCGCTGTGGCGCTGCAAGGCGTGCGCGGAGCCGTTCGATCGGTTCAAATGTCATTGATGATCGATCCGACTGCTCCCCCGTTTTCGGGGGAGCTGTCAGCGAAGCTGACTGAGGGGGCGCGAGCGCGCGGCCTGCGGACTTACCCCCGCCGGCTCACTCCGTTCGCCACCTCCCCCGCAAGCGGGGGAGGAGCATGAGCATCGATTTTCATCGCCTGCGCGTCGCGGAAGTGAAGCGCGAGACGCCGGACGCCGTCTCCGTGCGCCTGGAGCTGCCGCCGGAGCTTGCCGATAAATTCAGATTCCGCGCCGGCCAACATCTGACGTTTCGGCGCGAGATCGGCGGCGAAGAGGTGCGGCGCAATTATTCGCTGTGCGTCGCGCCGGACGACGGCCAATTGAAGATCGGCGTCAAGCAGATCGCGGGCGGCGTGTTCTCGGGCTGGGTCAACAGCGAGCTGAAGGCCGGCGACGAGATCGAGGTGATGGCGCCGCACGGCTCGTTCTGTTGGAACTTCGATGCCGATGCACACAACAGCTACGCCGCCTTCGCCGGCGGCTCGGGGATCACGCCAATTCTTTCGCTGATGAAAACGGCGTTGGCGCTCGAACCCCGCTCCCAGTTCACGCTGTTCTACGGCAACCGCACTTCGCCGGGCATCATGTTCCTGGAGGAAATCGCGGCGCTGAAAGATCGCTATCTCGACCGGCTCAGAGTCTTTCACTTCCTCGAAGACGAGGAAGAGGAAATCGAGCTGTTCAATGGCCGTCTCGACCGCGCCAAGACGGAAGACATTTTGTCGTCATTGCTCGATGCCAAGACCGTCGACGCGTTTTTTATCTGCGGGCCGGGCCCGATGATGGACGCGATCGAAGAGGCGCTTGTGGCGCACGGCGTTGAGAAGCCCCGCATCCTGATCGAGCGCTTCACGACGGGCCCTCTCTCCGCCGCCCAAGCCGCCGCCGCGCGCGCAGCCGAAGAAAAAGCGGCGGGCCTCAAGATGAGCGTGACGCTCAACGGCCGGCGCATGAACGTGACGTTCGATCCGGAGAAGCACTCGATCCTGGACAATGTGCGCGCTGCGGGCCTGCCGGCGCCGTTCGCGTGCAAGGGCGGCGTCTGCGCAACCTGCCGCGCCAAGGTGACGAGCGGCGACGTGCAGATGAAGGTGAATTACGGGCTTTCGGCAGAAGAGCTGGCTGAAGGCTACGTGCTGACCTGCCAAGCAACGCCCGTGAGCGAGGGCGTGGCGCTGACCTACGACGTTTAGCTCGAACAAGAACCCATGCCGTTAGCTTCGTCTTTCCGGAAGCAGCGGCTCGCCCTGCCAGTCGTTGTAGTCTTCGAACTCCCAGCGCAGATAGCGGTTCAAGCGCTCGGTAAATTGAACCCAATCTCTAGATTGCCGAAACTGATCCGCAAGCAGCTGCACCGTTCGGCGTACGTACTCGGCATCGATGCTTTCGACAACCAGCACTCCACGCGGCCACATTCCTCCTCGTTTCTCAATCTGCTCGGCCAGCCAGCTGGGCGTGCAGACCAACAAATCGAAATTGTCCCGCGCCTCGCTTCCGCGCTCGCCAATGCCGAACGTGATATTCAGCGCCGCCGCTGCGTTCGCAGGCGGCAATGGATCAACGTAGTCCATTGTCTTGACTTCCGCGTCGATCATCGCATTTGCCTCGTGCGCAAACCGCTTGGCAGTTGAAGCTGCGTTGCAGCGCTATTCCGCTGCCTTGCGGACGCCCCCCAGCGTCAAATCCACCGCCATCTCCGCGAGCGCCCCGGCGCTGACGGGACCGCGCGGATCGAACCAGGTGTGGGTCCAGTTGATCGTGCCGAAATACAGCATAGCAGCCGCAAAGCTGGCGCCGCTCTTTCTCTTTAGGCCCGGCTCGATCTCAACCAGCAGCTTCTGCACGGTCTCGATCAGCCGGCGCTGCACGGCGACGATCTCGGTGCGCTTTGCTTTCGGCAGGTGATCCAGATCGTTCAGCAGCACTTTGTGCCGGTTCGCCGCGCCAACATAAAGCGCCATGAAGCGATGGGTTAGCTCGCGCAGTTTTCGCGCCGGCTCCTCCTTACCCGCCACCACCTCGCGCGCGGCGTCTTCGAGCGCGAGGACGTGGGAGATCATTACGTCATAGAGGATGTCCTCTTTGGCTTCGTAATAGTGGTAGACCAGAGACTTGGAGATCTTGCCGCCTTGGGCGATGTCGGCGACCGACGCGCCCCTGAACCCGCGGCCGGCGAACAGGGCCGCGGCCGCCTCGACGATAGCCTGTTTGCGATCATCGTACTCGGCGGCCTGGGTACGCGCCATCTCCTCGCCTCTCGCCTCTCGCCCCGGCTTGCGCGCCGGGATCGGAACGCCTATTTGTCCGCCCCTTCCGGTGGCGTAGCTCATCTGGTTAGAGCGTGGGATTCATAACCCCAAGGTAGGTGGTTCAAGTCCACCCGCCACCACCATCTTGCCGCACGTTTCTTTCCCCGCGCGACCCGTTTTCCTTGCGACCCGGGGGCCGCAAGGGCAATAGTGGTAAAAACGACCGCAGCGGCCACGCTGGGAGGAAACTTTGTCCGTCGAGCTCGACGCCATAGATGTGCGCATCCTGGAGCTCTTGCAGGAGGATGCGGCGCTTTCAATAGCGGAGATCGCTGAGCGGGTGGGCCTATCTTCATCGCCTGCATGGCGGCGCATCGAGCGGCTGAAGAAGGCCGGGGTCATCCTGAAGCAGGTCACCCTGCTGGATTGCCGCAAGCTAGGCCTGACCTTCGAAGTGTTCGCGTCGGTCAAGTTGCAGCTGCCCTCACGGGAGAATCTCGAAACGTTCGAGACGGCGGTTGCCGACTGGCCCGAAGTGGTCGAGTGCGCAACCGTGACCGGGGCGGTGGACTACATGCTCCGCGTCGTTACGCGCGACATGCACGCTTACGATGACTTCCTGCGCGACAAGATGCTGGCGCTGGGGCTCGTCTCGGACGTGCAGTCGCGCATTGTCATGCGCGTGCCCAAGCGAACCACGGCGGCGCCGCTCGATTTGATGGGCGCCTCGGCCGCGAACTAGCGCGCGGCGCGCTCCGCCTGACGCAACATCTGCGCCGCATGCGCCCCGACGTGACGTTGCGGGTTCGACGGCGGCGCCAGGTTCTGTTCGCGCTCCCAACGCTCGATCAACACCTTCGCCTCGTCGAATGCCTCCAACATGGAGGGATTGTTGCGCAGCGCCTGATTGAAGTAGGCGTCGCCGAAGAAAGTCCAGTCGCGCTGCGGCTGGCAGCCGAAGGATGAACGATCCGGCGCGGCAGCGGTCAAAACGATCGTATTGTCGTCCATCAAAGGCGCGATAAAGGCGCCGGAAAAGCAGGCCGAGACGATCACGACCCGATTGCGAATCCCGGCTTGCTCGAGCAGGTCGCGGAAGTGGGTTGGCCGCATCGCTGCGCCGAGGCGATTGTGCTCGCGCAGAGCGATCGAACCGTCGGGCGACCCGTGCGATGTGATGAAGATCACAACAAGATCTTCGTTGGTGTCGATTACCGCGCCCACGTGTCCGATCGCGGCCGCGATATCGTCCGGCGTAGCTGCTGGATAGCGGCGTTCCCCATTGCCGCCCGCGCTCAGCACGATCGAACGCCCTTCGGCCCCCAAATGTTCGCGCAGGACCGCTTCGGCCTGCATCGCCTCGCGTTCGAAAACTGGATCGCTCCAGAGCGCGGCCGTGATCACGTAGACATCGAGCTCACCAGGACGCTGCGCGCTCAGCTCATCCAACGCATCGCCCATCAGCTGGGCCAGCCTGGCTGCTTCCCCTGGCGCACGCGCGAGCGAAACCATGCCGAACTGGCCGTTGAACGGATCGCGCTGTTGTCCCGGTGCGAGCTGCTGCTGAGCCGACGCCGGCGCTATGAGCGCGAGCCCGAGCGCGGCAAGCCCCAGCCAGAAACGTCTCATCACGATCCCCCTTTGCGGCCTCAGCCGATCTCCCATAGCCGCCCGGCGCGATTGGGGCTAGGCGTGTGGCGCACCTGAACGAGGCGCCCCAACCCGCAGTGCTGCGCGACAGCGACGGGCCTGCGCGGCTCATCGCAAACCCTTTGCCGTTCGCCGCGCGAGCCTCGAAAATCGCGCAATGAAGACTGTTCTTTGCGCCATTCTATTCCTTGCGGCCGGCGCGGCCGGCCCCGCCCACGCCCAGACAGCATGTGAACCGGCGGGATTCTCCACGGCCGAACTCGGCGGACTCAAAGCGTCCGAATGGATGCTGCCCGACGAGGGGCGTCGCAATGCGCTGGCGCGCGCGCTCGCAAGCTGTCTCTCCGATCCGGACCCAATGCTGCGGGACGGAATTGCCTTCGAAGCTCTCACGCATTGGCTACGCGCCCGCCAGCTTAGCGCCGAGACGATGCTCTGGCTCGCTGACGATCTCCAGGCTCAGCTCACCGGCGCCGCCGATGATGCAGGCTTCAGACGCCCGTTCGCAGCGCTGGTGCTTTCCGAGGTCGCCCGCGCCGACCGCATCGAACCCTACATGACGCCGCAGCGGCGCCACCGCTTGTTAGACGCCGCCATCGCCTATTTCGTCGGCGTGAGCGACTATCGCGGCTTTGACGAGCGTGAAGGATGGCGTCATGGCGTCGCGCATGGCGCCGATCTGTTGCTGCAACTGGCCATCAATCCGGCGTTTGGTCGCGCCGAACAGACGCGCATCCGCGATGCGGTGGCCTCCCAACTCACGCCCGAAGGCCACTTCTACATCTACGGAGAGCCCGAGCGTATGGGCCGCATCATCTACTTCATGGCGCGCCGCGGCGACTTCACCGAAGCGGAGTGGACGACCTGGCTTGCTGCGGTCGCAGATCCAACTCCTTTGTCCGACTGGAGTGAGGCTTTTGGCGCCCAAGCAGGGTTGGCGCGCCGGCACAACGTGGTTGCCTTTCTCTCCTACCTGGCCACTTCGCCGCGCCTCACGTGGGACGATGAAGAGGACGATGTGCTGATCGTCGGTGCGGAGACCGCCTTGCGTCGTCTGCGCTAGCTGCGCTTTGCGCGCAGCAGGAGCCATTGCCCGATCAACACCAGCACAACGCCGCTCAACGCTAGCATGCCCCAGGTCTTTGCTTCGAACAGCGTCGACACCAGCATGGCTACCGGCGGGGCGAGTGCGGAAATGTACGATGCCGTCGCATAGCCCCGCCGCCGCGCGAGACCGAAATAGAGCAGGAACGCGACAACCGAGCCGTTGACGGCAAGGTGCAGCAACGAAAGCACGTACTCCCAGCTGAATTCGAACACCCAGGGCCTACCGGTCGCAGTCGCGAAGATCGCGAGGATCAGCGCGCCATAGCCCATCGCCCAGCCCGTCGAGGCGGCGATACCGGCGTTCAGCATCTCGTTGCGGCGCGCGAAGACGTTGCCCACCACCGCAGCGACCACGGCGAGCAGCGTCAGGGCAACGCCAATCAGCGCGTTCGCGCCGAAGTTTGCGCCCGCCATTTCTTCCCAGGAGAGCAGCGCAACGCCGGCGATGCCAAGCCCGGCGGCCGCCCAGGCAAGCCGGGACGCGCGCTGACCGAACGCCAAACGGAAGCCGATCAGGTTGATGAACGCCATTGACGCAAACATCACCGCCACGACCGCGGAGGTGACGCGCTCTTCGGCGAGATAAACGAGCGGATAATTGAATGCGAAGGTGACAGCGCCGAGCCCGAACGCCCATAAATGCTGGGCAGGCGACAGCCAGATCGTCTCGCCTCGCAACGCACACCAGCAAAACAGCAACGCCGCCGCGAGCGCAAAACGATAGCTCACGGAAACGATCGGATCGACTACGCCGAACTGCAGCGTGATTGCATACCAGGTGGTGCCCCACGCGAGCGTGCAGATCACGATCGCGGCAAGATCGCGCCATTGCGCTGCGGCCGGCCGCGCCGAATCAACGATGGCCGCCTCGTTCGCGCTCATTGGAAGATATCCCTCAGCCCCCGCAAATGGGGAGCCGCAAGCCCGGTGCAAAGGCGCCGGCTCGCAAATACGGCGAATGGCGATTAGCCACGCGCTCGGATGTGCTCGCCGCGTTGACCCGGGATGTCGGCGGGCCTACCTTCAGCTTACGGCATCGGGGCGCTCTAGGGGGCGGAGCCCGGTCCCCGAGAGTCCTCTCGCGCGCGGTTTTTGAGGAGGCTCCTTCATGCGCATTCAAGTCGCCGGACGGCAGATGGAAGTCGGCGAAGCGCTTAGATCCAGAATTGAGAACGAACTCGCCAGCGGCGTCGGCAAGTATTTCAGTCGCGCGACGGATGCGGTGGTTACGGTCAGCAAAAATGGCGGCACGGCGATCGAAGTCGATTGCACGGTGCACCTGTCCTCCGGAATTTCCCTCCAGGCCGAAGGGCATGGCGGCGACGCACACAGCGCCTTCGACGATGCGCTGGGCAAACTGGAAAAGCGGGTGCGCCGTTACAAGCGCCGGCTGAAAAACCATCACGCCGACAACAAATCTCCCCTTCCCGGAGAGGCCGCAGCTGCGTATGTGCTCGCCCCGTTACGCGAGGAAAGCGAAGCGGAGGAGGACGACGCGGACGGGGCCGAGGATGCGCCCCTGGTGATTGCCGAGACCACCGTGAACGTTCGCACGATGCCCGTCTCCATGGCAGTGATGCAACTCGATTTGTCCGACAACCCGGTGGTCATGTTCCGCAACGCCGCGAACGGCGCGCTGAACGTGGTTTACCGGCGCAAGGACGGCAACGTCGGCTGGATCGATCCCGAACGCGCCCGCGGCAACGGTACGGCAAAGGACTAACGGTGTTGGCGCCGCTCGTGCTTCGCGGGCGGCCGAGCATGGTGTGATGAACGATTTGAGCGATCTTGTCGCGCCGGAGGCGATTTTGCCCCGGCTTGCGACGGCTTCCCGCCGCCAGGCGTTGCAGGCCATGACCGACGCGTTGGCGCGCGTCGGCGATATCAGCGCCCGCGAGGCGTTCGATGCGGTGCTGATGCGCGAACGCCTGTCGGGCACCGGGATGGGCGAAGGCGTCGCCATCCCGCATGCGCCGGTCGCCGGACTGGCGCGCCCGCTCGGCGCATTCGCGCGCCTCGATCCGCCGCAGGATTTCGACGCCTTCGACGCGCGGCCGGCCGATCTGGTGTTCATGCTGTTGTCGCCGGCCGACAAAGGCGCCGACCATCTGAAAGCGTTGGCGCGGGTCTCACGTTTCCTGCGCCGCGCAGAAATGCGCGACAAGCTCCGTGCAGCGCGCGGGGCGGACGATCTTTACGCCTTGATTGCGAGCGCACCTCACAGCGACGCCGCCTGACCCGCCATGATGACGGCGTGGGACAGGCTCTTTTCGTATTTTCCGCTGCTGATGACGGCGGCGTCTTTTACCGCGCTCGGCGTGTTCGCCGCCTGGCCATCGGGCTGGACTGTGTTCCTGCTGCTGTTCGTCATCTACCTCGCGCCGCCGATCGTCTTGCGCATTCTGCTGCGCTGGGCGCCACTGAAGCTGGGGATCTCCTGCATTGACGGGCGCAAGTTCTGCGTCTGGCTGGCGGCGCACAACATCCAGGCTTTCTATGACGCGCTGCCCTATCTGGAATCGCTGCTGCGCGTGATCCCGGGCTTCTATTCGATGTGGCTGCGCATGTGGGGTTCGCGGGTGGGCTATGGCGTGGAATGGCCGGTGCGCATCGACGTGCTCGACCGCAATCTGATGGAGATCGGCAACCGCGTCACCTTCGACCGGGAAGTCGAGCTGGCCGCGCATGTGCGCCAGAAGATGGACGGCGGCGGCTCGCGCGTCCTCGTGCGGCCGGTGCGGATTGGGGGCCACGCCTATATCGGCGCCGGGACTCGGATCGGCCCGGGCGCGAGCGTGCCGCACAACGCCGATGTGCCGGCCCTCACCGTCGTGCGCGTCAACGAGACCTACGGCGAAGCCGTGCGGCATCCTGAGAAGGACGAAGCGCAGTTCGCACTGAGCTGACCGCCAACCTCCGTGTGCGCATTTTTCACTGCGACGCCGGAACTCCGCGCGCACAGCCGCTGTTGCTCCCGGATCAATACGATCCGAGGGAGCCCCCCATGCCTGCCAAGAAGAACGCCAACTCATCGCGCCGCCCGCAGAAGAAGACGCCGGAGCCGATGGAAATGCTGCACACCGAACTCGCTGAAATCCACAGCGCCGAGAACCAATTGATAAAGGCCTCGCCCCGCGTCTCTAAGGCGGTCGAGAACGAAACCTTGCGCCAGATGCTCGAACGCCGCGTCGAACAGGCCGAACAATTGATCGAGGACATCGACGGCATCTTCGAGGAAATGGGCCACAAGATGCCGCGCAAGAAAAACGTCGCCGCAGAGGGCCTACTGCGCGATGCGCTCGAGCATATCCAGGAAATCCAGCGCGGTCCGGCGCTCGACGCCACCCTGGTTGGCGCGGTCCAAAAGCTCGAACATTATTGCATCGCCGCCTGGGGTACCACACGCGCATTCGCGCAGGCGATGGATGAAGAAACCACCGTCGATGTCATGGAACGCGTTCTGGAAGAAGGCAAAGCCATGGACGAGGAGCTGACGGAACTTGCCGAACGCGAGATCAATCCGGCCATGATCGAGGCGGGCGAAGAGATGGAAGAAGAGACGACGCGCGGCCGCAGCGGCCGACGCAGCAGCGACGAAGCGCGGGCTTAGGTTCTGACGTTATGCGCTGATGCTCGTCATTCCGGGGCATCGCGCAGCGATGAACCCGGAACCCAGGGGCAACGGACGTGCCGGTCGCCCCTGGGTTCCGGATCGCGCGTCGCGCGTCCGGAATGACGATGCTTTCGCGTGTTGATGCAAACGCCCGGACCGCCGGCGCCTCGGGCATGTTCGAACGGAATGCTGCCGGCGGGGCGCCGGCGGTCCGTCTACTCCGTTTCCAATTTCGCCAGCAGCACGCCTTCGCTGACTTGTACGCCGGGCTTGGCGTTGAGTTCGGCGAGCGTGCCGTCGAACGGCGCGGTGAGCGTGTGCTCCATCTTCATGGCTTCGAGCAC
>CAZIOD010000071.1:0-14408 GCA_964540785.1 uncultured Terricaulis sp.
CCATGATCGCCCGCATCGCGCCGGTCTCGCGCGAGATGATCCTCAACTTCATCGCTGAGCGCGTGCTGGGATTGCCGAAGAGCTATTAGGGTTTCCGTGGGGGCGGAAATGAAGCTGCAAGCCGTCGCGTCTAGCATCCACAAATGGCTCGCCCTGATCGTCGGCGTGCAGATTCTGCTCTGGTTCGTTTCCGGACTCTTCTTTGCGATCTATCCAATCGAGCGGGTGCGCAGCGAGCACAGGATCGCAGAGCTTGCGATCGCACCGCTGACGGCTGAGGAGATGCGCGCGCCCGCGGAGCTTGCGCCGCTGCTTCGGGCGGCGCCGACGAAGCTCACTTACGCCCGCGACGTGCTCGGGCGCGCAACCACGATCGCGGAGTTCGGCGAAGGATCGCCGATGCTTATCGATCTTGGCGCCATGCGCGTTGTGTCTCCACTGAGCGCGAGCGACGCCGAGGTTATCGCCGGCGCCTACATCGCCAACGCCCCACGCCCGCGTGAGACCACGCACGTAACGGAAGAGTCGCCCGAGTATCGCGGCGCGTTGCCGGCGTGGCGGGTGGAATTCGAAGATCGCGAAGGGCTCGCTGTCTATGTCGCGGCCCATACCGGGACGGTCACCGCGCGTCGGTCCGATCTGTGGCGTGTGTATGATGCGCTCTGGGCGCTGCACATCATGGATTGGCGCGATCATGAGAACTTCAACACCGGGCTCTTGATCGCTGCGACGCTGTTGGCGCTCGTCGTCACCTTGGCCGGCTTCGTTTTGCTCCCGTATCGCTTTGGCTGGATACGCCGCCGCGCGGGTTAATCGTGCTTTTACCAAATCGGGCCGACGCCAGCGGCATGAGCGATCCCATTGCGCCTGCGGGCCAGGACGCCGTACGCGCCGCGATCCGGCGCGCAGCGCAAGCCACCGGCGTCGATTTCTCATTGCTCGTGGAAACAGCTCGGCGCGAAAGCGCGCTCAATCCAAATGCGCGGGCGGGGACGTCGAGCGCGACCGGGCTCTTCCAATTCATTGAGAGCACGTGGCTGGACATGGTGCGCCGGCATGGGGCCGCGCACGGGCTGGCCGCCGAGGCGGCGGCTCTGCGCCAGGGCGCCAATGCGGACGTGCGCCGCGAGATCCTTGCGTTGCGGAGCGACCCGGAACTCTCGGCGCGCATGGCCGGAGAACTCGCGCGTGAAAACGCGGCGACATTGCAGGTTCGATTGGGCCGAGCGCCAAGTGCAGGCGAGCTTTACGCCGCGCACGTGATGGGCGCTGCGGGCGCGATGCGGCTCATCGAAGCCGCCCAGAACGGCGCGCCCGACGCGACCGTCCTGTTCCCCCGCGAAGCCGCTGCGAACCGCGGTCTCTTCTATGCGAACGGCGCCCCGCAGTCGGCGCAGGGCCTGCTGGACCGGCTTTCGCTCAACGCCGGTTCAAACATGAATGCGGATCGAAGGCAGCTCCAATATGCTGGCGACGGCGCGCTCTCACCGGCGCTTGCGCAAGCGCTGTTTGCGTTCGCGCTCTTACCCTTGCTCGACAGCAGCACTGAGCAAGAGCGCGCCGGTTCGCAGCAGGCTCACCGCGCTTACGCCCGCAACGGCCTCTAGTGGCGATTGGCGCGGCGGCGGTTCATCGGTGCGGCTAACCATCATGCGGCCGCGCCGCTTTCATACAAGGCGTCGATCTGCGCCTCTGAATAACCGAGTTCGGCAAGCACCTTGCGCGTATGTTCGCCGATGAGCGGGGCGGGGCCTTTAGGTCCATCGTCGGCGCCCGGAAAACGGATCGGACCGCCGGGCGCGTTGATCGCGCCGCCGTCGCGTTGCGGCGTTTGCACCACCGCCCCGCAGGCAAGGGTTTGCGGGTCGGCAATGGCTTCGGCTGCAGTTAGCACGGGCGCCCAGATCAGCTGTTCTGCGTCGAGCGCAGCCGACACCTCTGCCAGATCTCTGTCGGCGAACGCGGCGTCCATCAGATCGACCAGTTCGGGGCCGTGTTTGCGCCGGTCTCGCGCGCGCGCAAAGCGTTCGTCCTCAATCAGGTGTGCGAGTCTGAGCGCGCGGCAGACTTTCGGCCAATCGGCTTCACCCTGACGCACCAGCAAGCTCACCCAGTGTCCATCGCGCGTCTTGAAGTAATTGATGACCGGGTTCGGCGTGTCACGTCGCGGCCGATTGGACGCGGTGCGGCCATAAGAATGCTGGATCGCGAAATCCGAGCCGCCTGCATAATGCGCGACGCGTAACAGCGCGGCCTCCACGAGCCGGCCTTTGCCCGTGCGCTGGCGCTCGTACAACGCCGCCAATACGCCGCTGACGATGGCCATCGAAGCAACGTGGTCTCCGAACGCGGTGCGCAGCTGGATCGGATCGCCGCCCTTCGGCCGGAACAGCGCCGCCAGGCCGGAGCGCGCCCAGAAGGCGGCGGCGTCCATGCCCGGACGATCCGCATCGGGACCTTCAAGACCGTAGCCGGTGAGCGTCGCGTAGATGAGGCGCGGATTGCGCTCTAGCAGAGCGCCGTGATCGAGACCGGACCGTCGCAGGCCGCCGGGGCGGACATTGGTCAAAAACACATCCGCGCCGTCGATCAGCTTCAGCAATGCGTCGCGGCCGTCCGGCTTCGTTGTATCCAAAACCACGCCGCGTTTGCCCCGGTTGTCGAGTTCGAACACCGGATTGACGGCGACACCCTCAATACCGGCTGACGCGAAGAATTGCCGGATCGGATCGCCGCCCGGCGGCTCAACCTTAATCACCTCAGCGCCCCAGTCGGCCATGATCCCACCCGCGCCGGGCGCTGCGATATAAGTGGCCAACTCAACGACCTTCAGCCCTGTAAGCATCGCCCGTATTTCCCTTTCGCAACGATCCTCATCAAGGCTTCGTTAAGCCCTAGGCTGAACTCTGAACAGCCGGCGCGTCCTGGAGTCGTCGCCGTCCGCACGCGAGCTCTCATGACTATCGTCACCATGCGCGCCAACCTCACCGATAGCGACATCCGGACCCTGATCAAGGGCCCCACGGAGGAGGCGCGCGCACACGCGGCGCACAAAATATGCCGCTGCATCGAGGAGGCGCAGCTTTCCACCGAGGAACGCACGCACGCCGAAAGCATCCTGGCGCTCATGGCTGAGGACGCTGCGATTCTCGTGCGGCGCGCCTTGGCGGTGGCGTTGAAGAACTCGCCCAAGCTGCCGCACGAGATCGCGTCAAAATTGGCGCGCGACGTCGAAACCATCGCATTGCCGATCATTCTGAATTCGCCCATCCTGACAGACGCCGATCTGGTGGAGATCGTGCGCACCTGTCCACCCTCCAAACAGGTGGCGGTCGCTAGCCGTGCGCACCTCAGCGTGGTGGTTACAGGCGCCATCGCGGAGCACGCCGTCCCGGAAGCTGTCCAGCGCGCGGTCGCCAATGACAACGCACTGTTCGACGAAAAAGGGCTGGACGCGGTGTTGGACCGCTTTGCCGGGGTGTCCGCAATCACATCGGCAATGGTGCGTCGCGGCGAGCTGCCGCTCAATATCACCGAAAAGCTCGTTTCGCTGGTTGCCGGCGAAGCGTTCGACTACCTCGTCAATAATCACGAATTGCCGCCGCAGATTGCCATTGATCTCGCTATGGGCGCGCGCGAGCGGGTAACCGTCGATATTGTCGAACAGGCCGTGCGCCAGAAGGATATCTCACGCTTCGTGCAGCAGTTGAACCTTAACGGGCGCCTGTCGCCCTCGCTGCTCATGCGCGGGCTATGTTTAGGCCACATGGAGTTCGTCGAGCACGCAATGGCCGAACTGGCCGGCATGGCGCATCAGCGGATGTGGTTGATGATCCATGATAGCGGCCCGCTCGGCTTGAAGTCGGCGTTCGAGCGCGCGGGGCTGCCGCCGCGCTTATTCCAATCCTTCCGTGCTGCGCTCGACGTCTATCACTCGGTCGAGCGCGAAGGCGGGGCGCAGGACCGCGTGCGGTTTCGCAAAAGAATGCTGGAGCGCACGCTGACGCTGTTCCAGTCCATCCCGAAAGACGATCTCGATTATCTGTTGGAGAAGCTCGACGCCGCCGGCTGGCAAGCCGAGCGCGCCGCCGCGCTCAACTAACGCAGCTTTGCTTCGGCAAATGCGCCGCCACCGCGGTCGAAACCCGCTATCGCCAGTACGCGTGCCTGTTGCGCCGTGCGCACGTTCTCGGCCGTGATTGCAAGGCCGGCGGCCTTGGCGGCGAGTAGCCGGCGCCCAAGCGGAGAAGGCTCGCCCGGCTCTACAGCGAGAAAAGGATCGGGGGCCGCCGGCGCATCGAGCACGAGTTCGGTATAGAGCGCCCGCGCCCGAGCGCCGAAGGGCAAGGGGCAATCGGGATCTCCCCGCAGCACCACCCCCCAACCGCGCGCCCTCAGCTCCTCGGCGAGCCCTGGGCCATCGCGCATTATGGCTCGTTCGCAAAGCTCAAAAGAGAGCCTCTGGCGCGTGCAGCCGGCGTCCACTGCAACTTCGGACAAAAGATCGGCCTCGAGCTCGCCGTAGAGATCAGCCGGGACGGCAAGCGTAAGCGGCGCGTGGACGCCGCGCTCTCGCCAGGCCATGCGCGCCCCGCGCAACAGGCGTGCGAGGTTCGAGAATGAGAACACGTCGGCGCCCGGTTCGCGCGAGCGCACCACGCCTGCGGCGATGGCGCCCACGCGCAAGTCCACACGTGCGCCGATGGCGAAGGCGAGTGGCTCCGACGCTTGATGGAGGCGGAAAGGGACAACGTTCATGAGCGCAACAATGAAGCGGCGCTTATCGCATGAACGCGGTTAAGAAACGGACGGCAGACAGAGTGAAGAGATTGTTGACGCTAGCGCGGCGCTACGCCGAGCCGGCTCACCTGCTCTTCGAGAGCGTGCGTCAGTGCGGCTCCCACCGGGTGGACCTCCGACGCTATGCGATCGCGCACGACCGCGCGCAATGCATCGACATGGGCTTCAACCAGGTCTGGGTTCGCACGAGCCGCGTTCTTTCCCAATTCAGTTTCAATCAAGCGGCAAAGCGAAGCCGCCAGCTGAGTCACCAGCGGGTAACCATACGTGCCGCCCATGCCCTTAAGATCGTGCGCGGCCCGCCAAAGCGTATCGAGGCTCTCGGCGGTCCAGCCGCTGTGCCCAGCTTCGATGCGGGCGGTTTGCAGCTGGGCGAGATCGGCGTCGAGCCATTTCTCGAACGAACCGCTCATTGCTTCGAGCACGCGGTCGGCGCGCTTAAGCGCCTCCTCGCCGAACAGAGGTTGTGTCAGCTTAGGGGGGCGATGCCCTTCCTTGCGCGGATCGATGACCTGCACATTGCGCTTCATTGCGAGCAGCTTGCGTGCGGTGCATGAATAGAGCGTTACGGCCGCTGCTCAGACGATAAACTGTTCGCGCAGAATGCGTTCGTCCAGCGCATGGCCCGGGTCAAACAGCAGGGTGAGTTCGGCTTCGGCGTCCTCGCGGATCTCGATAGCGCTCACGTCACGCGTTTCGAAGTTGTCGCATGCTGCGCTGACCGCCCTGTGCTCAGGCTCCAGCACTTCTATACGCACTTCGGCGCTGTGCGGGAGAAGCGCGCCGCGCCATCGTCGCGGCCGGAATGCGCTAACCGGGGTCAGCGCCAGCAGGCGCGCGTTAATGGGCAGGATCGGACCGTGCGCAGAAAAGTTGTAGGCCGTGGAGCCGGCTGGCGTGGCGACCATCACGCCGTCGCAGAGCAGTTCCGCCATCCGCTGGGCGCCGTCGATAAGGATGCGCAGCTTGGCGGACTGCGCCGACTGGCGCAGCAGGGAGACCTCGTTGAATGCGCGTTCCGTGACGACATGCCCGGCCATAGTTTCGCATTGCGCCACGAGCGGACGCACCCGCACGGCTTCGGCGCTCGCCAAGCGCTCGGGTAAGCCGTCGGGCTGATACTCGTTCATGAGAAAACCGATTGTGCCGCGGTGCATGCCGTAGACCGGCTTTTTGTCCCGGAGCCGGCGACGCAGCGTCTCCAGCATGTGCCCGTCGCCGCCAAGGGCCACAATCACATCGGCGTCGGACTCCGGCGTCTCGCCGTAGAGCTTGCGGAGCCCGGCGATGGCCTGCTGCGCCTCCGGTCGGGCGCTGGCGCTAAAAGCGATCTTCATCGGGCGACGGCGCTCTTTGCTTATCGGCCAGTTGGAACTAGGGTCTTCTACCACAACCGAGTGTGGAGAGCGAACCGATGGCCGATGACGCCGGGACAAGCCTGAAAGGCCGCGTAAGCGCCGAGGAATGGCAGGCGCGCGTCGATTGCGCCGCGCTCTATCGGCTCGTCGCCCTGCACGGTTGGGACGACATGATTTTCACGCACATCTCAATGCGCGTCCCCGGGCCCGAGCACCATTTCCTGATCAACCCCTACGGTATGTTCTTCGAAGAGATCACAGCTTCCTCATTGGTGAAAGTTGATCTCGACGGCGCCATCGTTGCGCCAACGCCGTACTATATAAATCCCGCGGGCTTTACGATTCACTCGGCGGTCCACAGCGCGCGCGAGGACGCGCTTTGCGTGATTCATCTGCACACGGATGCGGGCGTCGGCGTCGCCGCGCAGAAAGAAGGCTTGCTGCCGATCTCGCAGAATTCGCTGCTGTTGCGCGCCAACCTCGCCTATCACGATTACGAGGGCGTGGCGCTTAATCTTGACGAGCGCGAACGGCTGGTCCGCGATCTGGGGGACAAGAAACTCATGCTGTTGCGTAACCACGGCACGCTTGCGGTTGGCGCGACTGCAGCTGAAGCGTTTGTCGGTATCTTCTTTCTCGAACGTGCTTGTGCGCAACAAGTGAATGCGCTCAGTGCTGGGCGGGAGAACGTGCTCATTGCGCCGGACGCGGCGCAGGATGAGGCGCGAAAACAGGGCGGCGGCTTGGGAATGGTGGCGGGATTGGCGTGGCCGGGGCTGAAAAGAAAGCTGGATCGCCAGCTGCCGGGCTACGACTCGTAGGCCTGATTGCAGCGTTGGCGCCGCAGCCGGCGACCGCCGGCGCCTGGATCGCGCCTGAAGACGGACAACAGATCTGGACCAACGCCGCCGGCACGCGCGACGAAGTCTATTTCTTCGAAAGCTCCGCCTATATCGAAGCGCCGGTGGGCGAACGCGCATCATTGGTCGTCGCGCCCTGGTACGAGCAGAACTACGACACACAAGAGGGCTGGCGCGCCGAGGCGGTCGTCGGGCTGAAACATACGGTCTTTCGCGACGACGACACGGCGATGGCGCTACAGGCTGGCGCGCTATGGCTCTCGCATCCCTCGCCTGAGTGCAGCGAAGGCGGCGCCGAGCTACGTTGGCTGGGTGGGCGATCCTATGACAACGGCGCCTTCCTCAACGTCGAGGCTGCCACAAGGGTGGTCAGCGGGGGGTGTGAGGGCGAGCGGGTCGATGTTACCGGCGGGGCCCGTTTCGGCGAGAACTGGCTTCTGCTGGGGCAAGTGTTACTGGACGCGCCCCATGACGGTGAAGAGACCGTAAAAGCCCAGGTAAGCCTGGTCCGCTTTGGCGCACATGGCCGACGGGGCATCCAGTTAGGACTGCGCGCGCGTATTGACGGGGGCGCGGATGAGCCGGCGCTTGTGCTAGGCTTCTGGGGTCCGGCTGTTGGCGACGACTGACCAGCTGTCGACTGCGGCTGGACATCGCACACGCTAGGACACACATCGGCAAAACTTTGTGCGTAGGGTTCGTTACATGTTGTCGGGGGTGTTCAAGCGGTACGGCTTTGCTGCGGTGGTGGCCGTCGCCCTGGGGCTTATGGGGCTGGTCATCGTTGGCAAAAGCGTGTTTTCGCTGTTTGGCGGGAACGGCGCCGCTGCGGCCTCCGCCAAGGGGCCCGGCGGCCCGGGCGGAGAGGCGACTGCTGTGGTGGCGGTCCCCGCGGCGCAATACACCTTCACGGATGGTCTTCAGGCTCTAGGCACGGCCCAAGCGCGCGAGAGCATCGTGCTGACGCCAAAGGTCGCCGACACCATCCGTGCCATTCGCTTCGATAGTGGCGATCGTGTTCGCCAAGGGCAGGTGCTGGTCGAGATGTCGAGCGTCGAACAGGCGGCCGACCTGGCCGAGGCCCGGGCTGCCAATGAGGCGGCGCAGCAGGAACTGCGCCGCTACCAGGAATTGTATGACCGCGGCTTTGCTTCGCAGGCCCGTCTCGACACCGTGCGTGCCGCTGCCGACGCTGCTCAAGCGCGAGTCAACGCCGGCGGCTCGCGCATATCCGATCGCACTATTCGTGCTCCTTTTGCGGGAGTCGTGGGGCTGAGAACCGCTAGTCCGGGCGAATACATGCGCCCCGGAGACCAGATCGGCACGCTAGATGACATCTCCGAGATCAAACTCGATTTCGACGTTCCGGAAACGCAGATCGCGCGCGTGCGGGAAGGCGTGCCCATCATGGCGCGCACAGCCGCGTTTCCAGACGAGACCTTTCAGGGCTCAATCGCATACGTCGACAGTCGCGTCGATCCGACGACCCGCACCGTGCGTGTGCGGGCGATGCTCCCGAACCGCGATGAGGCGATCCGTCCTGGCATGCTGATGACGGTGCAGGTGCTCGCCAATCCGCGTCAGGCCCTCGCAATCCCCGAGATAGCGATCCTGGATCGCGCCGACGGCTCGTTCGCTTATCGCGTGGCGTCGCGCGACGGCGCCCAGGTGGTCGAGGAGATCCGCCTTCGCACTGCTCAGCGCAGCGGCGGCATGGCGGAGGTGCTGGAAGGGCTCAACGCCGGAGATCTCGTAATCACCGAAGGCATCCAAAGCGTGCGCCCCGGTCAGCCGGTGCGGATTAGCGGCTCGGACGCTGACGGCGCAGTGCAGGCGCCGCAACTCAGGCCGCGCGGGTAAAGGCGTGACACTTTCCGACCTCTCGGTTCGCCGCCCGGTCATGGCGACTGTGTTCTCGCTGCTTATCATCGCATTTGGCCTTATCGCGTTTGCGACTTTGCCGTTGCGGGAGCTGCCCGACGTCGATCAGCCGATCGTCTCAATCAGCACGTCCTATCCGGGGGCGTCCGCGCAGGTGGTCGAGACGCAGATCACGCGCATCATCGAGGACCAGCTTTCCGGCATCGAAGGTGTTGATCTCATCAACGCGACCAGCCGCGACGGTCGATCCTCGGTCAACATCGAGTTCACATTGGATCGGGATCTGGAAGATGCTGCAAACGACGTGCGCAACGCCGTCAGTCGTGCGCGCGGCCAATTGCCGGCTGATGTGCTGGAACCCGTAATCAGCAAGGCGGATTCTGACGCCAATGCGATCATGTGGTTCAGTCTCAGCTCTTCCACTATGGATTTGGTCGAGCTGTCAGATTTCGCGCAGCGCTACATCGTCGACCGCCTTGGCGTGATCGACGGCGTCGCCAACGTGCAAATCGGGGGCGACGCTCGCAGAGCGCTGCGCATCTGGCTTGACACCAACGCCATGGCGGCCCGCGGCCTCACCGTGCAGGATGTCGAGAGCGCTCTGCGCGCTCAAAATCTCGATCTCCCTGCGGGTTACGTTCAGAGCCAGGAACGCGACTATCAGGTGCGGGTTACGCGCCCGTTCGAAACGCCGGAGCAGTTCGAGCGGCTGCCGCTGCGCGGAGCGTCCGACACAGATTCGGCCGTCGTGCGCTTGGGAGATATCGCGCGTATCGAGTTCGCGCCGGTTGAGGAGCGGCGCATCTTTAGAGGCAACGGCCGTGATCAGGTCGGCATTGGCATTGTCCGCCAATCCCAGTCGAATGCGCTGGACGTTGGACGCGCGGTCAAAAGCGAAGTTGAACGTCTGCGCGCTAGCTTGCCAGCGGGGACGGAACTCGACCTCACCTTCGACGCCACAGTCTTTATCGAGGAAGCCATTTCGCGGGTGGCGCAGACTCTACTCGAGGCCACGCTGCTCGTTGTCCTGGTTATCTATCTCTTCCTCGGTTCATGGCGCGCTGCGTTCATTCCCACTGCGGTAATTCCGGTCTGCCTGATCGGCGCATTTCTCATTCTCGCGATCTTCGGCTTCACCATCAATCTGCTCACGCTGTTGGCGCTGGTGTTGTCGATTGGCCTCGTGGTGGACGATTCCATCGTCGTTCTGGAGAACGCACAACGCCGCGTAGATACGCTGGGAGAGCCGAAACTGGTGGCGGCGCAGCGCGGCGCGCGGCAAGTCTTCTTTGCAGTTGTGGCGACATCTGCGGTGCTGGTGGCGGTGTTCGCGCCAATGCTGTTTGTCGGCGGCTATGTCGGCAAGCTCTTCGTTGAACTCTCGGTAACCATCGCCGGGGTAGTCGTCATCTCCGCTTTCGCCGCGCTCTCCTTGTCGCCGGTGATGTGTTCGAAGCTGCTCAAACCGGCGAGTCAATCGACGCCTCTGGCGCGCTTCGTGGATCGCACGCTCAACAATCTGCGCGCCTCGTACCGTACTTCTCTCGAAGCGGCTCTGACGCATAAGCCGATCGTGTTCATGATGTTCGGCGGTGTGATCCTATGCGGCTGGTTCCTCTTTTCGCAGCTGTCCAGCGAACTGACTCCGGCGGAGGACCGCGGCATGTTGATGGCGTTCGTCAGCGCCCCGGAAGGCTCGGGTTTCGAGTACACCAGCCGTGCTATGGAACAGGTCGAAAGCACGCTCATGGAGTATGTAGAGCAAGGCGAGCTCGCGCGCTTCATGGTTGTGCTGCCTGGCTTCGGCGATCAGGGCACCAACCGTTTCTCCAGCGGTTTTGCGATGATGTTTCTGGAGCCGTGGGGCGAACGCAGGTCCGCGCCCGAGCTCATGACCGAACTCAACCAGCGTCTCAGCCAAATCCCAGGTGCAACGATCCGGGTCATCATGCCGAATGCATTTCAGCGCGGCGGCAGCGACAGCGCTTCCATCGTGCTGTTGGGCTCCGAATACGAGCCGCTGGCGGCCACCGCTGAGCGCATGATGGCGCGGTTGCGGGAGCATCCAAATTTTGTGCGTCCGCGCATGAACTACGAACCCACCAGTCCACGCGTCTTGGTCGATATCGATCGCGAACGGGCCGCCGCTCTCGGTGTTTCGGTGCAATCGATCGGCCGCACTTTGGAAGCCACCATGGGGGCGCGGCGGGTGAACACGATCACCGACCGCGGCGAGGAATATTACGTCTATTTACAGGCCGAGCGCGACGAACGCTCCAATATCAACGATCTCACCAACAAATACGTGCGCTCCGACCGCACCGGCGAACTCGTGCCGTTGTCCACCATCGTGTCGTTGCGCACCGCTGGCGACAGCGCCGAACGGCGCCGCTTGAATCGCCAAGCCGCGGTGACCGTCAGCGCATCCATCCCGGGGGACTACGCCATCGGCGACGCCATGCAGGAGCTCGAGCGCATCGCACGCCAGGAAATCGGCGAACAGGCTATTTCGATCGACTATACCGGCCAGGCGCGCCAGTTCCGCCAGGCCACTGGCGCGATCGGTTTCGCATTCGCCTTCGCGCTGATCATCGTCTATCTGGTGCTGGCGGCGCAGTTCGAAAGTTTCGTACACCCGTTCGTGATCATGCTGTCGGTGCCCCTGGCGCTGATGGGCGGTCTGTTCGGGCTTTTCATGTTCGACAACACGCTGAACATCTACAGCCAGATCGGCCTCATCATCCTGATCGCGCTGGCGGCGAAGAACGGCATCCTCATCGTGGAGTTCGCCAATCAAATGCGCGACGAAGGCAAGAGTGTGCGCGATGCTATCCTCGAGGCGTCGGATCTGCGCATCCGCCCGGTGCTCATGACATCGATCGCCACCATGGCAGGTGCGATTCCGCTTATCCTCGCTCACGGCGCCGGCTCGGAGAGTCGGGCCACGATTGGAACGGTCATTTTCTTCGGCCTGGGTGTGGCGACCATGCTTACGCTATTCGTCGTGCCGACCTTCTACGATCTGCTGGCGCGTTACACGAAATCGCCGGAAGCAACGGCAAAGCAAATTGAAGACTACGCGCACGCCGAGGCGGTTACGCGTCCGGCAGAATAGTTCAGTCAGCCGTTTCCACCATCAGGTATGCGATCAGATCGCGACGCTGGGTTTCATCGCGCACGCCGGCGAACGCCATTCTGTTGCCGGGCAGAAACGTCTGCGGGTTCTGCAGCCAATGATCCAGCCGTTCGGCGTCCCACACGAAGTCGGCCTGCTGCACCGGCTGCGAATAGTTGAAATTTTCCAGGGCGCCGATTTCTCTGCCGAAGACGCCGTGAAGGTTTGGACCGACGCGATTGGGCGCCCCTTCATCGATCGTGTGACATGAGCGGCACTGCGCGAATACGCGCCGGCCCGCATCGTAGCTCGCTTCGTTGTAGGGGGCGGGCAAGCTGGCGATGCGCGCCTGCATCTCCTCGCTCGACGGCGCCGGCGTTGCCGCGCGTTCACCTGCCGAGTTGCTTGGGGCAGGAGGCCCGCACGCGGTCAGAGAGAGTGCGACAACCGCCGCGAGCGCAAGACGCATGCCTGAAACTCCAAGTGAACCCGCACATCATTTTCAGCGCGGTTCGGCTCACTTCAAGGCGCCGCCTCGCGGCGTAGCGCCGCGCGTGCCCCCTTCCGCACGCACGCTTCCGCTGGCACAAGGGCGCTGACGCCGCCGTAGCTCAGCTGGTAGAGCATCTGATTTGTAATCAGGTGGTCGGGGGTTCGAGTCCCTCCGGCGGCACCAGCTCACCCGAAGGCCGCTTTAGCGCTGTGCGCCGTGTCTCGGTGAACTCCCTTTTGCCCCCGGGCTCGTCTATGGTCCGCGGGCGCGCTGTTGCGAAGCGAGCGGCGGCGGCGCTGCGGCTTTCCGGAAAACGGGGTAGAATCATGAGTTTCTGGGATTCTGTTTTCCGCGCCGTGTTTGGTCGCCGTGGCTCAACCAGATCGACCTCTCGCGACAGCGCGGCTGCGTCGCCGCCGGCGCCGCCGCGGGCGTCACCGCCGTCGGCCGCCGCACCAGCGCCGCCTCGGGCGACGCCGCCAGTCGCAACCGCGGCGCCTCCAGCACCCGCCCCTCCACCGACACCCGCGCGCTCCGGCGATGGCTTCTCGCTCGATAATTTGCGCGCGCAAGACACCACGCGTCTTGGCGATGAAGACGTCGTCGCGAGCGCGCAGCGACTTGGCGTCGATGCAAATGCGTTGCGCGCGGTGATCAAAGTTGAGAGCGCTGGGTCGGGTTTTGCCGACGCACGGCCCTTAATTTCGTTCGAGCCGTTCTGGTTTTCTGGAGCCACGGACGGACGTTTCGATGCCAGCAATCCAGCGGTCTCACAGCCGTCGAACCGCGCCTATCTCGCCGGGAATCAAACCGCGCGTTGGCAGCGGCTGGCCGAAGCGTACGCGCTCGACGCCGCCGCTGCGCTCGGCGCTGCGAGTTGGGGCGTGTTTCAACTCCCGGGCCGCTATTATACGGAGGCCGGTTATCCGGATGTCTTCAGCTTTGTCAGCGACCTGTCGCAGTCCGAAGCGCGGCAGTTGGCGGCGTTCGAAGCATATTTGAAGGGCAAGGGCCTCTTAGATGAATTGCAGCGGCGGGACTGGGATGCTTTCGCGCGCATCTACGAAGGCGAAGCGGGCGCAGGTCAATACGCCGCTGCGTTGTCGCGTGCGTACGATGCGCTCATTCCGCCTGGAAAAGACGGATATATTGATGCGCTGGTGGCCGGCTCGCGCGATGACTTGACTCGGGCCGACTACGAAGAGGCCGCCAATCTGCTCGGCTGCGAAGTCGAAGTCGTTCAGGCCGTGGTTGACGTCGAGAGCGGCCGACTCGGCGCGTTCGGAGCCGAGGGAAAGCCGATCATCCTGTTCGAGCCGCACATTTTCTCCCGCCGCACCGATCGTCGGTACGATGGTACTCATCCGCATCTTTCATACCGTTCGTGGGATGCATCGAAGTACCCGCGGACGCAGGAGGGACGTTGGGCGCAGTTACGCGAAGCATATGCCCTCGACCCGCAAAATGCGCTCGCGTCCACAAGTTGGGGATTATTTCAGATTATGGGATTCAACCACGCCGTTTGCGGTTTTCCGGACCCAAAGTCGTTCGTGACAGATATGTGCCGCGGCCAGGTGCAGCAGCTTAAAGCGTTTGCGGCTTTCGTTCGCGCCAACCATCTTGCCGACGAATTGGTGCGGAAAGATTGGGAAGCCTTCGCGGCCGGTTATAATGGGCCGGGTCAAGTGGAGCGCTATGCCAGACTGATGCGCGAGGCCTACGATCGGCGCAAGAGCGCGGTCTGAGAGCTGGAGGGGACACATGAACTTTTTCGAGGCGCTGTTTCGCCTGATTTTCGGCAGTCGTGGATCGCGGCCGACTTCTCCGCCGCCGCCGCCATCGCCGCCGACAACGCCCCCACCGCCTGCGACGCCGCCCGCGCCGCCCCCACCGCCTGCGAC
>CAZIOD010000072.1:0-14121 GCA_964540785.1 uncultured Terricaulis sp.
GCTACGTGGTCGAGGCGATGCGCGCCAAGGGCTACAATGTCGGCGGCGAGCAATCGGGCCAC
This sequence comes from uncultured Terricaulis sp., assembly GCA_964540785.1. Classification (GTDB taxonomy): domain Bacteria; phylum Pseudomonadota; class Alphaproteobacteria; order Caulobacterales; family Aquidulcibacteraceae; genus Vitreimonas. The sequence continues at coordinate 63 of CAZIOD010000072.1, forward strand.
ATTATCCTGTCGACGTTTTCGACCACGGGCGATGGCCTGCTGGCCGCGCTGCAGGTGCTGGCTGTGATCGTCGAAAGCGGCAAGCCGGCGAGCGAGGTGTGCAAACTGTTCGAGCCTGCGCCGCAAGTGTTGGAGAACGTGCGCTACGAGAAGGGCAAGCCCGATCCGATGGAGGCGCCGGCCGTGAAGGCGGCGATCAAGGCGGCGGAAGCTTCGCTTGTGGGCAAGGGCCGCCTGCTGGTGCGCAAGTCCGGCACCGAGCCGCTGGTGCGCATCATGGCCGAAGGCGACGACGAAACGCTGGTGCGGAAGACGGTCGCCGACGTGAAGAGCGCGGTGGTCGCGGCGGCGCGGGCGGCTTGAGTTTAGCGGCGCGCAATTGGTGACATACACCAACAGCGGGACCGCAGACGTGCGTGAACCGCGGCCGCGGATTGTATCAGCGCTCGACATAGTCGAGCACATCGGCTCACGACCGTTGCGCTATACCTTTCCGTTCAGACCTGCCCACGCCGTTGCCACGGGCCCCTTGCGACGCGGCTTTTACGCCGTCGCGCCCGACGCTCTGTATGTTCCCCGAAAGGGTGACACACCCGCATTTTGCATTACTTGAATTGGTGAGACACGCTCTCTCTATCGAAGACTGATCGTGTGTCCCCAATTCAAAAGGATGTTCCATGACAAAACCCGTGTGCGTGGTGGTCGGGGTCGGTCCTGGCAATGGCGCGGCGCTGGCGCGCGCTTTCTCCGAGGTGGGCATGGCGCTTGCGCTGCTGGCGCGGCGCACCGATTTCACCAGCCAGCTTGCGGGCGAACTGCCGGACGCGCGCGCCTATGCGTGCGACGTGTCCGATCCGGCGTCGGTCGCGGCGGCGTTCGAGGCCATCCGCGCCGACATGGGCGATGCAACGACGCTGGTTTACAACGCGGGCTCCGGCGTGTGGGGCGATGTCGAGAGCATCGGGCTTGACGATTTCGAGGCGGCCTGGCGGGTCAACGCCTTGGGCGCGCTGGCCGTCAGCCAAGAGGTCATCCCGGCGATGAAAGCGGCCGGAGCGGGCGCCATCATCTTCATCGGCGCAACCGCGTCGCGGCGCGGCACGCCGCGCACGGCTGCATTCGCGCCTGCGAAAGCGGCGCAGCGAAGCTTGGCGGAATCGATGGCGCGCAGCCTCGGACCGCAGGGCATCCATGTTGCGCTGATCGTCATCGACGCGGTGGTGGACTTGCCGCGAACGCGCCAAGCGATGCCGGACAAGCCCGATGAGTTCTTCCTCAAGCCCGCGGACATGGCCGCAAGCGCGGTCTGGCTCGCCCAGCAGCCGCGCTCGGCGTGGAGTTTCGAGATCGAAGTGCGCCCGTTCGGCGAGACGTGGTGAGGCTCTAGCGCGGGTTGCCCAAGCCGGCCGTGGTCAGGCGCTCGACGTAAAGATCGTTGGCGGCGTGGAGCTCATCGCTTTGATTGCTGTCGCAGACCGCCGATGACGGGAAGGCGGCGGCGAGCTGGCTGGCGGTCTGGCTTTCCAGCTCTTCGGCGGCGGGATCGGAGAGGATCCAGCCCAAACGCAGCGGCACGTTGTTGTCGATGACTTCGACGAAGCGCAGCGAGCAAAAACGGCCGTCCTGGTGCATGTTGTAGAGCCGTCCCACGGAGATGCGCGCGCGCTCTTCGCGGGTGGCCAGCACGGCCTGCAATTCGTGGATGTCGAAATCGAGCCGCCACTTTACCGGCAAGCGCTGCTGATAGGGGTTGGAGTCGATGTGCAGAACGGCGATGCGCGGCACGGGGCGGCCGCGTTCGCGCGCGGTGCGCTGCAGGTGTTCGACCACGCCGATCAACGTCTCGGCGCCCGAATTGTCGAAATAGCCGCCGTCGACGAAACGGAATGTGCTGTCGCCGGCGCGCACCGAGCCGACCGGCGAGACGACCGGAAAACGCGCGCTCGAGGCGGCCAACGTGCTCAGACGAAAGTCGGGCGATTGATTGCAGGAGGGCTCGACCAGGTCGTTGGCGGGCGCGGGGCTCCAGATGCAGCGGAAATCGTGCAGCCAGCGCTGGCGCGCGCGCACATTGGCGAGATCGAGGTCGCTCGCGACATAGACGCCGCCGCTGGTCGTTTCCGTCATGTTGATGAGCAGGTGCGGGGCGGCGCGCGGCTGGCCGAGCTCGCCGAACGCGGAGGCGGTGAAGGGATTGTGCTCGCGATCGACATTGAACGCGTCGGCGAAGGCGTCCTCCAGGCTGAGTTCGAGACCGCGCTGGCGGTCGGTGCGGGCGAAGAAGGCGGTGTCGCTGTCGGTGGTGGAGGCGGGTGCGAAAGCCTGAATCAGTTCGGGGAACATCTGCTTGGCCAGCGAGGGCGAGAGATGATCGCGCCGGAACATGGCGTCGAGCGCGCGCTCGCGCGGGCCGGGCTCGGCGTCCTCATCGAACGCACAATCGCTCCCTTCGAGCGGCATGACGTCTAGGCTGGCGCGATAGGCGGCCGCGCCGACGGCGCCGCCCGAGACCGCGCTGATGGCGAAGATGCGCCGCGCCAGGCGCGGGCACTGGTCGGCGAGCCGCGCCAGCACGGCGGCGGCGAAGTGCGCCGAGCGGATGCCGCCGCCTTCGATGCTGACGAGGATGACGGGCGCTGCGCCGTTCTCGCGCGTGAACGCGCGCAGCGAGCCCTCGAGTGTGGGGCGTTGCAGGTCTTCGATCGGCGCACGGGTGCGGATGAAGTGGTTGTCGTCCATGCCGATGGCGCCGATCAGCAAGGGGGTGATGGCGGCCAGCGGGAAAGCCGGCAAGCCGTGCCGGCGGCCGAAATGGATGAGCCACGAGCCGGCGGCGGTGACGACAGCAAAACTGAGCGCGATCAGAGGCACTGGGCCCATCAGACGCGCGAAATCGAGGCCCCAGGCCGGCATGAGGTAGAAAATTGCCGCCAAGCCGAGGAAGAGGCCGGGCAGCATCCAGCCGTGGGTGGCGCGGGCGAGCAGAGTGCGCCCGAAGCGGCGGCTGAAAAAGCGCGCGAGCGGAGACCACCAGAAGAAGATGTAGAGGAACGGAAAGACGACGCTGGCGAGGGCCATGGCCGTAAAGGGCGTTTGCAGCGGATCGCTGACCAGCGCCCCAGCGAGGTGCAGGAAATCCTCGCCGAATGTCCGTGACGGTTCGGCCTGGGCCCCCAGGAACGGCAGAGCGGCGTCGGCGAAGCTGAGCGCGGCGCCGAACCAGGGCGCAAACCAGGCGACGCCGACGAAGCCGCGCTGCCAGCCGTTGAACACGCCGCGCGCGTGCTGGCCGCGCAGATCGACGCCCAGAAGGCGGGCCGTCCAATACCGCATGGTGGCCGCGAACGCGAAAATGGCGAGGAAGGTGATCCCGGCGCGGATCCAGGCAAACTCCGACCAGGGCTGGTTGCGGTCGCCAACATAATTGGCGAGCGCCTCCTGCACCTGTCCGGCCGCCAAACCGAAAGTGGAGAAGACCCCGAACATCACCAGAGAAATCGAGATCGGATACCACGCGAGGGTCAGATGGCGCTGTAACCGCTCATAAAATGTGATGCGTCGGTCGTACGCGCTCATCGCTAACCCCTCAGGCGGACTGGCCTGGCGATCGGGACGCTTCCTCGAGCCCGAAACGACTTGAGCGGCGAGCTTTCGGCCGGGGAGCCCCTCTCGCCGAAGCAACCGGCGCCCGCGCGTTCCGGTTCCCGCGCGCGCGCCGCAAATCCGTGATTGCGCGTGGTTTTGTTGTGAGTGCCCGATAGAGGGCGGCCGTTACGGCCGCGCGGGTTGGGCGCTGCGCTGCGGCGGGCTGGCGTTTGACCTTCCGGCGACGCCTGTGTATATGTCCAACACCTTGTGACGCCTCAGAAAATGGCGTCGTGACCCTATGGCATTGCGCTTTTGAACTGCGCCGCTGGCGCAGCCGATGTCCTTTGCCGCCTGCGATGGAGAAGCGTCCATGTCCACAGCCCCGCGCGCAGACGCCGAGCGAGCCCCGCTCTCGGCGCGCCGTCACGCGGTCTCTGCGTTGGTGCGCGCCCCTAGCATTCCGCCGCGCCGCAAGGACTCGTTGATGAGCGAGACCAAGCGCGTGGCGGTCGTGCTGCGCCGCGGCATGAAGCAAAGCGAATTCCGCCATGTCGAGGAGCAGCTCGACATGCACAATCTCACCTGCCTGCCGGTGCTGGCCGGCCAGCGGCGCATGACCGTGTCGGACACGCCTGTGTGCGGCTTCATCGTGACGGGCGGAGACATGGATCCCTCGCACGCCGAGCGCGACCTCATCATGGCGACGGTGCGCGAAACACTGGAGCGGGAAATTCCGGTGGTGGCGATGTCCGAGGCGGTGCCGCTGGTGCTGGAAGCGGCCGGCGTCCACGGCGCGGTGGCCGAGGGCCGCAGCGTGATGCTGCAGCAGGACAATGTGCGCGTGCTGAACTCCGCGCGCGAACTGGCCGATGCGGTCAAGCTGATGGCGAAGGCGCCGGCGCGTTAAGGCGCGCCCGGGCCCGCGTGCTTCAACAAGCTCAGCATGAAATCCATTGCTGAGAGCCGAAGTTTCAGCTCCGCAATCGTTTCGCCCAGGCCGCCGTGCTGGCGTCAAGGTCCGGCGCTTCTCTTTCGCCCTGCAGGGGCGCCAGCAGCTGGTTGGCCATTTCCTTGCCAAGCTCCACGCCCCACTGGTCAAATGGATTGACCCCTGCCAGCACAGCCTGGGTAAAGGTGCGGTGTTCGTAGAAGGCGAGCAGGGCGCCCAGCGCTTCAGGCGTCAGGCCGTCCAGCGCCATTAAAGTCGATGCGCGGTTGCCGGGGAAGGTGCGGTGCGGAGCAAGGCGGTCCGCTTCGGTTTCGTTCAGCCCTTTGGCGATCATCTCGGAGCGGGCTTGCTCCTGCGTTTTGCCGACCATCAGCGCGCGCGCCTGGGCGAGCGCATTGGCGTGCATCATGGCGCGGTGTGCGGGCGGGCCTTCGTGGGCGCCGGCGTTGACGATGAACTCGACCGGGATTTCGTCGACGCCCTGGTGCAGCAGCTGGAAGAACGAGTGCTGCGCGTTGGTGCCCGCCGCGCCCCAGGTGACGGCGCACGCGGAGCGCTCGAGCGGTTCGCCATCGCGCGTCACGCGCTTTCCATTGGATTCCATTTCAAGCTGCTGGGCCCAGGCTGGGAGTAGGCGAAGGCGCTCGGCGTAAGGAATGAGCGCGTACGAGGAGTGGCCAAGCCCAGTGCGGTTCCAGGTCTGGATCGCGGCGGAGAGCGCAGGAACGTTTTGCGCGAACGGCGCGCCGCGGAAGTGCTCGTCCATGGCTTCGGCGCCTTCGAGCAACTTGAAGAAGACACCGTGCAGGAGCGCGATCTCGCACACCAGCGAAACCGACGACCAAAGCGAATAGCGCCCGCCGACCCAGTCCCAGAACGGAAATACGTCCCGGTCGGACACGCCCCAGGCCACGGCCTTCGCGGGGGCTGCGGTCGCGGCCGCGATGCGCTTGGGCCCCCAGGCGCGCACGAACTCCGCGTTGGCCAGTGTCTCTTGCGTGGTGAAAGTTTTGGAGACGACGATGAGCAGCGTCCGATTTGGATCCAATCCCTCAATCGCGTCGGCGACATCGGCCCCGTCCACATTGGAGGCGAAGCGCATGATGAGGCCATGACGGCGGTAGGGCTTCAGCGCATCGAGCACCAGGCGCGGTCCGAGATCGCTGCCGCCGATGCCGAGGTGAATGACCGCGTCGTACTCTCCGCTCTCGGCGATCTCGTGCGCGAACGCGTGCATGCGGTCGAGCACGCGCGTCACCTCGTTATCGCCGGCTGGCGGATCCTGGATGCGCAGCTTCCAGTGCATGGCCGCGCGGGCCTCGGTGGTGTTGACGGGCTCGCCCGCAAAGAGTTTGGCGCGCCAGCCGTCGAAGTCCGCGGCGCTGGCGAGGGCGGCGAGCGCATCGAGCGCGGCGGCGTCTATTCGCTGCTTGGAGAAGTCGGCGATCAGATGGGGCGCCGCACATGTGAGGGCGTCGACGCGAGCCGGATCGTCCTGGAACAAATCCACCAGCGCGGACTTCGCCAGCCGCGCGGCTTCGCGCTCGATATCGGCCGAGGCCGCGCGCGTGGCGGCGAAAGATGTGGCGTTCATGGCGGCAAGCCTCTAACAGGGCGGCGGCATGGCGACAATTCTGGTGACCGGCGGGGCGGGTTATGTGGGCTCGCATTGTTGCCTGGCGCTATCGCGCGCCGGCCACAAGGTCGTGGCCTACGACAATCTGACCAACGGCCACGAGCAGTTCGTTAAATGGGGGCCATTCGAGCGCGGCGATATCCGCGACCGCTCACGCCTCACGGCGGTGTTCGCGGCGCAACGCCCGGACGCTGTGCTGCATTGCGCGGCGCTGATCGAAGTCGGCGAGTCGGTGAAGCACCCGGATCGCTTCTACGACAACAACGTCGCCGGCGCCCTCGCGCTGCTCGACGTGATGCGCGAGGCCGGCGTCAAGCCGTTCGTGTTTTCATCGACGTGTGCAACCTATGGCGAACCTCAGAAGATGCCGATGGACGAGACGCATCGGCAGAATCCGGTCAGCCCTTACGGCTGGACCAAGCTGATGATCGAGCAGGCGAGTCGCGACATCGCGGCCGCGCACGGACTGAAGTTTGCGCACCTGCGCTACTTCAATGCAGCCGGCGCGGCGCCGGACGAAGGCATCGGCGAGCGTCACGAGCCGGAGACGCACGCCATTCCGCTCGCGCTGCAGACGCTGCTCGGCAAGCGCAAAAGCTTCAAGATTTTCGGACAGGATTACGAGACGCGCGATGGTTCTTGCCTGCGCGATTACGTACATGTCCTCGATCTGGCCGACGCGCATGTGCGCGCGATCGAGCGGCTGCTGGCCGGCGGCTCATCGCTCGCCGCCAATCTCGGCACGGGGGACGGCGTAACGGTGCTTGAGCTATTGGCGGCGATCCAACGGGTGACCGGCAAGCGCGTGCCGGCGGAAGCGGCGCCGCGGCGCGAGGGCGATGCGCCTGCGCTGGTCGCGGATAATTCTCATGCGCGCCGCGAACTTGGCTGGGCGCCGGCGCGCGGGATTGAGCGGATCATCGCCGATGCCTGGGCGTGGCACAGCGAGGTCGAGCCGAAAGCCTTCGCCTAGTGCAGTTCATTAAGCGCCTCCGCGAACCAATCAGGCGCGGGGAAGTGACCTGCTCGGTGCGCATTTGGCAAAAGGCCCGCGTCAGGGTTGGCGGCAAGTACCGGCTTGACCCGGGCTTTATCGAAGTGACGAAGGTGCGCCCGCTCGAGCTTGCCGACATCACGCCGGCGCTTGCACGGAGATCAGGTTTTGCTGGAGTCGTCGACGTGCTGAAGGTCGCCAAGCACGGAGCGGGGGAAAACGTTTATCTGATCGAGTTCGTCTATCATGGCGGGGAGACGCTCGGTTGAGCGCGGACAGAGAGCGCCAGGCGATGGCGTGGGCGAACGTCGAGCTGACGAAGAACCTCGCCGAGATCGGCGTGATCCGGCATGTCTTTGAAGCGAGTTGACACGCGGGGTTTGGCGCGGGCTGGGCGTGCGCCTAGATTGTCGTAAAGAGGAGGCCGCAATGAGCAAGGCTCCGGCATTGTTCGTCGGGCACGGCAGTCCGATGAACACGCTCGAACTCAACAGATACACTTGTGCGTGGCGCGAATTCGGCCGCCAACTGCCGCGGCCGCGGGCGCTGCTGGTGGTTTCGGCGCATTGGTATTTCAGCGCGACGGCGGTGACGGCGATGCCGCAGCCGCGCACGATCCACGATTTCTACGGCTTCCCAGAAGCCCTGTTCAATTTCGAATATCCCGCACCGGGCTCGCCGGAACTCGCCGAGGAAATCGCAGATGTCGTCAAGCCACTCTGGCTGGGCCTGGACCGCGATCAATGGGGGCTCGATCACGGAACCTGGAGCGTGCTGGCGCACCTCTATCCCGAGGCTGACATCCCCGTCGTGCAGCTTTCGATCAACGCGCTGAAGCCGCTGGACTACCACCTCGAACTGGCCGCCAAGCTCCAGCCTCTTCGCGAACGTGGCGTGATGATCCTCGGCAGCGGCAACGTCGTGCACAATTTGCGACGCGTGCAGTGGGACAAGCCCGAAGCGGCGTTCGACTGGGCCGAGCGTTTCGACGACGCGGTCGCGCAACAGCTTGCCGACGCGCCCGGCGACATTCTGAGGGCCGTCGAGCATCCCGACTACAATCTGGCCGTACCCACACCGGATCACTTCATCCCGTTGCTTTATGTCGCCGGGCTGGCGGCCGCCGACGGCGCGCCTGCTGCGCCTCTGGTGCGCGGCTACGCACTGGGCTCGATCTCGATGAGTTGCTACGGCGTGGGCGCCGAGGTGCGTATGGACTGCACGGGCGATTCCGCCGCGACCTTGCCCGAGCACGTCCCGCCGGAGCAGACCAATATTTGAACTTCGAGCTCGTGCTAAGGACGCCCGACGCTCACGTAGGTGAAGCCCTTTGCGCGCATTTCCACCGGACTGTAGATGTTGCGCAGATCGATCACGACCGGCGATTTCAAAGCGTCCTTCAAGCGGTCGAGGTCGAGCGCGCGGAACTGGTCCCATTCGGTGATAAAGACGACGGCGTCGGCATTTTGCACGCAGTCGTAAGGGCCAGTCGCGAAGGTGACATCCTTCAAGAGGGTCTTGGCCTCGTGCATGCCTTCCGGATCGAACGCCCGCACGCGGGCGCCTTCGGCCTGGAGCGTCGGCACGATGTCCAGCGCGGGCGCGGCGCGCATGTCGTCGGTGTTGGGTTTGAAGGTGAGCCCGAGCACGGCGATGGTCTTGCCTTTCAAGTCGCCGTCCAGCGCCTGAACGATCTTTTGCGCCATCTTCTGTTTGCGCGCGGAGTTCACCCGAACGGTCGTCTCGATCAGTTCGATCGGGGCATTGTAGTCGCGCGCGGTCTTCATTAGGGCCAGCGTGTCTTTCGGGAAGCACGAGCCGCCATAACCGGGGCCTGCGTTGAGGAACTTGCGGCCGATGCGGTTGTCGAGGCCGATGCCGCGCGCGACTTCCTGTACGTTGGCGCCGACTTCTTCGCAGAGGTCGGCGACCTCATTGATGAACGTAATCTTCATGGCGAGGAAGGCGTTCGCGGCGTATTTGGTCAGCTCCGACGTGCGGCGTGCGGTGAAGAGGATCGGCGTCTCGTTGAGGAAGAGGGGGCGGTAGAGTTCGCGCATGACCTCGCGCGCGCGCTCGTCATCCGTGCCGACGACAACACGGTCGGGGCGCTTGAAATCGTTGATCGCGGCGCCTTCGCGCAAGAATTCGGGATTGGAGACGACGGCGAAATCGGCGTCCGGGCGGGCTTGCTTTATGATGGCTTCGACTTCATCGCCGGTGCCGACCGGCACGGTCGATTTCGTCACCACCACGGTGTAGCCCCGGATCAGGCCGGCAATCTCCCTCGAGGCTTCGTACACGTATGTAAGATCGGCGTGCCCGTCGCCGCGGCGCGATGGCGTGCCGACAGCGATGAAGACGGCGTCCGCGTCCCGGATCGCCGCGCTCGGGTCCGTCGTGAAGAACAGCCGGCCCTGCTCGACATTGTCTTTCACAAGTTCGTCGAGGCCGGGTTCGAAAATTGGAATCTCGCCTTTCTGCAGCCGGGCGATTTTTTCCGCGTCCTTATCGACGCACGTGACGGTGTGGCCGAAATCGGCGAAGCACGCGCCGGAGACGAGGCCGACATAACCGGTACCGATCATCGTTACGCGCATTGTCGTTCAAATCTCCTGATTGTAGGCGCCTACTTCGGGGAAGCGGGCGAGGCGCGGCTTGACCTCGTCGCGGAAGAGCGCGCGCATATCGTCTTCGCTGGTCATGCTTTCGACGACGACCACAAGTTCGGGCTTGTTCGACGAGGCGCGCACGAGTACCCAGGCGCCGTCCTCTAGCGTGACGCGCACGCCGTTGACGGTGTTCACGTCGCGGATGTTGCGGCCGAGGATCTTGCCGCCGGTGCGAGCAAAATCCTTGTAGTCTTCGACGACGCGCTCGACGACGGCGTACTTCTTCTCGTCGTCGCAGTGCGGGCTCATGGTGAGCGAAGTGAAGCTTTGCGGGAGCGCTTTCTTCAGCTCGGAAAGCCTCTTGTCGGGATTGCGGTCCAGCATGGCGAGCACGGCGGAGGCGGCGACGATTCCGTCGTCGTAGCCAAGGCCGAGCGGGGGGCGAAAGAAGAAGTGGCCGCTCTTCTCAAAGCCGGCGAGGGCGCCGAGTTCGGTCGTGCGGCGCTTGATGTAGGAATGGCCGGTTTTCCAGTAATCGACCTTCACCCCGTTCTCTTTAAGCACGGGATCTACGTTGAAAAGCCCGGTAGATTTCACATCGACGACAAAGACGGCGTTCTTGTGCTCGCGCGACAGGTCGCGGGCGAGCATGAGGCCGACCTTGTCGGCAAAAATCTCCTCGCCTTCATCGTCGACGACGCCGCAGCGATCGCCGTCGCCGTCGAAACCGAGCGCGACGTCGGCGCCATGTTTGCGAACGGCGGCGGCCATATCGTGCAGCATCTCGCTGTCTTCAGGGTTGGCGTTGTAGTGCGGGAAGGTCCAGTCGAGCGCGGTGTGGAGATCGATGACTTCCGCGCCCATGCGTTTGAGGGCTTCAGGCGCGAATGCGCCCGCCGTGCCGTTGCCGCAGGCGGCGACGACTTTGATGGGGCGCGACAGCTTCACGCGCGAGGCGACGTCGGAGATGTAGCGCTCGCGCATGCCTTCGACACGCGTGTAAGCGCCGCCGCCGCGCGGCTTGAAGGCGCCGCCGAGCACGATTTCTTTCAGGCGGCTCATTTCGTCCGGACCGAAAGTGAGCGGCTTGTTCGCCCCCATCTTCACGCCTGTCCAGCCGTTCTCGTTGTGACTCGCAGTCACCATCGCGACGCAAGGGATGTCGAGCGCAAACTGGGCGAAGTAGGCGGTGGGCGAGAGCGAGAGGCCGATGTCGTGCACGTCCATGCCGGCCTGCATGAGGCCAAGTGTCAGAGCCTGCTTGATCGACTGGGAATAGAAGCGGAAGTCGTGGCCGACGATGATCTTGGGCGCGACGCCGTATTCGTGCACGAGCGTGCCGAGGCCCAGGCCCAACGCCTGAACCCCCAGCAGGTTGAGTTCGGGCGCCTTGGGCGAACCGGGAATGCCGAACCACCAGCGCGCGTCGTATTCGCGAAACCCGGTGGGCTTTACCAGCGGCAGGGATTCGAACTCGGCGCTATTGGCTTTCAAGCTTGCGCGCGGCGCAGGCAACATGGTCGATCCATGGGTCCGTGAAAGGATGGGGCGGTTTGGTCGAAATAAGCGGAAAGTGCAATGCGCGCTGCCGCGTTAGGCGCGCGGCGTCACCTGAATTCGCGTGATTTCAAGTCCCGAAGCCTGGCTTTCGTCGGTGCTCATGGCGCGCAGGCCGATCGCATTCACCGCAAATTGCGCCGGCAGCTCGAAGCGCACCGTGTTCGGTTGGGGCGGGGTGCTCTGAATAACCCATTCAGCCGGCCCGATGCCCTGCAGGCTGACGGCCAGCCCCGTGGCGGCGTTTACCGGCGAGGGATTGTAGGTGATCTCGACCGTGACAGGCCGGTCGTCGATGCGGGCGGCGTCTTCAGGCGTCATCAGCACGCGGACCCCTTGTTCGGCGGGGGTAGGGTCGGGCTGGCCCGGCTTGACGGCGATGCGCAGCGCTTGCGCCCGGCCCCAGAAGTCTCGCACCACCGTCATGTTCTGCTCGGGGCTGGTATCGGGACTGTTGAAGCCTTCGCCGGCATAGACGAGGGCGTTTTCGACCATTGCGGCGCTGACCGGCGCGGGATCGCGAGGCCATTTCTGCGGCTGCAGGCTCAGGGCGATCAACAGCGCGGCGGCAACGATGGCCAGCGGGTAGAAGATGAGCGGGTGGAAGATCCAGTGACGCATGGCCACGGTGTAGCCGCTGCGGCGGCACGGGCAAGGACTTGACGGCGCGAGGCTGCGCTGAGAGGCAGCGGCCATGACGTATCTTGCCCTCGTTCGCCATGGCCAGAGCCAGTGGAATTTGGAGAACCGTTTCACCGGCTGGGTGGATGTGGACCTGACCCCGCAGGGCGAGGCCGAGGCGAAGCGCTCGGGCGAACTGCTGGCCAAGAGCGGCGTCGCCTTCGACAAGGTCTTCACCTCTGTGCAGACGCGAGCAATCCGGACAGCCAATCTGGCGCTAGACGCGGCAAGGCTCGCCTGGCTGCCGGTGGCGCGCTCCTGGCGGCTGAATGAGCGTCATTACGGGGCGCTGACGGGACTCAATAAGGCCGAGACGGCCGCCAAGCATGGGGACGAGCAGGTCAAAATCTGGCGGCGCTCCTACGACACGCCGCCGCCGCCCCTGGAAGCGGGCGGTGAGTTCGATCTCTCGACAGACCGGCGCTATGCGGGCGTGGACGTGCCGGCGACGGAATCGCTGAAGCTGACGCTGGAGCGCGTGCTGCCCTACTGGAACGAGGCGATCGCGCCGGATTTGAAGGCCGGCAAGAACCTCATCATAGCCGCGCACGGCAATTCGCTGCGCGCGATCGTCAAGCACCTCTTCGCCGTGCCGGACAGCGAGATTGTTGGCGTCGAAATTCCGACGGGCAATCCGCTGCTGATCGAGCTTGATGCGAACCTGAAGCCGAAGGCCGCGCGTTATTTGGACGAAGCCCGCGCGGCGAAGCTTCCGGCTTTGCCGGAATGAGAGCCAGCCTTTCTTGGACCGCCGGCGTCTCGCCGGCGTGCAGTGTTCGCCGGCGAGGACGCCGGCGGTCCAAGTGAGCGCCGCTGCTTTCATGCGCCGCGCGCTGGAGCTGGCCGCGCCGAACCTTGGCCGGACGGGGGACAATCCTTCTGTCGGCTGCGTCATCGTTAAAGACGGCGCCATCATCGGCGAAGGCGCGACGGCTGAAGGCGGGCGTCCGCATGCTGAAGAGCTCGCGTTGCAGCAAGCCGGGTCGGCTGCGCATGGCGCGCATGTCTATCTGACGCTGGAGCCGTGCGCCAAACGCAGCACCGGGGCGGCGGCGTGCGCGGATCGTTTGATCGAAGCCGGCGTCGCGTACGTAATTATCGCGGCGCGCGATCCGCATCCGTACGCCGCCGGCGTTGGTCTTGAGCGATTGCGGGCGTCCGGCGTGGTTGTTGAAGCCGGTCTGATGGAGCCACAAGCGCGCGCACAGAACGCGGAATTCTTTGCGCGGCTGGAGCGGTAAAGCGGTTCGGGATCAGCGCCCGGCGATCAGCGGATCGCCTTCTTTGAGCAGATCGTCGAAGTACCCGATGGTTTTCTTTAGCCCTTCGCGCAGGCCCACCTTGGGCTGCCAGCCGAGCAATTGCTTCGCCTTGGCTATATCTGGCTGGCGTTGTTTGGGGTCGTCGCTGGGCAACGGGCGGTGGCTCAGCTTTGATTTCGAGCCGGTGAGTTCGAGCACCTCCTGGGCCAGTTGCTTCATGGTGAACTCGGTCGGATTGCCGAGATTGATCGGGCCCGGCAGGTCGCCGTCCTTGTCCATATAAACGATGAAGGCGTCGATCAGGTCGTCGACATAAGCGAATGAGCGGGTTTGCTCGCCGTCGCCGTAGAGCGTGATGTCCTCGCCTTTCAGCGCCTGCACGATGAAATTGGAGACGACGCGCCCGTCATTGGGATGCATACGCGGCCCGTATGTATTGAAGATTCGGGCGACGCGAATGTCGAGCTTGTGCTGGCGCCAATAGTCAAAAAACAATGTCTCGGCGCAGCGTTTGCCTTCGTCGTAACATGAGCGCGGGCCGATCGGATTGACGTTGCCCCAGTATTCTTCCGGCTGCGGGTGAACGGTGGGGTCGCCGTACACTTCCGAGGTGGAGGCCTGGAAGATGCGGGCCCTTAGACGCTTGGCCAGGCCCAGCATGTTGATGGCGCCGTGGACGCTGGTCTTGGTCGTCTGCACCGGATCGTGCTGGTAGTGGATGGGCGAAGCCGGGCAGGCCAGATTGTAGATCTGGTCGACCTCGACATAGAGCGGAAACGT
>CAZIOD010000073.1:0-14072 GCA_964540785.1 uncultured Terricaulis sp.
CAATCTTCGACGGTTACGCGGGCCAAGGCGTGCTTCCTCTCGCTCGGACAGGGTGGAATGGGCAATCAACGTAGTGGGTTTGAGGGTTTTTCGCAATGCGAAGAGACGGTTTGCGGCAAGGCTAAGGCGCATGCGGCGCACAGCTTCCGCTTGGGCTATTCAGGGGGTGGCAAATCCTGAACGCGGCGGTAACCCGCCGTGTCCGGCAGCGCAGCCAGCAAATCCAGCACATCTTTACCCAGAACCGGATGACGCCAGCCGGGCTCGATCTCGGCCAGGGGCGCGAGCACGAATCTCCGCTCGTGCATGTGAGGGTGGGGCAGGATGACGCCGCCGAAGGTTCCCGCAAGGTTGTTGATCGCTACGACATCGAGATCGAGCGTCCGCGCCGCCCAGCGCTCACGGCGTTCGCGGCCATACCGCCCCTCGATGTCCCGCAACAGCCCATAGAGCGCTTGCGGCGAACGGCCCGCCGGGTCTAGTGCGGCGACGGCGTTGTAATAGTCGGGCTGGTCGCTGGGCGGCCAGGCGGGGGTGCGCCAGATGCCGGAGCATGCGCGCACTTCAAGCCCTGCTGTCTGCAATGCCGCGACGGCGCGCGCCAACAAAGCCGGGCAATCCAGTCCCTGGAATGCGAGATTGGAGCCCAAAGCAATGTAGGCCGTGCTGAGCATGGACTGACTTTTTGCAGGCGTACGACTGCGCGTAAACGGATTGAAGATGACGATATTCGACCGCCTCATACACCCCGACGAGCGCGTTGCGCTCTTCATCGACGGCGCCAACCTCTATTCCGCCGCCAAAGGCCTCGCCTTCGATATCGATTACCGTAAGTTGCTAGAAGAGTTCCGCAGGCGCGGGCGGTTCATCCGCGCCTATTACTACACGGCGCTGGTGGAGGATCAGGACTTTTCGCCAATCCGTCCGCTTGTCGATTGGCTCGACTATAATGGCTACACATTGGTGACGAAGCCGGCCAAGGAATACACAGACGCCAATGGCCGGCGGCGCTTCAAGGGCGACATGGATGTCGAACTGACGGTCGATCTCCTGCAGTCAGCCTCGTTTGTCGATCACGCCTTCCTTTTCTCCGGCGACGGCGATTTTCTGGCCGCCATTGAAGCGGTGCAGCGCAAGGGCATGCGCGTTAGCGTCGTATCGACGATCAAGTCCAATCCGCCTATGGCGTCTGACGACATCCGGCGCGCTGCGGACAATTTCGTCGATCTCACCGACCTCGCGAATCTCATCGGCCGTCCACCTCGTGAACGCGCGCCGGATATGCGCTATGAGTACGCGGACGACGACGACCGGTGAGCGAGGTCCCCCCGGAGGCGCCCAAAGACTGTCCGCTTTGCCCGCGCCTCGTCGCCTATCGCGAACAGAACGCACGCGCCGAACCGACCTGGTTCAATGGAGCAGCACCTTCCTTCGGCGACGATGATGCGCGGCTCGCCATTGTCGGTCTGGCCCCGGGGCGCACCGGCGCAAACCGAACGGGCCGCCCATTCACCGGCGATTATGCGGGCGATTTGCTGTACGGCACGTTGAAGAAGTTTGGCTTTGCTGAAGGCGTCTATCGCGCCGACCCCAACGATGGTTTCCGCCTGATCGACGCCATCGTCACCAACGCGGTCCGCTGTGCGCCGCCGGAGAATAAGCCAACGCCGGCCGAAATCGCCACCTGCAGGCCATTCTTGAGCGCACGCCTCTCCGCCCTGCCGCGCCTCAAAGCGATATTGGCGCTGGGCTCGATCGCACATGAAAGCGTGTTGCGCGGGCACGGGCTTAGACCCTCCGCCGCGCGATTTTCGCATGGCGCCGAAGCCACGCTGCCGACTGGACGGATACTCATCTCCAGCTACCATTGCTCGCGCTACAACACGCAGACACGGCGCCTGACGACCGATATGTTCGAAGCGGTGGTGGCTCGGGCAAGAGCCCTGATTGAGACCTAGGGTTCTATCACCGCCACCTGGTCTACAGGTTGCGCGGCGCGTCTCGCATGCGCTGGCGTGTAGCCATACTCCGCATACGCTCGCGCGACCCCCGGCTCGGCAGTCTCGGCCGCGGCGAGATCGCCCTTGCCTTCTTCGACTTGGCCTAACGCAACGCGCGCGAGGCCGCGTCCAAACAGGAAGTGGCCGCGCTGCGGCTGCAACCTCAGCGCGGCCTCGTAATCGGCCAAAGCCGCCTGGTAATCGCCGCGCTTCAGGTGCACGAGCCCGCGGCTGTCCAGCGCGGCGGCAGACTGAGGCGCCGTACGCAGCGCGGCGTTGCAGTCGTCGAGCGCAGCATTGAGATCCTCGTCATTGACGGCGCGGATCCAGCAGCGATTGTTTAGCATAGCACTATTATCGGGGTCGCGTTCGAGCGCCTCTGTCAAACGCGCAATTTGCTGACGGACTTGATCGCCCCTGCCTTGCATCGCCTGGTCGCGCCGGTACGCGGCGATGAAGTGATCGGGATCGATGGCCAGCGCCGCCTGAAAATCGCGCATGGCGAAGTCATAGGACCCGCGCATCTGATGCACAGCGCCGCGTTCGGCAAGCGCATCGGCGTTCGTCGCGTCTATTCTGAGCGCGCGGCCGAAATCGGCTACAGCGCGGCCATATTGGCCCTGTTCGGCGCGCAGCATGCCGCGCTGGACGAGCGCGTTCGCCCGCTGCAATGGATCGAGGTTCGACGCGGTAAGCGCGGCCGTGCAGGCGGCGATCCTCTGGTCGGCGAACGTTCCTTGCTCGCACTGTAGGAGCTTTTGTTCCAGCGTTACCGAGGGATCTGCAGGCGCACACGCTGCGAGCGCCGCAGAGAGGGCGGCCGCAGCGGTGCTGCGCGTCAGCCTTTTTCCCGCATCAACCGCGCTTGTTGGCGTTTCCATTCGCGGTCCTTCGTCGCCTCGCGTTTGTCATGCGCCTTCTTGCCCTTGGCGAGGGCGAGTTCGAGTTTAGCAATCCCGCGCGCGTTAAAATAGAGCCTGAGCGGAACGAGAGTGCGGCCCTCTCGGTCGACAGCTCCCATGAGGCGCCTCAATTCGCGTCCGCGAACCAGCAATTTACGGCGCCGACGTGGATCGTGATTGAACTGCCCGGCCGGCGGATATTCCGGGATAGTGGCGTTGATCAGCCACAGTTCGCCTTGCTCGGGGTTGGCGTAGCTTTCGGCAATATTGGCCCGGCCGCTGCGCAGCGACTTCACCTCCGTGCCGACCAATTGAATGCCCGCCTCGAGCGTGTCTTCGATCATGTAGTCGAAACGCGCGCGCCTGTTCTCGGCGATGAGCTTGCGTTCCGGCTCGGGCTTTTTTGCCATGACGCGTCAGATAAAGCCGGCGCGCATCATCGCCGACTTGATTTGCGCTTTGCCGGCCTCGCTGCAAGGCGTCAGCGGCAGGCGGAGCTCATCGCCGCACAATCCCAGCAGCGAACACGCAAACTTCGCCGGCGCCGGAGAGGGTTCGCAGAACAGCGCCTTGTGCAGCGGCGCCAGCGTATCGTCGATCGCGCGCGCGGCCGCGAAATCGCCGCGCAAGCTCGCCTCCTGCATTTCCGCGCAGAGCCGCGGCGCCACGTTCGCCGTCACCGAGATACAGCCCTTTCCGCCATGGGCGTTGAATCCGAGCGCGCTGGAGTCCTCGCCTGAAAGTTGGATGAAGGCTTCGCCGCACAATGCGCGATGGCGCGCGACGCGGCTCAGATCGCTGGTCGCGTCCTTGACGCCGACCACATTGGAAAGTTTCGCCAGCCGACCCATCGTTTCGACGCCGATGTCGGTGATTGTGCGCCCCGGCACGTTGTAAACGACAATAGGGATATCCACCGCACCGGCGATGGCGCTGAAGTGCGCCACCAGCCCGTCCTGGCTCGGCTTGTTGTAGTAGGGCGCAACCACAAGCGCGGCGTCGGCACCGGCCTTTTTCACAGCTTTGGCCAACTCGATGGCGTGCGCTGTATTGTTTGATCCGGCCCCCGCGATGACCGGAACTCGGCCTGCCGCCGCTTCCACACACAGTTCCACGACGCGCACGTGCTCAGCTGCGCTGAGTGTTGCACTTTCGCCGGTCGTGCCGCACGGCACGAGAGCGTGCGAACCCTCTTTGATCTGCCGTTCCACAAGGGCCTGGAACGCGCGTTCATCTACGATTCCGTTGCGAAATGGCGTAATAAGCGCCGGAATAGAACCGTAAAAGGCGGCAGGGCGTGGCGGATGGTCTGGCATTGGCGCGATTCCTGCCACAGTGTCGGGCGAGGTTAAAGTGCGAGCCCGCCGGCCACCAGCGGGCCGCGTCTGTTTCAGGACGAAGCAGAGGGTGTCGATGGTTATGCTAAGACTGATCCGCGTCGCGACTGTGGCGGCCGCTACGAGCTGCCTGTTGGCCGGGTCCAGCGCCGGCCAACAGGATGCTGCGGCGCCGGCCCCGACTGCGGCGGAGGTCGTCTCCTACACCCCGCCGCCGCGCGTCTCGGACTCCGAACGCATGCGCTTGCGCGACGGATTGGCGGCGGCGGAGTCGCGCGACTGGACCGGGCTCATGACGCTGCGCGACGGCGCCACCGACCCCTTGGTGCGCCGCATGCTGCAATGGCGTCTCGCGACGGCGTCGGATGCGCCGCTCTATTTTTCGGATCTCCGCAATGCGCTGAACGACCTTCAGGGCTGGCCGGGCCGCACCAACATGCGCGCGCGCGCAGAGCAGGCCATTCTCGATACGCGACTCTCGGCCGAAGAGCGGATTGGCTTCCTGCGCCAGGATGGAGGTCCCGTCTCGGGCGATGGGCGCGTCGCGCTGGCGGTCGCGTTGAAGGATTCGGGTCAACGGTCGGAGGCGATCGAGATCGCCCGGGCGGCCTGGCGCGAGGATACGCTGACATCCAACGCTGAAGCGCGCGCGCTCGCAGAGTTCAGTCAGAATTTCACGCGCGAAGACCATGCTGCGCGGGCTGATATCCTCTTGTGGCGCGGCCGGCGCAGCGAGGCGCGCCAGCTCATGTCACAGCTTTCGCCGGCGGATCGGTCGGTCGTCACGGCTCGCATCGCCATGCAAACCCGCCAGCGACGCGGTTTGCAGGCCGCCGTCGACGCCGTACCCTCGTCGCGCGCGGACGATCCCGGCTTCATGTACGACCGCGTCCAATACCGGCGCCGGACGGATCAGCCCGTGGACGCCATGCAGCTCGCGGCGCAGATCGACCCGCGCGAGGCGCCCGTGGCGGCGCGTGACGACATCTTCAACGAACGACGGCTCTATGTTCCGCGGGCGTTGCGTGCGAGAAACTATCAGCTGGCCTATCGTCTGGTCTCCAATCATGGACTCAGTTCCGGCGAGGCCTTTGCCGACGCCGAGTGGCTGTCAGGGTGGTTGAGCCTTCGTTTTCTCGACCAGCCGCAACGTGCAGCCGAGCATTTCGCCCATCTCAGCGAAAACGTCTCATCGCCCGTCAGCCAGTCGCGCGCGCTGTACTGGCGCGCCCAGGCCGCCGAAGCGCTTGGCCGGCGCGACGAAGCCGAGACGCTGCTCGACCAGGCGGCGCGCTACAACTTCACCTATTACGGCCAGCTCGCCGCGACCCGCGGCAGCCGCACGGCGACGCTTAGCCTGCCGGACACCACGCGCATCAGTGATGAAGTGCGCAATCGCTTCGAAAGCCGCGAATTGGTGCGGGCGTTGCGGTTGATGGCGGCGGTCGGGGCGCAGCGCGACTTCGAGTCGATCGCGTTCTACCTGGACGATACGCTCGACGACCCGCAAGAAATTGAACTTCTCGCGCAAATGGCGCGCGAGCAATCGTACGCCCGCACCGCTCTGCGCAGTGCGAAAGCGGGCCTGTTCCGCAACGTTGTAGCCACGAGCGCCGCGTATCCCCTGATCGACCTGCCCTCCAGCGTGCGTCCTGGCGGGCGGCCCGAACCGGCGCTGGTGCTGGCGATCATCCGCCAGGAGAGCGAGTTCGACGCGGGCGCGGTCTCACACGCCAACGCGCACGGCCTGATGCAGCTCATCCCTTCGACCGCCCAGATGCAGGCCCGGCGTATCGGCATGAGTTATCAGCGCTCGTCGCTCACCAGCGACCCGCAATACAATATGACGCTGGGATCGGCTCACCTCGGGGATTTGATCGACGATTTCAACGGATCGTATGTGCTGGCGATCGCCGCGTATAATGCAGGCTCAAGTCGCGCACGCGAGTGGATCGCCGATTGGGGCGACCCGCGCTCGCGTTCGGTCGATGTGGTCGATTGGGTCGAACTCATCCCGTTTGCGGAGACCCGTAACTACGTGCAGCGCGTGCTCGAAAACCTGCAGGTCTATCGCCACCGCCTCGCCGGCGAACCGACGCCGATACGAATTGAGGAGGATTTGCGGCGCGGACGTTAATCACGCCTGTTGGAGCGCGCTCATAAAGGTCGCTTCGTCGACATTGCCGCCGCTGGCGAGGATCGCAACCGTGCGCCCCTCGCATGCGACCTTGCTTTCGAGCGCCGCCGCCAGCGCCGCGGCCCCCGATGGTTCAAGCACAAGCTTCAAGTGCCGGAATGCAAACCGCATGGCGCGGCGCACCTGCGCATCCGAAACGGCGGCCGCGCCGGCGAACCGCTCGCGAGCGATGGCGAACGTGATCTCGCCCATTTGCTCGGTCAGCAACCCATCGCAGATCGAGCGGATGCCGGGGGCGTTGCGCTGTATCGAGCCGGCCGCGAGCGTGCGCGCGATGTCGTCGTGCCCCTCCGGCTCAACAGCGTAGATTTCCGCGGCGGGCAACGCGAGCGCAACGCCCGTCGACAATCCTCCGCCGCTGCCGGGAGAGAGCACGATGTCGGGCGAGATTTCTTCACCGATCTCAAGTCCCGCGGTGCCCTGCCCCGCGATCACGTTAGCGTCGTCAAAGGGCCGGATCAGGCTGGCGCCGGTTTCGGCCGCAATGCGCCCGCCGATCTCCTCGCGGCTCTCGCTGACGCGATCGTACGTCACGACGGCAGCGCCGTTGCCGCGCGTGGTTTCGAGTTTGATCAGCGGCGCGTCAGCCGGCATCACGATAGTCGCCTGGATGCCGAATAGCTTCGCTGCGGTGGACACGGCAATCGCATGATTGCCGGAGGAATAGGCAATGACGCCGCGCTCCCGAACCTCCGGCGCCAACGCTGCGATGGCGTTGGCGGCGCCGCGCATTTTGAAGGCGCCGCCGCGCTGCAGGTTTTCCGCCTTCACGAACGCCTTCGCTCCCAGCACTTCGTCGAGCGCATCGCTGCGTAAAAGCGGCGTGCGCACGGCAATGCCCTTGATCCGCTCTGCCGCAGCGCGAACGTCCGCGATCGTCGGTATTTGCATTACGACCCTCTCGGTTTGGCGCGCCGCGTGGGCGGGGCGGTCAGCGGATTCTCCGGCCAGGGATGCTTGGGATAGCGTCCCCGCATCTCATTACGCACAGCTGCATACGAGCCGCGCCAGAAGCCGGGCAGGTCCTGGGTGGTCTGCACCGGCCGGTGCGCCGGCGACAAGAGCCGAAGCGTCAACGGCACGCGTCCGCCGGCGATGCTCGGGTGGCGGTCCTGGCCAAACAGTTCTTGCAGACGCACATCGAGCGCGGGGCCGCCCTCGGCGGCATAGTCGATCGTCAACAATGACCCTGCCGGCGTTTCCCACTTCGCGGGCGCCCAATCGTCGAGTCGTTTCCGCAAGTCGCAAGGCAGCGACGACAGCAAGGCGCGCGACACATCTACCGATAGCAGAGTGCTTGCGCCGCGAAGAGCAGGCGCCAGCCATTCATCCGCGGACGACACAAGCGCCGCGTCGCCCCAGTCCGGCCAAACCCCGCCTTCGCGTGCGCGCATGAACGCGACGCGCGCACGCGACTGCATCGCGAGCTCGTCCCAGTGCAGCATGTGCACGCCCTGGTTCTTCACCGCATCGAGCAGCGCCGTCTCGAGCTCGGCGCCGCTCAGACGGTCGAGCGGGGTCTCCGACAGCACAATTTGGCCGAAGCGCCGAGCCCGTCTTCCGCGCGGGGCGCCCGTTTCAGCATCAATCGAGACCGTCGCTCGGGTCTCAATCTGCTCGGCGACCAGCGCCTCGATATCCGACAACGCGATTGGCGCGGCCAACAAGACCTGCGCACGTCCGGCGGCGCCCGCGACATCCGCGACCACAACATAGGGTTCGCGCGCAAGCGGCGAGGCCGGATCGATCGCCGCTGCGCGCCCGTTGGCCATAAGAAACCCCTCGCCGCGCGCCTTCGCAATCCGGTCCGGAAACGCGCGCGCGACCACCGCGCCCGCCCGCTCTTCCTCGACTGAGCTTTCGGCCTGCCGATGTCGATCGTCGCCCGCAGCGGCGCGCGCGATCCGTTCAGCCAGCCGGCGCGCCGCGTCGGCGCGTCGGCCGCGCTCCTTTGCAAAGCGGTGCAAGCGCTCGCGCAAGTCGACGCTGCGGCCGCCGAGGCCTTGTTCGGTCAGCACTATCGCTATGCGCGCAGCAAGCAACGCGTCCTCTTGTTCCGCCGCGGCGATCACCATGTGCGCGAGTCGCGGCGGCAACGGCAAGCGCGCCGTCGCGGCGCCGTGCGGCGTCAACTGACCGGCCGCGTCAACGGCGCCAATGCGCTTGAGCAGCGAAATCGCCTCAGTCCATGCCGGCTTGGGCGGCGGATCGAGCCAAGCGAGACTTGCCGGTTCGCGCACGCCCCACGCGGCCAGGTCGAGCGCTAACGGTGAAAGGTCCGCATCCAGAATCTCCGGCCGATCGAATGGCGGCAATGCGCGTGTTTCCCCCTCGCTCCACAATCGCCAGCATACACCCTGCTCCAGCCGGCCGGCTCGGCCGGCACGCTGCGCAATTGCGGCCTGGCTGGCGCGCACTGTCTCAAGCCGCGACAAACCGAGCGCAGGTTCGTATCGCGGGCGCCGGGACAGTCCGGAATCTACAACAATGCGTACGCCTTCTATCGTGAGACTGGTCTCGGCAATCGAGGTCGCGAGCACGACTTTGCGCCGCCCTGCTGGCGCCGGCGCGATCGCTGCGTCCTGCTCGGCGGGCGCCATCGCGCCATAGAGAGCCCGCACATCGATTTCGGGATCATCGATAGATGCCTGCAGCGTTTCGGCCGTGCGTTCGACTTCCCGCGCGCCAGGAAGAAAAACCAGTGCGCTGCCGCGCTCGGCCGCGAGCGCTGCGCGCACCGCGCCGGCGACCTCCTGCTCCAATGGCCGGCGCGGGTCGCGCGGGCGATATACGTAGCGCACCGGGAACATCCGCCCATCGCTCACGATCACAGGCGCATCATCGAGCAACGCCGCCACCCGGGCTGCGTCCAAAGTCGCCGACATCACCACGATCCGGAGATCCGGACGCAGCCCAGTTTGCGCATCGCGCGCAAGCGCAAGCCCAAGATCGCCCTCGAGACTGCGCTCGTGGAACTCGTCGAATACTACGCACGCGACGCCGTGCAGTTCGGGATCGTTCAGAATCATCCGCGTAAACACGCCTTCGGTGACGATCTCGATCCGTGTTCTAGGGCCGACCCGCGCATCGAGACGCACGCGATACCCCACCGTTTCACCGACGCGTTCGCCGCGTTCGCCGGCTATTCGCGCAGCGGCCGCGCGCGCCGCTATGCGCCGCGGCGACAAAAGGATGATCT
This sequence comes from uncultured Terricaulis sp., assembly GCA_964540785.1. GTDB lineage: Bacteria > Pseudomonadota > Alphaproteobacteria > Caulobacterales > Aquidulcibacteraceae > Vitreimonas. Next base: position 9,636 of record CAZIOD010000073.1, read on the forward strand.
TGCCGTTTTGCGCCCAAGGTTCGTCCAGCAGGCCTGGCGGCACGCGCGTCGTCTTCCCGGCGCCCGGCGGCGCTACCAGGACGGCCTCGCTGCGCCGGGCGAGCGCGCTGCGCAAGTCGGGGAGAACTTCGTCGACCGGAAGCATGGGCTGGAAGTACCGCGCCGGCCAGTCCCTGTCTCGCCGCATTGGCGTGGCCAGGTGGAAAAGGTATAGGCTGGCCGCCTTAAGGTGGAGCGGGATATGCGGACTGGGCTCGTGTTCCGGATTGTCGTCGCAGCGACGCTGTGCGCGGCGCTGACGGCGTGTTCGAGCGGCCGTACGGCGGACACGCGCCGCGGCGTAGCCGACGCGGCTTACATCCCGCTGCGTGACGTCAATGTGATGCGGCCGGAAATCCCGCTTCTGCTGCGCAATCTGCAATATCCCTATTCGACCGGGACGCTTTCCGATTGCGCCGCCGTGACGCGTGAAATCGGCCAACTCGACGGCGTGCTCGGTCGCGAAAGCTACCAGCCAGGACCTGACCGAAACATTTGGGACCGCGGCGGTGACTTCCTGGAAGAACAAACCATCGAGGCAGTCGAAAGCACTGCTGAAGATTTGATCCCGTTCCGCTCCTGGGTGCGGCGCATTTCCGGCGCGAGCCGCGCCGAGCGTGAGGCGCTGCGGGCTTTCGCCAACGGCCAGCAACGCCGCACCTTCCTGCGCGGTTACGGCGCCTCGCTCGGCTGCCCCGGCATCATACCGCCGCCCCCGCCTCAGCCGCATCAGGCGCGAGAAGGACGAGAGCGTCCGGTGAACTAAACAATCCGCGCTCTGAAAGCCGCGCGGAACTCCCCGAGCCGACCGGCGGCGATCGCCGTGCGCAGACGGGCCATCAACATCTGATAGTACGCCACGTTGTGCCAGGACAGCAGAACCTGGCCCAGTAATTCGCCGGCTTTGAACAGATGATGCAGGTACGCTTTCGAATAGCCGCTGCTTGCCGGGCAATCCAGGTTTTCATCGAGCGGCGAGAGATCTTCCGCGTATCGTGCGTTCGTGATGTTCAGCGGGCCGGCATCGGTCCACGCTTGGCCGTGCCGCCCCGAGCGGGTAGGCAGCACGCAGTCGAACATGTCCACGCCGCGCGCGACAGCTTCGACGATATCGAGCGGCTTGCCCACGCCCATCAGATAACGCGGCCGGTCTTCGGGCAGTAGCGGCGCGGTGTTCTCCAGCGTGGCCAGCATCGCTTCCTGCCCCTCGCCAACAGCAAGACCGCCGATCGCATATCCATCGAAACCGAGTGCGACGAGAGAGTTCGCAGAGATCCGGCGCAGTTCGGCATCGGTCCCGCCCTGCACGATCGCGAACAGGTTCTGCTTCTCCCGTGCGCCGAACGCGCGCTTGCAGCGCTCCGCCCAGCGCAAGGACAGCTCCATCGCTTTCTGCACCGTCTCGCGCGGCGCAGGCAGGGCCGGACACTCGTCGAGCTGCATCGCGATGTCGGCGCCGATCCGGTCCGCCTGCAACTCCATCGCACGCTCCGGCGTCAGGCGATGTTCGCCTCCGTCGACATGGCTGCGAAATGTGACGCCATCGCCGTCCAGTTTGCGCAGCTGCGCGAGCGACATCACCTGATAACCGCCGCTGTCGGTGAGGATCGGCCCACTCCAGCGCATGAAATCGTGCAAACCGCCCAATCGGGCGAGACGCTCGCCGCCGGGGCGCAGCATCAAGTGGTAGGTGTTGCCGAGAATGATGTCCGTTCCGGTAGCCGCCACTTGCTCTGCGGTCAGCCCTTTCACGGCGCCCGCTGTGCCAACGGGCATGAACGCCGGCGTGCGGATGTCGCCGCGCGGCGTCTTGAGCACGCCGGCGCGCGCTGCGCCGTCGCGGGCGTCGATACTGAAGGGGAAAGCCGTCATCGCGGGCGCCATATCAGGCTGGCGTCGCCGTAGGAATAGAATCGATAGCGCTGCGCTATCGCGTGCGCGTAGGCAGCCTTCATTCGATCGAGGCCAGCAAACGCGGAAACCAGCATGAACAACGTCGAGCGCGGCAGATGGAAGTTGGTCCAGAGGCCATCGGCAACGCGAAAACGATAACCCGGCGTGATGAAGATGTCCGTGTCGCCGCTCTCTGCGCGCACACGTCCAGGCTCATCTGCGGCAGATTCCAGAGACCGTAGCGCCGTCGTGCCCACGGCGATGACCCGCCGTCCCTCGGCCTTGGCCCGATTGATGGCGTCGGCGGCAGACGCCGGCACATCGCGCCACTCGGCATGCATCCGGTGCCGGCTCGTGTCGTCCTCCTTGACCGGCAGAAAAGTGCCGGCCCCGACATGCAGCGTGACATGCACGCGATCCACACCCGCTTCATCGAGACGCGTCAGCAGGTCCTCGGTGAAGTGCAATCCGGCTGTTGGCGCGGCGACGGCGCCCTCATTGGCGGCATAGACTGTCTGGTAGTCTACACGGTCCTCTTCGTCGGGCGTCCGTTTGCCGGCGATGTAAGGCGGCAGAGGCATCGCGCCGGCGGCAGCAATTGCGTCGTCCAGATCCGGGCCGGAGAGATCGAAGCCGAGCGTGATCTGGCCCTCATCGCCCTTATGCTTCACCGTGGCGTCCAACGCGCCAAGCAGACAGGCGCGATCGTTCTGCATGCCGAAACGGATGCGGTCGCCTTCCTGCAGGCGCTTGCCCGGCTTCGCCAATGCCGTCCACGCGGAGGACGAGAGGCGGCGCAAAAGCGTGACCTCCGCCGCGACGCTGGAATCTTCGCGCACGCGAAAGCCGGTGAGCCGCGCAGGGATGACCTTGGTGTCATTAAACACCAGCAGGTCGCCGGCCCGCAGTAGGCTCGGAGCGTGACGTACGATGCGATCTTCTAATGTCCCATCGGCGCGCACATGCAGGAGCCGTGCGCCATCGCGCGGCCGCGCCGGACGAAGCGCAATCAAATCCTCCGGCAGTTCAAAGTCGAACAGGTCGACGCGCATCAGGCGCTACTGGTTAGGCGCAAGCTCGGCCCTTCGACGCCTGGCGTGCTATTCCGCTTTCGCGGTAACGATCTTGCCAGGATTGCGCGGCGGCTCGCCTTTGGGGAGCGCATCGACATTCTCCATGCCTTCGACCACTTCGCCCCAGACCGTGTACTTGCCATCCAGGAAGCGCGCATCGTCGAAGCAGATGAAGAACTGGCTGTTGGCTGAGTTCGGATCGTTCGTACGCGCCATCGAACAGACGCCGCGGACGTGCGGCTCGGGCGAGAATTCCGCCTTCAGATTCGGCTTCGACGACCCGCCGGTGCCGTTACGGTTCTTGCCGTCGCCACCCTGGGCCATGAAGCCGTCGATCACACGATGAAACGGGACGCCATTATAGAAGCCCTCATTCGCCAGCTCACCGATCCGCTGCACGTGTTGCGGAGCGAGGTCCGGACGCAAGCGGATTTTCACCGGGCCGGTATCGAGCTCGAGGCTCAGGGTATGAAAGGAATGATCGACCACCAGCGTCTCTCTCTGTCGTTGCTGCGCGGCACGCGCGCGGGAATCTGAACGTCGCACACCGAAAAATCGGCGCGACGCTCACGGCGCGTCTCGTCGATCAGGTCACGAAAGTCCGGACCGTCCGTGCGCAGCACGTAAATTGGCGCGCGCTCCGCTTCCGGCAAGTCCGAGGCAATGCGGACCGCGAGCATGCGGTCTGGATTCGGCGGAGGATTGCCGACGGCAAGCTGCATCACGGCATCCAGGCCCCACACCACCCGTCCGAATATCGAATAGCGCTTGTCGAGCGCGGTGTTCGGCGCGCGCATGATGAAAAACTGGCTGTTGGCGGAGTTCACATCCTCAGCGCGCGCCATGGAGACGACGCCCTGGCAGTGGATTGCATTTGCGGACACGCGCCCATCGGAAGTCACGGCCATTTGCGCGTCGGGCTGACTTTCGATCGGCAACGTCTTGTAAAAGCCGAGCCGAGCCCGGCTCTGTTCAGCGGCTTGAATGAACGGCATGTCGGCGCCGCGACGAAACATGAACTCCTCTGACAAGTCCGGCAGGCTCGACGCACCTTCGCCCGTGCCGAGCGGATCGCCGGTCTGGGCCATGAAATCGTCGACGACGCGATGGAAAGTAAGGCCGTCATAATAGCCTGCGCGCGTCAGCACCTTGATCCGCTCGACGTGGCGCGGCGCCACTTCGGGATAGAGTTCGATAACGATCCGGCCGTGGACGGTATCGATGTACAGCGTTTCTTCCGGATTCAGCTGACGCCAATTTCGCGGGTCCGGCGTCTGCGCCGAAGCCACGTCAAATCCCGACATGAGGCCCACTGCAAGAGCCGCAGCGGCCAATAACCCACCCAAGCGCAGCATCAAGACACCCCGAATTTGGCCTTCAGTCGTCTTTCTACTTCTTGAGGCACGAATTGCGCGACGCTTCCTTGCAGTCG